>CAJXMX010000331.1 GCA_913056355.1 uncultured Opitutales bacterium
CGTCCTGGTACATGGCGGATTTCGAGTCCCCGGTGATAAAGTTCCCCGCATCCGGAACCTGCCCGAAGGAAGGAGCGGCCATGATCAGGGCGGTGAGTGCGAGGGGCGCGGTGCGGAAGTAGCTAATCATGCCGCAGCCTATCAGGGAAACCAGCCGGGTCGAAACGAATTATGCAGATTACTGTCAGAAGGCTGGCCGCAACGGCATCAGAAATGCTCACTTGGATTTGCAGACAACTGAAAACGACCTGATTTTGCCATGCCGGTAATCTTGACAGCCGCCGCTGAATAAACCGCTATAGCGCGCGTTTCCGGGGGCGATTTGACGGATGCCGGCATGGCAAGTCAAACCCCACCCGGCGGCCCATCAGTCAATCCTCTCGAATTACCATCCATGGCTATCAACGTCTCTCTCCATCACAAGACCCATTATACATACGAGCGGCCGGCCAGCCTGTCGCCCCAGATCATCCGGCTGCGGCCGGCCCCGCATTGCCGGACCCCGATCCTCAGCTACAGCCTGAGCGTCTCCCCGAAGCCGCACTTCCTGAACTGGCAGCAGGATCCCCAGGGCAACTTCCTGGCCCGGGTGGTCTTCCCCGAAAAGGTCAGGGAATTCAAGGTGGAGGTGGACCTGCTGGCCGAGATGCCGGTCATAAACCCCTACGATTTCTTCCTCGAGGGCTACGCTGAAAAGTATCCTTTTTCGTACGACGACCACCTGCTCCATGAACTGAAGCCGTACCTCACGGATCCCGAGGACGGCGGTCCGCTCTTCGAGGAGCTGTGCCAATGGGTGGACACCAGCAGGCAGCCCACCATCCAGTTCCTGACCCGCATCAACGCGCATCTGCAGGAGTTGATCGCCTACAACATCCGGATGGAGGCAGGAATCCAGACGCCCGAGGAGACCCTCGGGAAAAAGTCCGGATCCTGCCGGGACAGCGCCTGGCTGATCATCAACCTCTTTCGCCGGTTCGGCCTGGCGGCGCGCTTTGTCTCCGGCTACCTGATCCAGCTGACCCCCGATATCAAGTCCCTGGATGGTCCTTCCGGGGCGGAGCATGATTTCACCGACCTGCACGCCTGGGCGGAGGTCTACCTGCCGGGGGCGGGCTGGGTCGGCCTGGACCCGACCTCCGGCCTGCTGGCCGGGGAGGGGCACATCCCGCTGGCCTGTTCCCCCCGGCCCCTGAGCGCGGCCCCCATCACCGGCTCGTCGGAGAAGGTGGAGACGACCTTCTCCTTCGACATGACCGTCAAGCGGGTCAACGAGCTGCCCCGGTCCACCAAGCCCTACAGCGACGAGGAATGGGAGCGGGTCATGGCCCTCGGGGGAAGCATCGACCAGCGGCTGCAGGAGCAGGATGTCCGCCTGACCATGGGTGGCGAGCCGACCTTCATCTCCATCGACGACCCGGACGGACCGGAGTGGAACTCGGTCGCCGTGGGCCCGCGCAAGCGCATGCTCTCGGAAGAGCTACTGCGGCGCCTGTGGGACGAATTTGCACCGGGGGGGGTCCTCCACTACGGGCAGGGAAAGTGGTATCCCGGGGAGTCTTTGCCGCGCTGGGCCTTCACCTGCTACTGGCGCAAGGACGGGGAGCCGGTCTGGAAAAATCCGGAACTGCTGGGCAAGCTGGGCGACAAGCCCGGCTACACCTTCCAGGATGCCAGGGCCTTTGCGGCCAAGTTGTCGGAAGCCCTCGGCGTCCAGAGCGATTTCATCATGCCGGCCTACGAGGACGTGGCCTACTACCTCTGGAAGGAGCAGCGACTGCCGGGCAACGTCGACCCGACCGACAACAAGCTGGAGGATCCGGAAGAGCGGGCCCGCATGGCCAAGGTCTTCGAGCGCGGCCTGAACCATCCGCGGGGCTGGGTCATGCCGCTCAAGTACCAGCTCTGGCAGGCCAAGTGGGCCAGCAGCAAGTGGGAGGTCCGGAACCAGAACATGATGCTGATCCCGGGCGACTCCCCGATGGGGCTGCGCCTGCCGTTGAAGAGCCTGACCTGGTACGAGGAGCCCAAGGGGACCGGCTTCGCCCCGGTGGATCCCTCTACCATCCGCGTCGAGGACCCGATCACCTCGCGGCAACAGCGGAGCCTGGGCGTGGTCCCGGATGACGCCACCGCGTACCTCAGCCCCGAGCTGCGGCCCCAGCGTCAGAGTCTGGAAGGGGAGGAGGAAATGAAGGACAACCTCTCCGCCTCGATCGTCCGGACAGCCCTCTGTGTCGAGGAACGCGACGGCCTGATCTACATTTTCGTCCCGCCTCTGGAATCGGCCGAGGCCTATCTGGACCTGGTGGCAGCCATCGAGCACACGGCGGAGCAGACCGGCTTCAAGGTCATTATCGAGGGGGAAAAGCCGCCCTTCGATCCCCGTATCAACAGCTTTGAAATCACCCCCGACCCGGGCGTCATCGAGGTCAACATCCATCCCTCCGAAAACTGGCAGGAACTGGTCGACCGGACCCTCGTCCTCTACCACGAGGCACGGCAGTCGCGGCTCGGAACGGAGAAGTTCATGCTGGACGGGCGCCATACCGGGACCGGCGGAGGCAACCACTTCGTCTTCGGAGGCAAGTCCCCCCAGGACAGCCCCTTCCTGCGGCGGCCGGACCTGCTCGGAAGCATGGTCGCCTACTGGCATCACCATCCCTCCCTGTCCTACCTCTTCGCCAGCCTCTTTATCGGGCCGACCAGCCAGAGCCCGCGGATCGACGAGGCCCGCAACGATTCCCTGTACGAGCTGGAAATCGCCCTGCAGGAAATCGAGGAGTCCGGCGACAACTGCCCGCCGTGGCTGGTGGACCGGATTTTCCGCCACCTCCTGACGGACATTACCGGCAACACCCACCGGGCGGAATTCTGTATTGATAAATTGTACAACCCGGACCGCTCCAGC
This sequence comes from uncultured Opitutales bacterium, assembly GCA_913056355.1. Taxonomy (GTDB): domain Bacteria; phylum Verrucomicrobiota; class Verrucomicrobiia; order Opitutales; family Oceanipulchritudinaceae; genus Oceanipulchritudo. The sequence goes on from CAJXMX010000331.1 coordinate 2,912, forward strand.
GGCCGCCTGGGCCTGCTCGAGCTGCGCTCCTTCGAGATGCCCCCGCACGAGCGGATGAGCCTTTCACAGCAGCTGCTGGTCCGCGGCCTGATCAGCATGCTCTGGGACAAGCCCTACCGGCCGCGACGCCTGGTCCGCTGGGGGACCCAGCTCCACGACCGCTTCATGCTTCCGGAGTTCATCTGGCAGGACCTTCTGGACATCATAGAGGATCTCAATGCCGGGGGCATGGCCTTTGATCCGGTCTGGTTCGAGGCCCATTACGAGTTCCGCTTCCCCTGGTATGGGAAAGTCCAATACAGGGACATGGTCATGGAGCTGCGCCAGGCCCTCGAGCCGTGGCATGTCCTCGGGGAGGAGACCGCCGGCGGCGGCACGGTCCGTTTTGTCGATTCCTCGGTGGAGCGGCTGCAGGTCAAGCTCACCGGTTACATACCGGAGCGTTACACCGTCTTGTGTAATGGAAAGCCGCTGCCCCTGGTCTGCACCGGGAGGGAAGGGGAGTACGTCTGCGCGGTCCGCTTCCGTGCCTGGCAACCCCCTTCCTGCCTGCACCCGACCCTGAAGCCGGACGTGCCGCTGGTCTTCGACCTGGTCGACAACTGGTCCCACACCGTGGTGGCCGGCTGCACCTACCACGTCGGCCATCCCGGCGGGCGCAATTACGAGAAATTCCCCATCAACAGCAACGAGGCGGAGGGCCGCCGGCTGGCCCGCTTCACCCCCTACGGCCACTCCCCCGGCGCTTCACCGAGGATGGAGAAGGCCCCGCAATCCCTGGAATTTCCGTATACGCTGGATTTGCGGCGATAAATTTGTTGTTCTTCCGGCATTCATGAGCACCGCTGCATTTCCCCTCGAGAGCTACCGTCCCCCGGAGCAATACTACGACGAGTTTCTCGACGGGAATCTGCAGCCGCGCCGGCACTGGGAGGAATTGTCCGGGATCCTGCAGGGCTGGGATGCCGGGGAGTTCAACCGCCGGCAAGAGCAGATGGGCCGGATTATCCGGGAGAACGGCATCACTTACAATGTCTACTCGGAGGATGCCGGGGAAAGCCGTCCCTGGACCATGGACCTTCTGCCGCTGGTCTTCCAACAGGAGGAGTGGAGCCGGCTGGGCGAGGCCCTGGGCCAGCGCACCCGCGCCCTGCTGGCCGCGGTGCGCTGACCCGGTGACGCGCTACGGCAGTCGCACGTAGCCGTGGCGCGCCTTCCACAGGAAGTACTTCTCGAAGGCCAGCTTCATCGCGTGGGACTGCGGACCCGGGATCAGCACACCGTGCTTGCGGGGCGGCAGCATCTTGTCGGCCAGGATCATCACGCCGTTGTTGCCGGCGTCCATCACGCACACGGCGGGGATGTCGCCGAACTCCTTGTGGGCGGTCAGCTCCTCGCCCTTCACCTGGGAGACGATGTTCTTCGCGGCGGTGTGGGCCTGGGCCTCGGTCGGCAGCCCGGTCTTCGGGATCCCGACCGGCACCGGGGTCGTCCACGGTGCGGTCACGGCCGCGGCGATGCCGACCGCGTAGACCTCGTCGTACGCCTCGGTCTGGTAGGTGTCGCGGACCTTCACGTACCCCTTCGGGTCCGCGATCTCG
>CAJXMX010000332.1 GCA_913056355.1 uncultured Opitutales bacterium
CGGGCCCGGTGCGGCCGATTCTGCTCATTTTACCAGCTCTTCCCCGGCAGGTACAATCCAGCGGCAGGGGAATCTGATAAGCTGAGAACATGGATCGCGAATTCTACCTGAAGCTGGCTCAACAACGCCTGGCCATGCCCATCGGGGCCGACCTGGTCCTGTCTGAAAAGGAGGATCCCGAGGCCATCCGCCGCGACGGCCCCCGCCTGGGAGCGGTCATCACCGAGGCCGCCCGCCGCTTTCGTTCGCCCCTGGCCTTTCCCCTGATGGACCTGCAGATCGAGAAGGAGTTCCTGCTGACCCTGCTGGGGGTCCCCGGGACGGAACGGGAGCAGTTTCATTTCGATGTCGAGGAGGATCACGGGGCCCTGCTGGAGCGGGTCCGGGAGCGCCTTCCGGGCCAGCCGGCCACGCCCGGGATGTCCGGCGCCCTGGGGGCCTTGAAGTGCGTGGCGGCGGAGCCGGACCTGGTCCCGATCGGCATGTCCATCGGTCCCTTTTCCTTCCTGACCAAGCTCATCGAGGATCCCATCACCCAGGTCTACATGGCGGAAGTGGGGGACGAGGATGACGAGGAAGTGGTCGGGATCCACGAGATCCTCCAGCTGGCAACGGAGGTGGTGGCGCACTGGATCGGGCTCCAGATCGAGGCTGGTGCCCGGGCCATTTGTGTGTGCGAACCGGCGGCGAACACAATTTACCTGTCCCCAAAACAACTGGAAGCGGATCCGGAAATCTTCGACCGGATGGTCATCCAGTACAACCGGCGGCTGGTGGACCTCATGGAGGCTCACGGGGTGGACCTGATCTTCCATGACTGCGGGGAGCTGATTCCCGTCATGATCGGGAAATTCCAGCAGCTGAATCCGGCCATCCTGAGCCTTGGCAGCCCGGTGCCGCTCTGGGAGGCGGTTCCCTATACCAGCAGGGATACCGTCCTTTTCGGCAATCTTCCCAGCAAGAAATTCTTTTCAGACAAGGAGTATCCCGAGTCGAAGCTGGAAGCGGAGGCGGCGGAGCTGCGCCGGAAAATGGATGCCACCGGGCATCCCTACATTCTTGGCTCGGAGTGCGACGTGCTGACCGTCAAGGGCTGCGAATGCGCCATTCACCGGAAGACTGAGCTGCTCCTGCGCTGCTGAGCGGCTTCAGGTCCAGATCTTGAGCGACTGGAGCAGGAAGGACTCGATGGCCGCGTCGTCCTTCATGTTCAGGGCCAGGAGGCCGGTGGTTGATTCCAGGGCCTCCACGGAGCGGGCCAGAAGCTGGGCCGGGAAAGGGACCTCGTGGCTCAGTTCGATGGCCGCCAGACGGGTGTTTTCCTCGATCTCGATGAGCAGCTTGTCCCGCTCGCCCTTGCGCATGCCGACCTTGAGGGCCTCGATCTCCTCGTCGGTCATGCTGTCCGGGAGGGAACTCTCCTGTTCCTTCCAGCTGCCGTCGGAGATCTTCTCGATGTGTTCCGTGAAGCGGGCGATGAGCCCGTACATCTGCAGGATGGCCCGGTCGGGATGGGCCCGGGCTTCCGCCGCGTCCCGGTGCAGCCACTTGATCCAGCCCCGGTAATCCTCCAGCCAGCCGGCCCATTCCGGGGAATCCGAGGCGGTCCAGCGTGAGGGGATCTTGAACTGGAAACAGCGCGAGCGGATGGTCTCGATGAGATCGTAGGGCCGGGTCGTCAGGAGCAGGATAACGGTCTGCGGCGGGGGCTCCTCGAGGGTCTTGAGAAAGGCATTCGCGGCGGCCGCGTTCATGCGGTCGGCCTCGTAGACCACCGCCACCTTGTACCCGCCCTGGTTGGAACTCTGGTTGAGGTCCCGGATGAGTCGACGCATGGTGTTCGGCTCGTTCTTGTCCCGCTCGCCAACCACGATGTAGCGCGCGCGCTTGGCCGGCCGCAGGGTGAAGAAATCGGGGTGGTGGCTGGGATCGCCCCTGGCCTCCAGCAGGTTGCCGGCCAGGGCCACGGCCACCGTCTCGAGGAGGTTCAGGTCCTCCCCCTTGAGCAGGATGGCATGGGCCAGGCGGCCGCGTTCAAGGTTGGCCTCGAGGGTCTGGACCGGGCGCAGGGACCGGATGGCCGGCGGCAATGAGTCCAGGCCGGGCATGCTAGATGACCCGCTGGCGCAGTTCTTTCCAGATCGTCTGTTCCAGCTCCTCGCGCTGCAGCTCGCCGTCGACGACGATGAAGCGCTCGGGCATGGCCTTGGCCAGCATCAGGTAGCCGTTGCGAACCTTCTCGTAGAAGTGGATGTTCTCCTGTTCCATGCGGTCCGGCAGGTCGTTGGCCCGGTGGCGGATGCGGGAGAGCCCGACCTCGGCATCGAGGTCGATGACCACCGTCACGTCGGGGATCATATTCCCCACGGCGAAGGTGTTGATCAGGTGGACCGGCTCGGACTGGATATTGCGTGCCACCCCCTGGTAGACCGTGGTGGAATCCATGAAGCGGTCGCAGAGGACGATCTTGCCTGCCTCGACGGCCGGCAGGATCACTTCCCGGACGAGCTGGGCACGGCTGGCGGCAAAGAGCAGGAGCTCCGTTTCAGGCATCATGTTGGAGGCCTCGGCGAAGTGCATCAGGATGTGCCGGATCTCCTCACCGATGGCGGTCCCACCGGGCTCGCGGGTCACCACGACCTCGTAGCCGGCGTCCTCGAACCGGTCCGCGATCCGGCTGATCTGGGTGGACTTGCCGCTCCCTTCCGAACCTTCGAAAGAGATGAGAAATCCTCTGGTCCCATCGTTCTCGGTCATGGCTCCAAATTAATCAGATAATGTTCCGGACGTCCAGCTTTCGATGAAGCGCGCGGTCTCCCTGAGGGAGGGACTGCGGCCGGTGCGGACGTACTGTCCGGAGGTGGCCACGGCCACCGTCAGGCAGGCTTCCGGGGAGAGCCCGATGACCTCCGCGGCCGAAAAACCGGCGTTGAAATGGTCGCCCGCCCCGGTGGAGATCTTGGGCTTCCGGCAGAAGGGCCCCTGGACGTACCAGGACCCGTCGCGGGTGGCGCAGGCGGCCCCTTCGCGGGGGTGCACGACCACGCAGGAAATGTTCATCGCGTTGCGGATCCGGGTGGCCCCGGCCTTGAGCTCCTCGGCCCCGTCGCCGATGGTGCCGACATCGAGGACATCCGCCACCTGGCGGCCCTCCGAGTGGTTGAGGCCGAGGGTCACCGAGCCGTGGGACCGGAAGCGGGAAATGACGGAGAGGACCTCGCGCAGGTCCCCCTTGGAGCGCTTGGCCGGATCGCAGAGGTCGAAGAAGAAGTGCCGGCCGCTTTCCCGGGGCCCGAGATTGGGCAGGATCTCGGTCAGGAGCCCTTCCAGGAGGGCGGTCAGGTTGGGAATCATGGTCCAGTTGACGAGGGCGATCAAGTCGGCCCGGCTGACGGCGTCGATGAAGGCCCCTTCGCCCATGACCTCGAGGATGCGGGGCAGGGTGATGTTATCCAGTCCGGCCATTTCGCCCAGCATCAGTTTGCCGTCGCTGAACTCGAGGGCGTTGGTGATGCCCGGCTCGCAGATGCTGACAGCCTCGGTCCTGTGGGCGAATTCCTCGAAGACGGGATGCACCGGTTGGCCGAGGGCGCCGACATACTTCACCTTGAGCCCCTCGGCGGCGAGGCAGTTGGCCATGATGGGCCCGTTGCCACCGAGCTTCTGGTATTGCTCGAAAAGCTCGATGTTGGCCGATTTGCCGGACGCGGCGAGGATGCGCTGGCCGAATTCCTCGATGGTGGCCATCGCCTCGAACTGGTCCCCCTGTCCATAGCGGTTCTTGACCGGATGGATGATCTTGTCGACAAAGCCGTCCGGGCCGACCAGGGCGTGCTTGCCGGAGATGGCGGCCATCTTGCTCGAGAGTTCGTCTAAAACGTTTTTGGGCATGAGTAGGTAGGATGGATTAACTGAATGAGTGATAACGCTCATTTTTGGCACCGCCCTTGTCGAGAAAAATGCTGGCCGGCCGGACTTTTCCGTTGCCGCCCGATAAGGCGCCTCAATGATTCCCCCACGCATGTTGACGACGGATTCCATGATGTCTCTTTTTGACCTTCAATCGCTGGCCATGCTGCAGGCCTTCTCGCAGTCCAACCTCGCCGGAAAGGCCATTGTCATGCTGCTGGTGGTCTTCAGCCTGCTGGCCTGGACGGTGATGGTCGGCAAGTACCTCGAACTGGCCAAATTCCGGGACCAGAACCGCTCTTTCCAGCGCCGGCTGGACGCCACGGACCTGGTCCTCAAGATCGATCCCAACCTGCCGGGCTCGCACGGTCCCTACGCCCACCTGGGCCGGGAAGCCTTGAAAGCCTGGCATGCCGGATCCAATGGAAAACACGCCATGGGGCACGTGGAGAACGCCCTGCAACGGGCCGTTTCCTGGTCGCTTCTGCGCTACGAGAGCCGCATGACCCTCCTCGGCTCTATTGTCTCCGGCGCTCCCTTCCTGGGGCTGCTGGGAACCGTCTGGGGGGTCATGGACGCCTTCGGCTCGATT
>CAJXMX010000333.1 GCA_913056355.1 uncultured Opitutales bacterium
CCGGACCGGACCGTGGTCGATATCGACGGCGACGGCTCCTTCATGATGAACGTCCAGGAGCTGGCCACGGCCATCATGGAGAAGATCCCGGTCAAGATCATGCTGCTCAACAACCAGCACCTCGGCATGGTGGTGCAGTGGGAAGACATCCTTTACGAGGGTGTCCGCGGCCAGACCGTCCTCGGTCATCCGGAAAACATCGGCGGACCGGAAAATGTCGACGCCCTCTACCCGAACTGGCCGGAGATCTGCAAAGGCTTCGGGATCAAGTGCAAGCGCGTGGTCAAGAAGGAGGACCTCCGCGACGCCATTCGGGAGATGCTGGCCGATCCGGGCCCGTACATGCTGGACGTGGTAGTTCCCTACACCGAGCACGTGATGCCCTTCATTCCGGCCGGCGCCTCGGCCAAGGACATCCTGCTCCGCACCGAGCGGAAGTAGGCAACTGTCCCAGGCTTGTCCTTATCCGATTATTATTGCCTTGAGATTTGTCTCTCGCGGAGCCGCGGGGAGCATGAAGATCAGGGCACGTTCAGGTAGAAGGCCGAGAGCAGGTTTTCCCGCAGGTAGAGCCCGGTGACGAAGGCGTAGCCCCCGAGTCCCCATTCCGGGCCGAAGGAGTTGCGGAAGATGAAGCGCATATCCTCCAGCGACCCGTTGCCGGACTTGCGATAGCCGACCAGGGTAACCGCATGGCCGGCATCCTCCATCGGTGTCTGCTTGTGGAGGAGATTGGTATCCCAGAAAGTGCGCCAGTTGGGCCAGCGGATGCCGATGATGACCGGCTTTCCGTGGTTGAGGGCGCCGACAATCCGCTCCAGCAACTGCGGGTCGTCGGACCGGAACCAGACCGGGGCCACGCTCCGGTGGGGCTCCGCGGAGGCAACCGCTTCGCTCGTCGGCTGGATGTCCTCGATGCGCTTGCCGATGGTGTTCGGCATCACTTCAAACGGAGGAACTCCATAAGCCTGCAAGGCCGCGATGACCTCCCGGAAATGGTAGCCGTCATCGACCGGGATTCCCGGATGCATCTTCCGCATGGCCCAGATCAGGAACTCTTCGGAGAGCCGCTCGGGGGTCCCGTTCCGCAAGCCGCTCTCGTACTCCAGCGCGCTGACCACGGCAAAGACGCTGCAGCTGGGCCGCCGCCCCTGGTCCTTGCTGAACAACCCCATCTCCCGGTAGGCCGGCCGCAGGTCCACCTCGTCGCGAATGACCACCACCGCCGGATCGATCCCCCGGAGCAGCGCTTCAGACGGCTTTTCCGGTGGCCCCGCAGCCAGCTTGTCCCGCAACTCCGCCACCTGCTCCTGGCGCGCGGCATGGGTCTGCGCCTCCCAGCGGTCCGCCACCTCCGCATTGTATCCAAAGCGCTCCTGCAGTTCCGGAGGAAGACCGGCCAGCTCCAGCTGCTGGATGCCGCCGGAATGGAAAATCGTCACCGTGGCCGGGGTCACCTCCCGCACCCGCACCTTGTCGTAAGTCGTCTCCCCGACCTGCCAGGTCTCGAACGCGGCAGCGATTCCCGGCAGCGCCACCCCGCAGAGGACGGTCAATACCAGCAGCTGGAAGAGGTTTTTTCCGGGCGGGCCCACGCGGCTATTCATCAACGCTCCCGGCCATTAGGCAACCTGAAATAGGCGTTGACCCACCCTCTCCTTCCGTCACTTTTCCACCCATGAAGCCCGGGTGGTGGAATCGGTAGACACTGCAGACTTAAAATCTGTTGCCCGCAAGGGCGTGCGGGTTCAAGTCCCGCCCCGGGCACTTTATTTCACTTGGTTGCACGCGACTGCAAGCCCTTGTGTCTGAACATATTGAGAAATTGGTAGAATTTCGACGGGGCGGGAAAATCTCCCGCTATGGTTTCCATCGCGAAGGATCAGATCGGGTTTAAACGATTGCCAGAAAAGTTGTTTCATCAATGAATGGGAGGGACTTTCCTGAGGATGGAATCACAAAACATAGAATACAAGGAATCGTGGCACGACGAATACTTGAAGTGGATCTGCGGATACGCGAACGCTGAGGGTGGGATCTTGTATATTGGGATGAATGACAAGGGAAAGGTAGTTGGGCTATCCAATGCATCACAGTTGCTCGAAGTCATTCCCAACAAAGTCCGTGATATTCTGGGCATCATGGTTGCGGTCAACTTAATGGAATCTGTGAATGGGGACTATCTGGAGATCATCGTCGATTCCTACCCCAGCCCAGTCAGCTACAAGGGGCAGTACCATTACCGTAGTGGAAGTACCAAACAGGAATTGAAGGGCGCCGCTCTCGACCGCTTTCTCCTGCGCAAGCAAGGTCGGACGTGGGACAGCGTGCCGGTACCGGGAGTCGGTACAAAGGACTTATCCGGCGAAGCAGTTCGGCAGTTCCGGGATCTTGCCAAAGAAGGCCGCCGAGCGGATGCAGCCTCGATCCAGGGGTCGATCAACGGCATGGTAGAAAAACTCAACCTGACGGATGGGAAATACCTCAAACGGGCAGCCATCCTGCTCTTCCATCCGGATCCTGAGAAGTTCATTACCGGGGCCTATGTCAAAATCGGTTATTTTCGTACCGAAGCTGAAATCGCCTACCACGATGAAGTGCGAGGAAATCTTTTTGAACAGGTCCACAAAACACTGGATCTGCTGCAAACCAAGTACCTGAAGGCGGCCATCTCCTATCGGGGAATCCAAAGGATAGAAACACTGCCGGTCCCGCCGGAGGCATTACGGGAAGCAGTACTGAACGCCCTCATCCACAAGGACTATTCGAGCAATGCTCCAGTGCAAATCCGTGTCTATGAGGATAAGTTGAAAATTTGGAACTCAGCGGAATTACCCGAAGGCTGGACATTGGACAACCTGCTCGGAGAACATTCCTCGCGCCCGTATAATCCTGGAGTCGCCAACGCCTTCTTCAGGGCCGGAGAGATTGAAACCTGGGGCCGGGGTATTGAGAGGATTCTCTCTGCCTGTAAAGATTCAGGAAGTCCTCAACCAGAATTTCGCTTTCAAGCGAATGATCTCTGGTTGGAGTTCCCCTTTTCAGAAAGTTATCTGGCGGCCATTGCGACAAATTCTTCACCGACCAGATTGAATGAAAAGGTCGGGGAAAAGGTCGGGGAAAACCTTACTGAGAACCAAACCAAGATTTTAACAATTTTGGCAGAGAAACCGAAAACTCCCGCCACTACTCTGGCCGAGCAGGTTGGAATCTCCACTAGGAAGATTGAGGAGAACATCCGCAAACTCAAAGCGCTTGAGAGACTCCGAAGAATCGGACCGGCAAAGGGAGGACACTGGGAAGTCCTACAAAAGTAATGAATGCCACCCCGAAATCTTGCTCAAAACTTGCTCAAACAGCAGCATTTTGGTGCACGAAAGGACACTTGCCTGCCAGATGGGGATTTTCCCAAGGTTCTGAATCACAAGGGTTAGTGAAATCAGGTTAAGAACAGTGCGATAATTGACCTCCTTCAAGTCCCGCCCCGGGCACTGTGATTCACCCGCATTTTAGCCGGGCGCACAGGCGCCCGGCGCGTACGGGAGCCCGCCGGCGCGCTACAAGTCGGGATTGATGCGGGCAATCGGCTGGATATTGAGGTCCGGCGACAGTTCCTGATAGGATAGCACTGCCAAGTGGGGGAACTCGGGCGAGATCATTCCACGCAACCTGCGCCTCACTTCCATGGTCGTCAAAATAACCGGGCTTTGCGTCGTGGAAGGCAGCGATCCGACCTCATCCCTGACCGCCTTGAGAATGGCAGCTTCCACATCGGGAGCAGGATTTTGGGAATCCGCGAGAACCTCCTCCGCACGTGGATTCATGAGGTAAACAACCAGCGTGCTGCTGCCCCGGGTATACTTGTGACTGATGTAGCGCTTAAGGCGTGCACGAATGAATTCCACATAGTCGCAAGGCATCAGGTCAGACACGGTTCTCTTGTAACGATTTGTATGGACCCCTCCCGTAGTGGGAGGAAAGACGATGTATTTACCCGTATCCACGTTGATCGTGGCCCGCAGTTCCAGGGCTGCATCCAGGATCTGGGACAGGTTTCGAATGCTGATTTCCTCGGACAACAGTCCCCGAAGGACCTGGACCATGAAATCCGGGTCCAACGCATCTGCCACAACCGGAATCAGGCGGGACTTGTATTCACGCAGATTATAAAGGTACAGCTGGTAGAGTTGGCGATTGATGAGGGCTCCCGCTGCCTGGCGGATTGCCGATGACAGGGCCAGGATTACATAGCCCCGGGGATCCCATGTGGTCAGCCCTGCCTGCTCCGCCTGAAGCCGGCAGGAGTTGTCGATAATCGCGCATTCGATACCGTTGGCAGGGTTGATCGCGGCCTCTCCCCGGATATTGAGAAGGGTCAGCCTGTCCACGGTATCGTTGACCAGCAGGCTTTGGAAATCCAGGCCCTGCTGCGGCGGAAGCCGAAGATCATTCCATTCGCACCTGAAGGAAGTGGGGGGAAGTTCTTCATCAACGGAAAT
>CAJXMX010000334.1 GCA_913056355.1 uncultured Opitutales bacterium
TCCGATCTGGAGGGCAATAACAGCCTTTCGGACCTCGTCGTCCTGCGGGTCCCCAAGCCGGTGGAGCCCTCGGTGCAGCTGGTCTCCGCCTTTCAGCATCTGGTTCCGGTGGTGGCCTACGAGGAGGGCGGGGACATGGGCTTCGGGCTTGTCGCCTATTCCCGGGCCTCCGCCATCGGGGACCGTTCCCCCGGTTACGTGGTGGCGGCCGGCGTCCCCTATGCCAGCCTGGTGGGGGAGATCCGCGCGGCCCAGGCCTACACCATCCGCCTGACCCTCCTGATCAGCATCATCGCCACCAGCCTGCTGGTCATCGGCAACCGCCTGCGGACGGCGGTCGAGCGCCAGAAGCGCCTGGCCATGGAGATCATGGACCGGGAAAAGCTTTTCCGGAGCATTTTTGACAACAGCGCCGCGGCCATCGCGGTGATGGACGAAAACGGCCGCTTCCAGCGGGTCAACGACCGCTGGACGGAGCTTTACGGCTACACCATGGAGGATACGCCCAACGCTGTGGACCTCTCGGCCGAGGAGGACCGGGTGGAAAGCCGCAAGATGATGAAATCCCTCTTCAAGGGGGACGTCACCGCCTACCGGGTGGAACGGAGGTTCCGCCGCAAGGACGGCTCCATTTTCTGGGGGGACATTTCCGTGCGCGCCCTGCGCGACACCGACGGATCCCTGAAGGGCGTGACCTCCCTGGTTCTCGATATATCGGACCGAAAGGAAGTCGAGGATTCCCTCCTTCAGCGCGACCGGCTCCTGACCGGCCTGGCCGATTCCCTGGCCAAGCTCCTGGAGTTCCGTCACGGGCTGGAGGCGGTCATGCCGGAAGCGCTCTCGACCATCGGCTGGGCCGCCAACGTCGACCGCGTCTACATCTTCGAGGAGCAGTACGACGAGGAGTTCGACCGGGACGTGATCACCATGCGCTTCGAGTGGGTGGCGCCGAACATTTCCACCCAGATAACCAATCCGGCCATGAAGAACCTCCCCTGGGAGCCGGACCTCTACCGCTGGCGGGATATCCTTTACCGGAACCAGGTCGTCTACGGCCATGTCTCGGAGATGACCGAGAACGAGCAGAAGGTCCTGACCGGGCAGGACATCATTTCCATCCTTCTGGTCCCGATCTTCATCGAGAACCGAATGTGGGGCTTTGTCGGGTTCGACGACTGTTCCAAGCCGCACCCCTGGAGCGATACCGAGATCTCCATCCTGCGGGCCGCCTGCAAGGGCTTCGGCATCGCGGTCCAGCGCGAGCGGGCGGAGGCCTCCCTTCTGGCCGCCAAGGAGCGGGCCGAAATGCTCAACCAGAAGCTCTCGGCGGAAATCGACCGGGCCAACCAGCTGGCCCTGCAGGCGGCCGAGGCCAACGAGACCAAGAGCCGCTTCCTGGCCAACATGAGCCACGAGATCCGCACCCCGATGAACGGCGTCCTCGGCATGTGCACCGTGCTGGCCGGGACGGACCTCTCCGTGGAGCAGAAGGATTACCTGTCCATCATCCGCAAAAGCGCGGACGGCCTGCTGGGCATTATCGAGGATATCCTCGACTTTTCCAAGATCGAGGCCGGCAAGCTCCAGCTGGAACAGGTGGAGACCAATATCGTGGACCTGGTCGAGGACGCCCTCGACCTCTTCGCCCTTTCCGTGACCCAGAAGGGTTTGGACCTGCTCCACCACATCGATCCGGACGTCCCGGAAAAGCTCTACATCGACCCGACCCGGCTGCGGCAGATCCTCGTCAACCTCCTCGGCAACGCGGTCAAGTTCACCGAGGAGGGACAGATTATCTTCCGCCTCAGCGTACAGTCGCTTAACGAGGACCGGGCGGTGCTGGAGTTCCAGGTCGAGGATTCCGGCCCGGGAATCGATCCGCTCATGCAGGACCACCTTTTCGAGGCCTTCAACCAGCTGGACAGCTCCACCGCCCGCAAGTACGGCGGGACCGGCCTCGGGCTGACCATCAGCCGCAAGCTGGCCCAGATCATGGGGGGCGACCTGCTCCTCAAGGAAAGCGACGAGAACGGCTCGGTCTTCTCGGTCACGATCAAGGCCCAGACGGCCTCCGGGGGCTGGCTGGCCCCGCACCTGCCCGCCCAGGAGGATGCTCCCCTGTCGATTCTCATCGTCGATCCCAAGCAACGGACCCGGGATTTCTACCGCAGCCGTTTCAGCGCCTTCGGGGCGGAAGTGGACACAGCCGATTCCATCCAGGCCGCCCGGCGGAGAGGACGGCCGGTCTCCCTGGTCATCATCAACCACACCCCGCAGCTCGAGGTGGTCGAGCCGGACGTCATCGATCTCGCGCCCAACGGCGACCTCGCCGAGGAGGCGATCATCCTGACCAATCCCGGTGAGCCGCGCAACTGGGAGGTTTCCGGGGTGCAGCGGGTCGACTACCTGATGAAGCCGCTCCGTTCGCTGTCCCTGGTCCGGACCCTTTACCCGTCCGTCCGGGCCCAGCATGTCAACCGGCCGGATTCCCGCGATTTCGGGGCCATTCCGGGCCGCGAACTGGGCATCCTTCTACGCCGCAACCCGATCCTCGTGGTCGATGACAATCGCACCAACCTGCAGGTGGCCCGGCTCCTCCTGAAACGCCTGGGCCTGGAGGTGGTGACGGCGGCCAGCGGGCCGGAGGCCGTCCAGTCCATGAAAGACAAGGCTTCCGATATCGTCTTTCTCGACCTCCAGATGCCCGAAATGGACGGCTTTGAAACGGCCCGGCAGCTCCTCAAGACTGCACCCCATACCTATATTATCGCCATGACCGCCGCGGCCACCACCGAGGACCGGACCAACAGCGCCGCCGCCGGCATGCGGGACTTCATTCCCAAGCCGATCAAGGAGAACGATCTCTCCCGGGCCCTCTGGACCTATTACCACAAGGACCAGGCCACCTGAGCCGCCCGCCACGCTTTTTCAGAATTTCCGCTTGCCCAATTCCCCTTCCTTCCCCAAATCTTCCCGTCTTTCGGCTCCGGAGAGGTGACAGAGTGGCCGATTGTGCGCGACTGGAAATCGCGTGTGCCCCACAAGGGTACCGGGGGTTCGAATCCCCCCCTCTCCGCCATACTTTTGGCGAATTCATAAGGAGCTTAAAAACAAAGACTTACGGAAATTTGGAAATCCAAGGATTTCGCTAAAAACCCTCAAAATTGGCCCTTTTTGGCCTGTTTTTCCTTAATTCACCTTAACTGGACCTTGATTGGGGACCGTTCAAATCGGGACTCGCGATCGCTATCGGGATCGGGTCTCGGACGAGTCCTTAGGGTGTAAAGAATGCCGGCTAACGGCTAAAGCTTGGGTCATGTCCGAGACCCGATAGCGAGGGGAGGCACTTAGACCTAGGATTGGCCAATTGATCTGGTAGATTATATGGGTGATGAACATATTTACCCATTACCAATCGTATCGAAAGAAACCCTACGTTGCGCGCTGGTATGAGGGAGGTCAGCAGAGAAACCGCTTCTTTGCCTCGGCGGCAGCCCGGGACGAGTTCATCGGCCAGTTCAAGCAGACCGCCCAGCGGGCTGATCCAGCCTTTCCAGCTATCCCGCCACATCAGCTGATGCGCTGGCAGCAGGCCATGGCCATCGCCCCTGAGGCGGATCCGGTCGAGGTCTTCAAGTTCTGGGCGACTGAACAACGCAAGCTCCGTCAATTAGGGGAGCGGCACCTGCGGGAAGCGGCCACCGCCTATATCCAGAGCATGGAAAGGGTGGGGCGGAATCACAGCTACATCGGCCATGTTCGTCGGGCCCTCGCCAACCTCGAAGCAGAATTCGGAAACCGGCTCGTCCGGGAGTTCACCGCTGAGGAACTACGCGAATATCTTTTCGGGCTGCCCTATGGGGCGATCACCATCAAGAACAAGCGGACCTACTTTCAGGGAGCCTTCTCTTGGTGGGACCAGCAAGGCTGGCTGTCCATGAATCCGATGATGCGGGTGGAATCGCCCCAGATTCATGACAAGGAACCTGAGATCCTGACCATCGCGGAAATCCGTCACCTCTTCCGGACCAACGAGAAGGTGGATCCAGAGATATGTGGGCTCCTCGCCCTCGGGGCCTTCGCCGGAATGCGTTCCTCGGCCATCGCCCGCATCGACTACGCGGAGATCGACTTCATCCAGCGCGGTATTCTGACCCCGGCCGAGAAGACCAAGAAGAAGCGACGCCAATGGATCGAGGATCTGCCCGACAACCTGTGGGCGTGGTTGAAGAAGACGCCGCCGCAGGCTTTTGAGATGACCCACAGGCAGATGCTGCACCGGCGCTCACAAGCGTTCAAGCGGGCCGGACTACTCGTCGAGGCGGATGACATCGCCCGGGAGAATGCCAAGCGGGAACGGAAGGGATTACCGCCCTTGGACATCAAACCAAAGTGCCCGCCAAAAAATTGCTTCCGGCACAGCTTTGTGACCTACCATGTAGCCCTGCACCGCAACCCCGGCAAAACCGCCCTAATTGTCAGCCA
>CAJXMX010000335.1 GCA_913056355.1 uncultured Opitutales bacterium
TTCCCGAGGAACTGGTGGTCATGGGAAGCACCTCCCAGGGAGTCCGCTCCGCCCCCAAGGTGGAGCCCGAGCCGGCGGGTCGAGCGAACATTGAGGATCTTGTTGATGTCGATGGTCAGCACCCCGGCGTAATCCGTGGTCAAGGTCAGGAACTGGGAATCGACCGACTTGATGGTGCCGGTCAGGACCACGCCTCCCGAGACTTCAATGCGGTCCGGGGAAAGGCTGTCTTCCGCAGCCGTCTGGGCCGGCGCCGGTTGGCAGACCAGCACAAAAAGGAAAAGGGGGATCAGGTAGCGCTGCAATTTCATCAAGAATCCAAAGTTCACCGTGCAGTTCGATGCGGCAGGTTCAATGCCTAATCACTAAAATTTTATCATACTATAAAATCCTTCCTTGATGTCGGGGGCTGCTTTCTCTTGATAGGCGGCATTATGAATCTCTTCGAACTGGTTACCGCCGCCCCGCCGGATCCGATTCTCGGACTTTCCGAAGCATTCCGGAACGACCCGAATCCAGACAAGATCAACCTCTCGGTTGGTGTCTACCAGGACGAGAGCGGCAAGTCGCCGGTCCTGGAATGTGTCCGGGAGGCCGAGAAGCGGCTGGCCGCGACACCCGGCACGAAGGGCTACCTGCCCATCAACGGGCATCCGGACTACCTGCGCCATACGCAGGCCCTCGTCTTCGGCGAGGGGAACGAGATGATCGAGACGCGTTGTATCGCTTCCGTCCATACACCCGGCGGGACGGGCGGCCTGCGCGTGGCCGGCGACTTCATCCGCCACTGCCTGGGCCGGCGCAAGGTCTGGGTCAGCAACCCGACCTGGGCCAACCACCAGGGCATCTTCAAGGCCGCGGATCTCGATATTGACGTCTACCCCTACTACGATCCGGAGACCCACGGGCTGAACCGGGATGGAATGATCACCGTCCTGGAGGATATTCCGGAGAACGACGTGGTGCTCTTTCATGCCTGCTGCCACAATCCCACCGGTGTCGATCCGGATGCCGATGATTGGGAAACCATTGCCAAGATCTGCAAGGAACGCCGCCTCCTCCCCGTGGTGGACTTCGCTTACCAGGGATTCGCCACCGGCTGGGTGGACGATGCCGTGGCCATCCGGGCATTCTCCGAGTACGGCATGGAATTCCTGGTCTGCAGTTCCTTTTCCAAGAATTTCGGGCTCTACCAAGACCGGGTCGGCGCGATGCATGTCGTGGCCAAGAACGCCGACGAGGCATCGCGGGTGCTGAGCCAGCTCAAGGTTCTGGTCCGGACCAACTATTCCAATCCCCCGGCCCACGGCAGCGCCATCGTCTCGACCGTCCTCAACGACGCCGCCCTGCGCCAGCAGTGGGAAGAGGAACTGAAGGGCATGCGGGTCCGCATCAACACCGTGCGGGAGCAGTTTGTCGACGAGCTGGCCAGGGCCGGGGTGCCGGGCGACTTTTCCTTCATCCGCCAGCAGCGCGGGATGTTCTCCTTCTCGGGATTGAGTCCGGAGGTGGTCCAGCAGCTGCGGGACAAGTACAGCATCTACCTGGTCAAGAGCGGGCGCATCAACGTGGCGGGCATCAACAGCCGCAACATCGGGCCCCTCTGCTCCGCGATCGCCGATTGCCTCGGCTGAGCGGTCTCAACCGAAGAACTTGCGGATCTTTTCGAGGCTGCGGACCAGCAGCTCCACTTCCGCCATGGAATTGTAGAAGGCGAAGCTGGCCCGGGCCGTGCCGGTGAGCCCAAGGCGCGTCATCAACGGCTGGGTGCAGTGATGGCCCGACCGGATGGCAATGCCCTCCACGTCGAGGAAGGAGGCAATGTCGTGCGGATGGGCGGAGTCCATGACAAAGGAAACCACCGAGGCCTTGTCGGGGCCGTTGCCGATGATCCGGACCCCGGGAAGGCTTTCCAGTCCCTCCCGGGCGGCCGCCAGCAAGGCTCCCTCGTGCTGCACCAGGGCTTCCCGGTCCAGGGAGTCCAGGTAATCCAGCGCCGCCGCCAGTCCGATGGCCCCGGCAATATTGGGGGTGCCGGCCTCAAAACGCTCGGGCGGCCCCTTGAAGACGGTCTTTTCGAAGCTGACCGACTCGATCATGTCGCCCCCGCCCTGGTAGGGAGGCATTGCCTCCAGGCGTTCGGCCTTGCCGTAGAGGACCCCCGTCCCGGAGGGGCCGAAGACCTTGTGGCCGCTGAAGACCATCCACTCGCAGTCCAGCTCCTGCACGTCGACCGGAAAATGGGGAACCGCCTGGGCGCAGTCGAGCAGGACCGGGACCGAATGCTGGTGGGCGAATGCAATGATCTCCCGGACCGGATTGACCAGCCCCAGGGAGTTGGAGACATAGACCATGGAGAGCAGCGACGGCTTCAGCTCCACGATTTTCTTCTTCAGGTCCTCCACCTCGAGAAGACCGTCATCATCCACCCGGGCCACCTCCAGCCGGATGCCGGTCCGGTCCCGCAACAGCTGCCAGGGCACGATGTTGGCGTGGTGTTCCATGTTGGTGATGAGCACCGTGGAGCCGGCTTGGAGCAGGTTGCCGGAGAGGCTGGAGGCCACCAGGTTGACCGCCTCTGTGGCTCCCCGGGTAAAGACCACCTGGCCTGCGGCGGGGGCCCCGATGAAGCGCGCCACCCGCTCCCGGGACTGCTCGTAGGCCTCGGTGGCGGCCTGCGAAAGCGCATGGACTCCCCGGTGAATATTGGCGTTCTCGCGGGCGTAGAACCGGTCCAGACGCTCCATGACCGCACGGGGCTTTTGCGAGGTGGCGGCATTGTCCAGGTAAACCAGCGGTTTGCCGTTCACCTCCCGGGACAGGATCGGGAAATCCTCCCGGATCCGGGCCAGTTCAGGGTCGGTCATCAGCTTTGGCGTTGCCATGTTCACAAGTTACCTTCAGTTCCATTTGGTGCAAGCGCACTGCTTGGCAAAGTTTTCTCATTAACCATTTCAAGCTTATGAAAATCCGCCTGTCTCTTGCGGCCCTGGCCTTGATCGTTCCGGCCGGGCTGATCGCCAATACCTACGAGGATAACCTGGACTCCTTGGATGTGGAGAATCCCGAGTTTCTGCTTCATCTCAATCTCGAGGATGATTTCAACGATCTCGGCAGCCTCCTCAGCGGTGCGTACATGGCGTACCTGGCCACCGGTCCGCAAAACGTCCCGCCGATTCCCCTGGACTTCCAGGCCCTCTTCAACCGCCTGGGGCTGTCCAGCCTGAAGGCCTGGACAATGGCTTCCGAGAAAGTCGGGGAAAAGGGCTTTCTCAACCAGAGCCTGTTCCGCTTCGACGGTGCACCGTCCGGCTATTTCCTGATCACGGGCCGGGAAAACCGCTCCTTCACCATCGGCTCCAATGCGCCGGCCGATGCCGACATGGTGGCGGAAATGTACTTTGACGGGCCGGTTCTGCTGGAAATCGTGCGCAACGTCCTGGTCGACCTGATGGGCGACATGGGCCGCGGCATGATCGACGGACAGCTGCAGCAGCCGATCAACGAGGAGGGCCTTACCCCGCAGGATATCATCGACCAGCTGCAAAGCAAAATTTACGTCGCCCTCAGGGCCGATGACGGGGCGCTGGTCGAGGGTCCACCGGCCATGGCCCTCCTCCAGGGGCCCTTGATGGTCAGTTTCTCGGGCCTCGGCGATCTGTTACCCCTCATCAGCCCCCTTCTCGTGCAGAAGGGCTTTACTCCCGGCCAGGGCAGCAGCGGAAAGGCCTGGAAACTGCATGTCGGGCAGCAGGGCTTCTCCCTTGACCTCTATGTCGAGGCGGTGGAAGCATCCGGCGACCTTCTCCTCTATCTCGGCGAGCAATCCCGCGACTGGTTCCTGAATCCGGAGGAGACCATCGACTCCGTGGCCGAATATGAGGACATGGCCGACCAGCTGCCCGATGAAGGCCTGTCCTTCTGGTTCGCCAACGAACGCATCTCCAAGTGGCAGTTCGAGAATATCGACAGCCAGATGCCGGAGGGCAGCCCCTATGCGGGCGTAGTGGCGGTCGGGAAGCAATTCCTGATGCGCTTCACCGGCACCCAGGCCGGTTGTTCCTTCCTCGAGGAGGATGCCTACCGGGTCAAGGCCTGGCAGCCGACTTCCTACAAGTCCGGGACCGCCGTGGCCCTGCTGGCCATCCCGGTCGGCATGCTCTCGGCCCTGCCCCCTCCCCCGCCGCCGGAAGAAGCGCCCGGGGAAGCCGACGGGGACGACTCAACGCCCGATTGAGTCGTCGATCGCGTTCTGCTGGCGCGCAATATCGTGCAGGGTCACGATTCCCATGACCTTGCGCTCGTCCTTCGAACTGACCACCGGAGCCTGCATCACGTCCTCGGTGACGAGGATCTGGGCCACGTCGCGAATGGAGCACTCCGGCGGCAGAGTGACCAAAGTCTGCCCGGCGATCATCTCCGACAACGGCTTGGAATCGTCGGCATGCCCCTGCTCCTCCAGTT
>CAJXMX010000336.1 GCA_913056355.1 uncultured Opitutales bacterium
AATAACGGGTCACAAATACCTGCCGAGGCTCTGGAGTGGTCCAGCAGCCCGGATGGATCACAGGCAGTCGTGCGTGATGCGCTGCCCGCGGGGCCGAGGAAATTCTATCGCGCCATGATGGCAATGTAGGCGGAGCTGCCGGCCACTTTTTTTGCCGCGTTCATTCCTTTGCAGTCGGCTTGGCCTTGAATCCAAGCTGCTGAATTCCAGGCGGGTTGGTCGGGGCGAGCGTGATGGATCCCTTGATCGTCCCGCGCTCGCAGGTCCACTTGAATTCCCCGGAGAGCATGCCGTCGGCTTTGATGGGGGTGTCGGCGATGCGCTCGCCGACCTCTTCCTTCAACCTGGCCAGCTCGCGGGCCCAGTTTTCCGCGGACCGGTCGAGCAGGAAGTTCATGGCCAGCAGGTCTTTCGCCGGCGAGAGGTCGCCCGAGGCGTAGACCTCCAGCGCGGCCTGGTAAGCGCCGGCCAGGGCCGCGCTGACGGGGATTTCGCGTGCCGGGACCAGGCCGGATTTTTGAAGGATAATGGCGGAATCGATGACCGGCCTGGAGGGCGTGGCGTAGGTCCGGTTGGCGAATGCGAAAAGGCCGAGCCCGCGGTCCGGCAGCAGGACCACATAGGAACCATAGCCGGGATAGCCTCCGCCGTGCGAGAGGACAAATCCAAGGTCCTCGTCGTCAATAACGCAGAGGCCCATGCCGTAGGTGAAGGCGATGCCGCTTTTCTTCGGACCCTCCGGCCCCTCGCGATCGACCGAATAGTACTCGGGGAAGTTCAGTCCCTGAGCCATTTCGCGGACTGAGGATCGCCGGACCGGAGCGGTCTCCGCGCCGTCGCGGGCCGGCCAGGCATCAAGCAGGAAGGCGACCCAGCGGGCGTAGTCCCTGATGCTGGTCTGGATGCCCGCCATGGCCCCGTAGGCCCCGTGGCCGAGGATGGGTTCCGGCGCGTAGGCGTCATTCTCCCAGCGGTAGCCGTGGACGTAATTCGCCTCCGGGGCGTCGCGCACCTCATAGCGGGTATTGATCATGCCGAGCGGCCTCATGATCTCCTCCATGATGTACCGGTCATAGGGGCGTCCGGAGACATTGGTGATCACGCGACCCAGCAACGCGTATCCGGTATTTGAATACTCGAACTGTGTCTGTGGAGCGCTGCTGAAGGGCATGCCGGCCTCCAGCAGCCCGGTGAATTCCTCCTCGGGGAGGGGCTGTTGCCGGTCGCCCCACGCATCGTCGTAGACCAGGCCGGCGGCATGGCTGAGCAGGTCCCGGATGCGGATCCTCGGAGAATCGCTGGTTGGGTATTTCCAGCCTGCCAGCTCCGGGATGTGCTTCTCCACCGGATCGTCGAGGGCCAGCAACCCGTCGTCCCGCAGCTTGAGGATGGCCAGTGCGGTGAAGGCCTTGCTCATGGAGGCGATGCGAAAGAGGCTGTCCGGGCCAACCGGAACTTCCGTCTCGATGCTCTGGACGCCGGAACCGCCGGTATAGACCAATTCCCCGTCCCTGACGACGCCCCAGACCATTCCCGGCACATGCGCCTCCTCCTGGTGCTTCAGGAAGAAGGCATCGATATCCGGCGCCACTGAGGCGATGGCTTCCTGCTGTCCCTGCTTATCTGGCATGGCATCAGGATTATTAGCGGTGACGCCCGAGGCGAGTGCGAAGTGGATGAAAAGCAGGGCGGTAAAGAGCGGTTTCATGGACCTCATTCCTACCGCAACGGGGCCAGGTGCCAAGGTCGTTTCGATTCGCGCCGCAATTCATCATGCCGGTGGCAGTCAACAGACCAGGCCGGTACCCGCCCCGGGCGGCCCCGCTTGACAGGCTGGCCATTCCTGCGAGTATCCGCCTTTCCCGCTTCTAGGGGCGCAAAATGAAAAGACTTCAACACCTCAGCGTACAGATGTTCGCGGCCCTGGGCCGGCTGCAAAAGCGCCTCAAGGATTGGACCATCCGCCATCCCCGCCTGGCCAACTGGGTATTCCAGCCGGCGGAGACCATTGCCGAGGATGCCTACGCCGAGGTGAACCGGCGCATGTTTTCCCTCTGGGGGGAACAGGAACGGATGCTGGCCGACAAGCCGCGGATGACCTTCTACCACGAGATGATCCGGCGGAAAATCCGGGCCGGGGACCGGGTGATCGATCTCGGGACCGGAACAGGAATCCTGGCCGCCTTTGCCTCGAGACAGGGGGCCGCCAAGGTCTACGCCCTGGACCACTCCACCATCATCGAGGATGCCCGGTTACTGGCGCGAAGGAACAAGATCGAGAACGTGGAGTTCGTCGCCATCCACAGCCGCAGGTTCAAGACCGACGAACCGGTCGACGTGATCCTCCATGAGCAGATGGGGGACTCCCTGTTCAACGAGAGCATGGTGGCCAACATCCTCGACCTGCGGGACCGGCTGCTCAAGGAGGGCGGCAGGATTCTCCCCGCGCGCTTCGAGTTCTATTGTGAGCCGGTCCAACTCAGCGACCACGGGACCTTGCCCTTCATCTGGGAGCTCAACGTGAAGGGCTTCGACTTTGGATCGCTCGAGCAGTACCAGCCGGAGGACCGGGAGTACTATTTCTTTTCCACCACGGATACCACCATTGTGGACCACTTTCTCTGCGAGCCGACCCCGCTCATGACCATCGACCTGAACACCCTGAAACGGAGCGACCTGCCGATGGAGTGGAGCATGGGCCTGCCGGTGGCCAGGGCCGGACGGATGGACGGGTATGCGGTCTTTTTCAAGGCCCTGGTGGATGATGACCTGGAGCTCTCGACCAGCCCCCTCGACAAGGGCCGCGCCCCGCACTGGGGCTTCTTGATTCTCCGGACCGGGCAGCTGCGGGTCCATGAGGGCGACGTCATCGACATGTCCATTTCCGCCGACAAGGGCTGGGCCAATACCGATTCATGGCGCTGGGAGCAGACCGTCTACACTACCGAGCAGTACCGGGATTGCATGTATGAAGGCGATGAACCCCTCGAGGATGAGGAAGACTGCCCCAGCGGGTCCGGGAAGGTCCCGCTGGAATAGGATTTCAACTATTCGGTCCCCGGTGTCTCCTTGTCCGGGAAATTCAGCTTCCTGAGAAACTCCCAGGCCATTTCCTGCGCCTCCGGATGAGTGGCGGTGATGTTATGGCCGGCACCCTCGAACTCGTGGTAAGTCACCTGCCCGCCGGCCTTCAGCAGCGCCTCCACAAACTGGCGGCTCAACTGGATGGGTACGGTCCTGTCGTCCGTGCCATGGGCGACGAAGAATGGCGGATCATCGGCATCGACATGGGTGATGGGCATGGCTTCGGTGGCGACATCGGGCTTATCAGAAGGGAAACCTCCCAGAAAGGCCCGCATGCTGGAACTCCGGGCGGCAAACGACGAAAGGAATCCGCAATTGGGTCCTGAGAAATCCACTACGGAGAAAACCGATTCCGTCTGGTCTTCCCGGATGCCGTGCTTGTTGTAATGTACGTCATTGGCCGCGGTGCCGGCGAGGGAGGCGAGGTGACCCCCGGCGGAGCTGCCCCAAAGGTTGATCCGGTCCGGGGCGATGTGGTAGGTCGCGGCATTTGCCTTGAGAAAGCGGATGGCGGCCAGGATATCCTCGATCTGGGCCGGGTAGGCGTGCTGCGGGGTCAGGCGGTACATCAGGGAAGCGGCGATGTAGCCCCTGCGGGCAATTCCGGCCAGGCGTTTGCCGTGGACGTCCTTGCTGCCGTGGTTCCACCCGCCTCCATGGATGTAGGCGATGACCGGAAGGGGGCCGTCCGGTGCCTCCCCGGGCGCGACCAGCTCCATGCTCAAGGTGACCCCGTCAACGGTCCCGATCTCCAGGTCGTGATAGTAGACCCAGCCATCGGGCACCTCGGGCGCCTTGAATTCTCCCAGCATCTGGACGGCAGGGAAACCAAGGATGAACAGGGTGGAGGTAAACCGGGCAAGATAGCGAATCATGACGCGAGTCTGCGGCACAAGCGGAAATGCGCAAGGGCGGGTTCGGGAAACCGGGACGCTGGAAACCTGTTGAATGGTGCTTAACCCGGACCCGCCGAATCCGGTACCCGGCAACTGGTGCCAAACGGGGCGGCGTTGACCGAATGAAGGCTGAGCCGGCCTGATTCGACGCGGAGGAAGGCGGTCTGGTCCGGTCCAGGGCGGTAAAGGTCCGGATGTTGGTCCAACATTTTCCTCGATACCTCCTGCGGGAACATTCCCAGGCCCTTGAAATAATGGTGCCCGTTGCGCTCGATGGAGGTGTTTCCCAGGAGGGCCTGCACGGCCAGGTCCTGCAGCAGGGCGATGGGCCCTATATTGGCCAGGTCCTCCCCGGTCATGAGCAACTGCCGATCGGGGTGCCTTGATTGATGGTAGCCGACCAGGCAGCGGTTGCGGATGCCCTTGAAGACGCCTTTGCAGGTCTTGTGGCTG
>CAJXMX010000337.1 GCA_913056355.1 uncultured Opitutales bacterium
GCCTGGGTCGAGGTGGCCCTGCCGGACGGAACCTGGTGGGGCATCGATCCCACCAACAACCAGGCCGCCGGCGAGCGTCATGTGGTCACGGCGGTGGGTCGCGACTACAACGACGTGGCGCCCCTCCGCGGCACCTACAAGGGCGCCCGGAACCAGCGCCTGAAGGTCATTGTCTCCATGAAAAGAAAGGGAACATCCCGGTCACATTCTTGATAAATCGGCAGGCTTCCTGCATATTAAGCAGCGAATGAATGTCCGTATCGTCCACCAGACGCGGTACCACTACCCGGAGACCGTGCAGTTTACTCCGCACCGGATCTATCTCCGGCCCCGGGAGGATACGCAGGTCCGGGTGGAGTCATTCGAGTTGGAGATCCATCCCAGGGCACGTCTGCTCTGGATGACGGATCCCTACGAGAACCAGATCGCCGTGGCGCATTTCCAGGAGGCTTCCGACGAGATCCGCCTCCACGCCGAAATCGAGGTCTCCCTGCGGGCTTCAAATCCCTTTGACTTCATCCTGGAGCCCCACGCCGAAAAGTACCCGTTTTCCTACAATCCCTTTGAGCGCAAGGCCCTCATCCCCTACCTGGAGGTCGGTTCCCCGGCCAACTGTGCCCGGGTCCTGCCCTGGGTCTGGGAGGAATTTCCCGATTTGCCCGGCCAGTCCCTTGACCTGCTGACCCGCATCAACCACCGCATTCACGAGCGATTCCGCTACCAGCGCCGGGATGAGGAAGGGATCCAGACCCCCGACGAGACCATCGGCATGGGGACCGGATCCTGCCGGGACTTTGCCCGCCTTTTCATCGAGATTTGCCGTCAACTGGGCTTTGCCGCCCGCTTCGTCAGCGGGTACCTATACGCCCCCCCGGACGGATCCCAGCACATCGACAACGTGGCCGAGGGAGCCATGCACGCCTGGACGGAGGTGCATCTTCCCGGGGCCGGATGGCGCGGCTTCGATCCCACCAACGGGATTCTCGCCAACCATAATTTCATTCCCTGCGCGGTCGCTGCGGAGCCCAAGCTGACCAGCCCGATCCAGGGATCCTATTATCACAACCAACTGCGGATTCCCTCCACCATGGAAGTCTCCCTGAAGGTGGAGTCCGTCCCGCAACCCGTCACCAGCCAAACCTAAATCCAGGAGTCACCTTGTTCGAGAAATACCAGACCGAAGGCTTTTTTGATGAAATGTTCGCCAGCGACGGACAGCCCCGCCCCCACTACCAGCGCCTGCTGGAGCGGTTTGAGCGGCTGGACCGGGACGAGTTCGAACGCAAGCGGGCCGCCGTGGACCTGTCCTTCATGCGCCAGGGCATTACCTTTACCGTCTACAACGACGACCAGGGCACCGAGCGGATCTTTCCCTTTGATCTCGTGCCCCGGATTATTCCGCAATCGGAATGGCAATACCTGACCCGCGGGCTGGAACAGCGCATCACGGCCCTGAACCTGTTCGTCAAGGATATCTACAGCGACCAGCGGATCATCAAGGAAGGCATCATCCCGGCGCCCTACATCCTCGGGGCACGCCATTTCCGGCGCGAATTCATGGGCTTCCGGGTCCCCAAGGACATCTACATACACATTTGCGGGACCGACCTCATCCGGGGTGCCGACGGCCAGTACCTGGTCCTCGAGGACAATGCCCGCTGCCCCTCCGGCGTCTCCTACATGCTGGAGAACCGCCAGGCCCTGAAACGGGCCTTCCCCAATTTCTTCTCCCGCATGTCGGTCCTTCCGGTCAAGGATTACGCCAGCGAGCTGCTCAAGGTCCTGCGCCATATCGCCCCGCACGACAAGGAGCGTCCGACGGTGGCCGTGCTGACCCCCGGGGTCTACAACAGCGCCTACTTCGAGCACTGTTTCCTGGCCCGCCAGATGGGGGTCGAGATCGTCGAGGGCCGCGACCTCATCGTTCGCGACTTCAAGGTCTACATGCGGACCACCAAGGGACTCCACCAGGTCGATGTCATCTATCGCCGGATCGACGACGACTTCCTCGATCCCTGCGTCTTCCGGCCGGACTCGCTGCTCGGCGTCCCGGGCATCATCAACGCCTACCGGGCCGGCAACATCAGCCTCGCCAACTCCATCGGGACGGGAATCGCCGACGACAAGGTGATCTATTATTTCGTTCCCCGCATGATCAAGTTCTACCTCGGGGAGGACCCCATCCTGCCCAATGTCGAGACCTACCTGGCCTCGGAGGAGAAGGACAAGACCTACATTCTGGAAAACCTGGAGAAGCTGGTCGTCAAGTCGGCCAACGAGGCCGGCGGCTACGGAATGCTGATGGGCCCCTATGCCTCGAAGGAGGAAATCGAGAAATTCCGGGTCATGATCGAGGAGGACCCCCGCAATTTCATCGCCCAGCCGCCCATCAGCCTGTCCCGGCACCCCACCTTTACCGGGGAGGCCTTCGAGGGGCGGCATATCGACTTCCGACCCTACGTCCTCTACGGCGACAAGGTTTCCATCGTTCCCGGGGGACTGACCCGGGTCGCCCTCCGGAAAGGTTCCCTGGTCGTCAACTCGTCCCAGGGAGGCGGCAGCAAGGACACCTGGGTCCTGGCCGGAGATGAATAACCCCCAACAAGGAAAAAGGATTTAAGATGCTATCCCGAGTCGCAGATTGTTTGTATTGGATGAGCCGCTACATCGAGCGGGCCGAGAACACGGCCCGTCTCCTCGATGTGAACCTCCAGCTGATGCTGGATTTCGAGGGAATGGACGACGCCGCGCTGACCACCCACTGGCAGCCGATCATCGCCTGCAGCGGCCAGCTGGAGCTCTTCAAGAGCCTCTACTCCAGCTCCGACAGCCATTCCGTGCAGGAGTTCATGACCTTCAACCGGGAAAACCCCAATTCCATCCTCTCCTGCATCAACACGGCCCGGGAGAACGCCCGGATGGTCCGGGACCAGATCTCGGGCGAGATGTGGGAGGTCATCAACGGAACCTACCACCGCCTGAGGAACTGGGATACCCAGAGCGTGCTGGACAGCGGGGCCTACGAGTTCTACGAGGACCTCAAGAACGACGCCCTGCTCTTCCAGGGCCTGACCGACTCGACCTTCACCCACGACCAGGGATACAAGTTCATCCAGATCGGGAAGTACCTCGAACGGGCGGACCAGACCTCCCGGATCATCGACATCAAGTACCACATGCTGCTGCCGGACCCGGATGACGTGGGCGGCGCGGTGGACCTTGCCCAGTGGATGGCCGTGCTGCGCTCCTGCAGCGCCTTCGAGGCCTATCACCACCGGTATGTCGACGAGGTCCAGCCCTGGTACGTGGCCGAGTTCCTGACCCTCTCCCCCACCTTTCCCCGTTCGATCCGTTTCTGTGTCAGCACCCTGGATTACCACCTGCGCAGCATCTCGTCCACTGCCGGGGGACAGTTTACCAACTCCGCCGAGCAGCAGAGCGGGCGCATGCGCTCGGAATTGATCTACACCACCATCGACGAGATTTTCACCGAGGGACTGCACGAGTACCTGGACCGCCTGCAGCTGCGCCTGATCGATCTCAACAGCGCCATCTTCGAGACCTACGTGCAGCAGCCGGAGATCGACATCGGCCGGGAGATCGAGCAGCAGCACCAGCAACAGCAATTGATCCTGGCGGGGGGATGAGAAAGGCCGGATCGGCATCTTGCGACAATCCGGCCTGAAAACAAAAGCGCATCCCCGGCGGGATGCGTTGGTCAACCATCAGGCATACTCGGCAACGAACTCGCTGAGAGCCACCAGGGCCCTGGCGTCGTTGGTGGTCCGCAGGACCATCGAGCAGCGGATATCGTTGAGGCAGGTCGTGGCGTAGGCGGTGACAATCTCGATATCCTCCTCGCCAAGCCGCTGGGTCAGCTTCTTCAGCATTCCCGGCTTGTGGGGGGCCTCAAGGACCACCACCGGTTCCTCGACCGGCGTGTAGGCATGTTCCTGCAGGATATCGCAGGCGCGCAGGTTGTCATCGGTGATCAACCTCAACGTGCAAATATCCTGCTCCACATTGGCACAGACGGCCATCACGCTCAGTCCCCGCTCGGATAACAGGCGGGACACTTCGCCCAATACACCCATGTCGTTCTTCACCCGTAGAACGATCTCTTTCGCTTGTGATACGTTCAGCATGGAATTGCTCCTTTCCAGTGGAAATGGTAGGAAAGGATCGCGGACAAGGCAATGGAAATCGCCCGGCCAGGCGCGATCATACGCCCGGGGCCGGAGTCTGCTGGGTGAAGTCCAGCTGCTTGCCGGTGTCGGCGATATCGACGTGGACCGGCTCGCCTTCCTTGAGGTCGCCGCGCAGGAGGGGTTCCGCCAGGGG
>CAJXMX010000338.1 GCA_913056355.1 uncultured Opitutales bacterium
CTGGTATCCCGGAGGCGGGCTCTACCGGAATGTCTGGCTGGTCAAGACCGCTCCGGTCCATGTCGCGCAGTGGGGCGCCTTTGTCACCACATCGAAGGTGACTCCGGCTTCCGCCACTGTAAGCCTGGCCCTGACCCTGGACAACGACTCGGCGAAGGATGCAGGGGTCGAGGTGCAAAGCCTGGTATATGAGCTCTCTGCGAACGGGATCCGCGGGGATTCGCCGGTGGCCGGCCTTGAGTCTCGGTCGGTGGACGTCCCGTCCGGCGGAAGCGCCCGGCTGGATGGCTCGGTGGTCATCTCCAATCCCCGCCTCTGGGGACCGCCGCCCAGTCAACAGCCGCACCTGTATCTGGCGGTGACGGAGATTCGCGACGAAGGGGAGCTGATCGACATCTGCGAGACCCGCTTCGGGATCCGCGAATTGCGGTTTGATCCCGATTGGGGCGTGTATGTCAACGGCGAGCGCATTGAGTTGAAAGGGGTCAACAACCACCACGACCTTGGCGCGCTGGGAGCGGCCTTCAATGTCCGGGCGGCCGAGCGTCAGCTGGAGATTCTTCGCGAGATGGGCTGCAACGCCATCCGCATGGCCCACAATCCTCCGGCCCCGGAGCTGCTGGAGCTGACCGACCGCATGGGCTTCCTGGTGGTTGATGAATCCTTTGATGTCTGGGAACGGAAGAAGACCCCGCTGGACTTCCACCTCATTTTCCCGGACTGGCACGAGCAGGACATGCGGGCCCTCGTCCGGCGCGACCGCAACCATCCATCGGTCATCATGTGGAGCACCGGGAACGAGGTCGGCGAACAGTACACCGGGGAACAGGGCGCGGCCATCGCGGAACAGCTTCGGGAAATCACCCTCGAGGAGGACCCGACAAGGCCCACCACCGCCTCCATGAACTGGGCCAAGCCCTACATGCCGTTTCCCGGGGCGCTGGACCTGGTCAGCCTCAACTACCAGGGCGAGGGGATCCGTCAGGATCCGTTCTTCGAGGGCACCGAACGGATCCGCACCGAGCCGCAGTATCCGGATTTCCATGCCACTTTCCCCGGCAAGGTCATCGTCAGCAGCGAGACCGCCTCCACCCTGAGCAGCCGGGGATTTTACACCTTTCCCGTAACCGACTCCGTCAGCACCTACATCCGCGACGGTCGCGGCGGCGACTCAGCGGCGCAACAGGTCAGCGACTACGGGCTTTACGCGGTAGACTTCGGGTCCTCCCCGGACCATGTCTTCGCCTCCCTCGACCGGCATCCCTTTGTGGCCGGGGAGTTCGTCTGGACCGGCTGGGACTATATCGGGGAGCCGACCCCCTACTACGGGGCACGCAGCTCCTACTCCGGCATCATCGACCTGGCCGGCTTTCCCAAGGACCGCTTCTACCAGTACCAGGCGCGCTGGCGGCAGGACTTCCCGATGGCCCACATCCTCCCCCACTGGAACTGGCCGGACCGGGTGGGACAGGTCACCCCCGTGCATGTCTTCACCTCCGGCGACGAGGCGGAGCTGTTCCTGAATGGGAAATCGCTGGGCCGCAAGCGTAAGGGCGAATTCGAATACCGCCTGCGCTGGGACGAGGTTCTCTACCAGCCCGGCGAGTTGCACGTAGTGACTTACAAATACGGCCAGCCATGGGCGGAGGATGTCGTGGAGACCACGGGCGAGCCGGCCGGTCTTGCCGCCAAGGCCGACCGCACAGTCATCGCCGCCAACGGGAAGGACCTCTCCTTCATTACCGTCCGGGTTACCGACAAGGACGGCCGGACCGTCCCCACTGCCGACAACAAGATCACCTTCTCCGTTTCCGGTCCGGGCGAGATCGTGGCTACCGACAACGGCGACCCGACCAGCTTCACGCCTTTCCAGTCCCACTCCCGCAAGGCCTTTAACGGCCTCTGCCTGGTCATTGTCCGGGGGATCCCCGGGGAACCGGGTCAGATCATCCTGACGGCGGAAGGCGAGGGACTGGACAAGGCCAGGGTGACCGTGACCGCCGGCTCCGGGTAACCTTCACTCGAATACCCGAAGAACCTTCATCCGGACGAATTCAAATCCGGAGGATTGCAGCGCGCTGACGGGAACCATGACCTTTTCCAGGTCGGTGCCTACGGGTTCGACCTGGTAGGCGGATGCGTCAAGGGTGGACCAGGTGTTCATGTCGCCGGAGGCTTCGACCCGGTAGTCGATGTCCGGCACGCCACGGCGCCTGAGCAGGCAAAGCTTCATCCCGTCCCCGTATTCGGTGAACCACGACACGGAATCCGGCATCATCGGGTCGGTTGCGAATCCGTATTCCCCGAAGTTGGGCAGGCCGTCTCCGTCCGGATCGGCGGTTTTATCGGAAAGGGTGGAAGTCTGGCGGTCCCGGGGATCAAGATAGGCCTGGAGGAAGTCCTCGTAGTCCTGGATTCCCGGACCATCGGAGATTAAAGTGCTGCCTGGAGACCGGCCTGAATACCCGTAGGTGTTGGAAGCTTCCACCCAGAATTCGGGAATGTCCTGGCCGGGCTTGATGGGGTAGGCAAATCGGCATTGCTTGATGTGATCGGCGACCAGGACCGCCGAGAGCGGATCGCTGGCATCTGCCGCCCACAGCCGGTAGTCCCGCGCCCCGGCCGCCGGCGGCCAATACACCATCAGGTAGCCGGGCATGGTATCCGCCTTGACCCAGGCCGGAGCACCGGGCGGATAATCGGAACCGGTTATGACGCCGACCGCTTGCGGCCCGTTATAGAATTGCGGGATATCCTGCCCGAGGTTGCCGTTTGCGTTCTGTCCATATCCCCAGAGCCAGCCGAAACCCGAGAAGTAAAATACCGAATCCTCGTTGGACCAGAAATCGCTGACTCCGGAATCGATGAGCGTTGAGCTGCCCGGATAGGAAAGGTCCTTGCGGAGGAGGGATCCATCCTTGAGGAGGGCAATCAGCTGGCCTCCGTAGGTCGAGATCGCGGCAACATCCGAGTAAATGAGAACCGGCATCGCTCCCCAGTACCTCCAGACTTCCCCCTTTGTGTTGAGCAGGTAAAACTGGGTTCCGACTTTGGCATAATCGATCACATTGGTGAATATCTCGACCGTATAGATGTACGACTTGTCGATCTGGTACAGGACTCCCTTGCTGGTCAGGAACTTGTCTTCGGTTACGTGGACCACATTGTCAGCCAGCTTCAAAGGCTCTTCCTGATAAACCGTCGAAGGCTGCAGGGTATAGCCCATCACCCAGAGGGAACCATCGGAACGGAGAAAGAGACCTGTCTTCTCCGACGCGGAGCAGCGAATGACATCGTTGAATCCGGGGGCCAGTCTTGTCGGCTCTTGCAGGTATACTTTTTCGGTGGCCCCCATCTGCTTGTAGTAGTTGTCGCCCATGCCCCAGAGAGTGCCGTCCGACTTCACGAAGAGGGTGTAGGTGTCCGTGATCGCGCAATCGACAACTCCCTCCGCCACGATTTGCCTGGGGGCCTTTCCGCTGAGGGAGGACATACCGAAGGGAAAGCCATTACCCAAGCCCCAGAGGGACCCATCGGAGCGGATCAGCAGGCTGCCCTTCTGGCTGCCGGCTGCCTTTACGGCGGCTGCCTCGTAACCCGGTCCCACAGAGAGGCCGAACGCGTCGCTCGGCCGGTCTCCGGAGCTGTTGGTGATAACGCACCGCCAGCTAGAGCCGTCGAGGTTGGAGCCGGCGGAGGCAATGTCCAGCCGGGAGGTACGGGAACCGCTGATGCCGGGCTGGTCCGTGACGTCTTCCCATGCCGAGTCCCCGTTCAGGAGACGCTGCCATTGATAGGTCACTTCCTCCTCCGGGTTACCCAGACGGACGCCCATCCGCACGGGATCCCCGCTCCTGATCCTGGATTCCCGGATGTACTGGAATGCCCGGGCCAGGCGGCGGACCTGCAAGGTTGCTGGATCGCTGAAGTACTCACCGGTCACGTTGATCACGTGGCAGCGGACCTGCGTCCCGTCCCAGGAATCCTGGATGTCATGAAGGGTCAGGGTGGTCGTGTTTTTCCCCGCAGCGGAGTAGTACAGGGAATACACATCGCGCCATTCATTCCTGTTCTCGTCCCATGCTTCCCACAGGACGACCTGGCGGTCGCCGGTCAGATTCTCGAATCCAAAGGTAAACTCCGCCATGTTCTCATCCGGAAGGTAAACCATGACATCGGCTGGCTGGGAAGTCGGTTCCATCGGCTCCCCGGTTGTGATGACCGACAAGGTTACCGGCTGCGAAGTGACGCTTCCATGTTCATTCTTCACGACACACCGGAACTGCCACCCAT
>CAJXMX010000339.1 GCA_913056355.1 uncultured Opitutales bacterium
TGACCGTCTTTACCTTGCAGCCTTCTCCGCGCAGGAGGACGCGCAGGGCGTGGAGGATATCGGCCTGGTCGTCCGCAACCAGGACTGAAGGTGGTTTATCAAGAGACATCTGAAGTGGAATAATTGCCCGATTCGGGTCCTTTACCTTATGCAAGGACAATTTAAAGCGACAAGTCTAACCTTTTTGAACCGGCCGGAATCATTCCCGCCGCTTCCCGGATTACCTGAATCGGACCGGAATCTTGGGTTGCGTGCCTTGACGGTGCTGGTACGGTGACGGCTTTCTGCTAGGAGTATGCCCGAACTACCGGATCTAAAACCTTTTGTGAAGCGACTCGCCGAGCTGGACCAGCTCATGGCCGAGCCCGACTTCTTCAGTGATGCCCGCAACGCCGCGGAAGTGGCCCGCGAGCACCAGAAGTTGAGCCACCTGGTGGCCCTCAGCGACCGCTTCCAGCATTGCCGGAAGCAGATCCGGGAAAACGGGGAGCTGCTGGAGGATCCCTCCGCCGATGCCGAATTGAAGGAGCTGGCCGAGGCCGAGATTCCCGAACTGGAAGCGCAACTGGAGAAACTGTACGAGGAGGTCCTGGAGTCCATGCTGCCTCCCGAGGCCAGCGACTCCCGAAACACCATCATGGAAATCCGGGCCGGCACCGGCGGTGACGAGGCGTCCCTCTTTGCCGGCGACCTGTACCGCATGTACACCCGCTTCGCCGAGGGCCGCGGCTGGAAGGCGGAGGTGTTGAGCACCAGCGAATCGGAGGTGGGCGGCTTCAAGGAAATCATTTTCCTGATCAGCGGTGATTCCGTCTACCGCGACCTGAAGTGGGAGAGCGGGGTCCACCGGGTGCAGCGGGTTCCCGTGACCGAGGCCGGCGGACGGATCCACACTTCGGCGGCAACGGTGGCGGTCCTGCCGGAGGCCGAGGAAGTCGACGTCCACATCGATCCTTCCGAGCTGGAGATCACCGTGGCCCGGGCCAGCGGACCCGGCGGCCAGGGGGTCAACACGACCGACTCCGCGGTGCAGATCCTGCACAAGCCGACGGGGATGATCGTCAAGTGCGCCGACGAGCGCTCCCAGCTGAAGAACAAGACCAAGGCCATGAAGGTCCTGCGTTCGCGCCTGCTGGAGAAGAAGGAACGCGAGGAGCAGGAGAAGTACGCCGCCAACCGGAAGAGCCAGGTCGGCAGCGGCGACCGCTCGGAGCGCATCCGGACCTACAATTTTCCCCAGGGCCGGATGACCGACCACCGGATCAACCTGACCCTTTACAGCCTTGAGGATCTCATGGAAGGCAACCTGGACCCGGTCATCGAGGGACTCCAGGAGGCTGACAAGAAATCCCGCATAGAAACCCTCCTCAGCGCCAACGACCCCCGTTGACCAACCTGCCGTTCCCCTCTCCGCATGCAGACCATCGTCGAAGTTCTCAAGAAGTCCGAGGCCTTCCTGGCCAGGTCGGGAATGGAGAGCCCCAAGGTGGATGCGGAATGGCTGCTGGCCGGAACCCTCGGCTGCAAGCGGTTGGACCTCTACCTCCAGCACGACCGGCCGCTGGAGGAAGCGGTTCTCGAAAAGCTCCGCGAACAGGTGCGCCGCCGCGGCAACGGAGAACCTTTGCAGTACATTCTCGGGTATGTGGATTTTCACGACATTCGTCTGCTGGTGCAGCCGGGCGTCCTCATACCGCGGCCGGAAACGGAACTGCTGGTTGAAAAGGTCGTCAACCGGCTCAAGGGAGTCGCGACGCCGCGCATCGTCGACCTCGGCACCGGCAGCGGGGCCATCGCCCTGGCCTTGGCCAGGGCGCTCCCGGGGGCGCGGGTCCTGGCCGTCGAGCGCAGTCCGGAAGCACTGGCCCAGGCGCGGGCCAATGCCGGTTCGCTCGGACTTCGGGACCGCGTCGCTTTCCGTTCGGGGAATTGGCTGGAAGGCCTCGAGATGGAGGCCGACTGCATCGTCTCCAATCCACCCTACCTGACGGAAGCGGAGTGGGAGGAAGCCCGGCCCGAAGTGCGGCAGGCCGAGCCGCGGGAGGCCCTCGTCGCCGCGGACGACGGCCTGGCCGACCTGCGGCGCATCCTCGAGCAATCCCTTTCCCGCCTGGGCCCCGGCGGCCTGGTCGCCCTCGAGACCGGCATCGCCCACGGCCCGGCCCTGATCTCCCTGGCCGGGGAGCTCGGCTACTCCGATTGTGTAGTGGAAAAGGACGACAACGCCCGCGACCGCTACTTCTTCGCGGTGAAGTAGGGGACGGCTGTTCGAAGGGCCGGAGACCCTGTGGCGGCAGCCGGCCTCGAAATGGATCCAACCGCAGCCGTCCTCAATGCGGCGAATCGACCGCTGCCGGCCTCGAAGAGGCCACATGTTACAGCGAAGGGCTGTCCCGCGCAGCGGGACCGCCCTGGATCCCCGGCATGAATTGTACAATGAGCCCCGAAGGGGCGGCATCAAAATCGGAATTGTGCCGATTCTGGAGGGAATGACCTGTCGCCCCTTCGGGGCTTGAGGTTTAGATATTTCCCGCTTTACCAGGGCTGCGGCCCTCTCCCGCTATGCGGGATCCGGCCTCAGCCCTTCGCTCCAACATGTGGCCTCTTCGAGGCCGGCACAGGGCACTTCTCTTCGAGACCGGCACAGGGCACTTCGAGGCCGGCACAGGGCACGATGCGGCATCGCCGCCAACGGATACGGTGTGCAAGGCGGGCCTAAATAAAAGCGGCACCCCCTCGCGAGGGTGCCGCCGGAAATGTAGTTGACTGTTGACTACGCCCTAGAATTTGCCGCCGTAGATGGCCCGGCTGCCCAGCATTTCCTCGATGCGGAGGAGCTGGTTGTACTTGGCGATGCGGTCGGAGCGGCTCATGGAGCCGGTCTTGATCTGGCCGCAGTTGGTGGCCACCGCGATGTCGGCGATGGTGGTGTCCTCGGTCTCGCCCGAGCGGTGGGAGAGGACGGAGGTGTAGCCGTGCTCCTTGGCCAGCTCGACGGCGTCGAGGGTCTCGGTCAGGGAGCCGATCTGGTTGACCTTGACGAGGATCGAATTGGCCACGCCGAGCTCGATGCCCTTGGCCAGGAACTTGGTGTTGGTCACGAAGAGGTCGTCGCCGACAAGCTGCACCGAGCCGCCGATCTTGTCGGTCAGGAGCTTCCAGCCGTCCCAGTCGTTTTCGTCGCAGCCGTCCTCGATGGAGACGATCGGGTACTTGGCGCAGAGGTCGGCCAGGAAGTCGACCATCTGGGCGCTGGAGCGCTTGGAGCCGTCGGACTTGGCGAAGACGTACTTCTTGGCCTTCTTGTCGTAGAACTCGGAAGAGGCCACGTCGAGGGCGATGAAGACATCCTTGCCCAGCTTGTAGCCGGCTTCCTTGACGGCCTTGGCGATGGCGTCGAGGGCTGCCTCGTTGGAGGGCAGGGCGGGGGCGAAGCCACCTTCGTCACCGACAGCGGTGGAAAGGCCGCTGGCCTTGAGGACCTTCTTGAGGGAATGGAAACACTCGGCACCCATGCGGAGGGCCTCGCTGAAGCTGGCCGCCCCCTTGGGCATGATCATGTATTCCTGGATGTCGATGGGGGCGTCGGAGTGGGCGCCGCCGTTCATGATGTTCATCATCGGGACCGGGAGGACCTTGGCGTTGGTACCGCCGATGTAGCGGAAGAGCGGGAGCTCCAGGGCCAGGGCGGCCGCCTTGGCGGTGGCCAGGGAGACGCCAAGGATGGCGTTGGCCCCGAGGTTCTTCTTGTTGGCAGTCCCGTCCAGGTCGAGCATGCGCTGGTCGATGTCCACCTGGTCGGCGGCGTCGCGCCCGATCAGTTCCGGGGCGATCTGTTCATCGACGTTCTTGACGGCCTTGAGGACGCCCTTGCCGAGGTAGCGCTTGCGGTCGATCCCGTCAGCCTGCTTGGGCTTGAGGGCGCCGTCACGGAGTTCGAGGGCCTCGTTTTCACCGGTGCTGGCGCCGGAAGGGACGGCGGCCCGGCCGATGACGCCGGATTCGAGCTCGACATCGACCTCGACGGTTGGATTTCCGCGGGAATCAATGATCTCGCGCGCGCGAATGTCTACGATTGTGGTCATGATTTTCTTTCGGGTTAAAGGTAAAACGGGGTGCGCCGACGGGCGCGTCCCTGATCCTGATTGTTAGATGCAGGAATGGGCTGTGCTGTCAATGAATTAGGGTGGCTAATTGAGTTATGCTCCAGAATTAAAATTTCTTCTCAACCCTCCTCTTCCTCCCCGTCCA
>CAJXMX010000340.1 GCA_913056355.1 uncultured Opitutales bacterium
GAGCAGTTTGAAAAGGTCTTCTCCCAGAATCAGCGGCCGGACGACATGCCGGTCTTCTCCTGGTCCGACCTGGCCAGCGAGGATTCGCAATCCCTGCTCAATCTGCTGGGCAATTCCAAGCTGGTCCAGAGCAAGAAGGAAGGCCGCCGCCTGATCGAGCAGGGATCGGTCAAGGTCAACGACCAGCGCCAGGACGATCCCTTCACCAGCTACGACAAGTCCGCCACCCCGCTGGTTATCCAGGCCGGCAAGCGGATCTTCTTCGAGGTGCGGTAGATTGCGGTGGGCCCTGGCAGTGTCGCAGGCGTCCCGCCTGCGAACGTCGCCCGAACGTCGCCGTAACTGACACACGCAGGCGGGACGCCTGCAGCACTGCTATTTCAGCTCCTTCGCCGCCTCCTCGTCCATGAGCCACTCCACCCGCTTGGCGCAGGCCTTGAGCAGCTGGATCGGGTACGTATTCTCCGGTCCGTTAAAGACCTTCTGGATCCGGTGGGCCTTGCCCGATCCGGTGACCATGACCACGATTTTGCCGCAGGACTTGAGGCCTTCGGGAGTAATGCTGAGGCGCCAGCCCTTGTCCGGGACGTCAACGGGGGCAAAGAACTGGGCGGCCTGGATATGCAACAGGGGGCTGTTCGGGAATATGGAGGCGGTGTGCCCGTCGTCCCCCATCCCGAGGAGGCAGAGATCGAACGCCCGTTCGGTGCCGTACCGTTCCCGCATCCGCCGCTCGAAGACCAGGGCCGCGGAATGGGGATCGACCTGGATCGGCCACGGGCATTTGCGTTCCGCCGGGACATCGAAGGGAACCAGGAACTCCCGGTCTGCGTTGCCGAAATTGCTTTCCGGACTGGAAAGGGGCACAAAACGCTCATCGCTCACCGACCAGATGGCATGCAGGAGGACGGCCTTGCTGAGGGCCTCCTCCTCCCGCGCCCACTTGTAGAAGGCCAGCGGCGTGGATCCCCCAGTCAAACCGATGGTGAAGGGATCCCCGAAGGAGGCCGCGGCCGTTTCCATGATATCGACCAGCCGGGAAAAGATTTTTTCCTGCGAGCCGATGCGGACGGTACCAAAGTCGGTGTTGAGCTGTTTCATAGGCGGATTCAGTTGAAAAACATGGCCTCGGAGAGGCTGGTTTCCGGCTTCAGTTCCTCGATGTGGACGGGATGCTCGAAGTGCCCGGACGGCAGGGCGACCCGGATCAGGCCGGATTTTCGGGTGCGGCTGAAGTTCCATTCCAGGAATCGGTCGGAATCCTCGTATTTCCATTCCATGCGCATGCAGTTGCCGGTGTGCTCCTGGACCAGCTGCTCGCAGGTGAAGACCACGGAATCGATTTCGGCGGGCTTCTGAAAGCACCGCTCCAGGGCCGAACGGTGCCAGCGGAGCAGCTGCAGCGCCTGGCGGCGCAATCCCTTGCTGTATTGGAAAACCAGGGACTCGAGTCCATCCACCAGTTCTTCCCTGGGGAAACCGCTGATGAACTGGCCGAGGTGCTGCCGCAATGGCAGGGTCCGGGCATAGGCCAGGTCGCTGGCCTCCAGGCCGTCCGGCCAATCGATGCGGTCGTAGGCATCGTCCTCTATTTCCCCGTCAAAGAGCACCCGCTGGCAGTGCTTGAGGAAACCGAGGTAGTACTTGGTGATCCGATCCGCGGGCACCCGGTGGAACCAGTGGTAGATGGGCAAATCCGATTCCAGCCAGACGGAGACCTGGTTCTCGAGGAAATCCGACTGGTCCGGGGAATAGCCGAGGATCAACGCCTCGCAGCAGCACAGGTCGCGCAGGTGCTTCCCGATGTAGCACTGGCTGAACAGTTTTCCCTCAAAGGCCGAGCCGTCGCCCGATTCCGCACCCGGGCACAGGACCACGATCCGGCAGGGATATTTCTGGGCAAAGCGGATGGCGGTGTTGAACTGCTCCTCGGCCTCCTCGTTGGTCGTGGACAGCCCGAAGTGCAGGATCAGGTTGAGCTGGGAGGCCCGGAAGTCCATCGGGCTCTGCTCCCCTCCCATGCCGGTGTCCCACATGTGGCGCAGGGTATCGGTGACGGATTCCACCGACATGGCCACGCCGGGTAAAGTGTCGATCAGCCGGCTCATATGCTAGATCCCCGTCTGTCTCCATTGGTGGCCGTTGCTCCAGAGCAGGCGCTCCGCCTCCAGTGGGCCCCACGATCCGGCCGCGTAACGGGCCATGCCGTGGTTGCCGAGGCTGTCCCAACTCTCGAGGATGGGGGTGACCAGTCTCCAGGAGCTTTCCGTCTCGTCACCGCGAATGAAGAGCGTGCTGTCCCCCACGATGGCATCCAGGATGAGGCGTTCGTAGGCCTCGGGGGTGTTGGAACCGAAGGTGGCCGAGTAGCGGAAGTGCATCTTGACCGGCTGGGTCCGGGTCTGCAGCCCGGGAACCTTGGAATTGGTCAGGAGGGTCATCCCCTCGTCCGGCTGGACCTGGATGACCAGGGTGTTGTGGGCCACGTCGAATTTCCGTCCCTCCGAGAAGAGGATGCCCGGCGGCCGCTTGAATTGTATCGCAATTTCCGATACGCGCCGGGCCAGCCGCTTGCCCGAGCGCATGTAGAAGGGGACGCCCTTCCAGCGCCAGTTGTTGATCAGGAGCCGCAGGGCCGCGTAGGTCTCGGTGGTGGAGTCCGCGGGAATGTCCTTTTCCTGCAGGTAGCCGGGAACCTTTTTCCCCTCCATCAGGCCCTCCGTGTAGCGGGCCCGGATGACGTCGGCCTCCTCCAGCCGGTCCAGGACGAGGGGCTGGATGGCTTTCAGGACCTTCACCTTCTCGTCGCGAATGGATTCCGGATCGAGGGAGACCGGGGGCTCCATGGCGATCAGGGAAAGCAGCTGCATGGTGTGGTTCTGGATCATGTCCCGCAGGGCGCCGCTGTGGTCGTAATAGCCGCCGCGGCTCCCCACCCCGACCGATTCTGCCACGGTGATCTGGACGCTCTCAACGTACTCGCGGTTCCAGATCGGCTCGAAAATGGCGTTGGCGAAGCGGGCCACGAGGAGGTTCTGGACGGTCTCCTTGCCGAGGTAGTGGTCAATCCGGTAGACCTGTTTCTCGTCGAAATTGCGCCCCAGGACGGCATTCAACTTCCGGGCCGAGTCAAGGTCCCTTCCGAATGGCTTCTCGATGATGACCTTGGCGCCGGGCTTGCCCTTGACCAGGTGGTTGGCCAGTCCGCTGGCCCCGAGGTTCTCGATGATGGGCTCGAAGACCGTGGGCGGCGTGGAAATGTAGAAGACGAGCTGCAATTCCCGGCCGGAAGCCTTCTCAATCTCACTGATCTTCTCCGCCAGGCTCTTGAACGACTCCGGGTCGTCGTACGCGCCGGCATGGTAGGACAGGTTGCGCTTCACGTCCCCCCATGGCTTTTCGTCCATGGGGCGGCGGGAGAAGTTCCTGATCGATTCCCCGGCCATCTGGCGGAACTCCTCGTCGGGAATTTCCTTCCGTCCGTAGCCGATGAGATGGAATTCCCCCGGCAGGAGATTGTCCAGGGCCAGGTTGAACAGGGCCGGGATCAGTTTGCGGTCGGTCAGGTCGCCCGAGGCGCCGAATATGACCATGATGGTGGAGGGGGCGCCGCGGTGCCGGCTCAGGCCCTCCAGAAAGGGATGTCTGTCGTCTCCTTCTGGCATATAAAGTATCTTCCTCATTTTTCATCAAATGACAAACGGCAGGCAAGGTCATTGTGGAGGATTTCGGTTGGGACCCCTTTCCGCTGGCGCTTTTGCCCCACCGGGCGAGGCTTTCCGGACAACTTGAAAATAATTCATCGTCTACCGCAGTATTTTTTGGCCCGGCCGGACCTTGATGACGTTGAGACTAATTTGCCGGCAGCTGTAACCTTTTTCCGCGCCATTCCGTCTTATTAAAGGTAACCATGTGGCGCGACCGACAATTCAACAGCTTGTGCAGCCGGTACAGTGATGACCTCTTCCGCTTCACCCTGGCCCTGCTGGCCAACCGGAGTGACGCCGAGGAAGCCACCCAGGACGTGCTTTTCAAGCTGTGGAGGCAAACCGGGCTGATTCCCCTCCGCAATCCCCGGGCCTGGATATTCCGGACCGCCCGCAACCAGTGCCTGGATATCCTGCGGGAGCGGGCCCGCCGGCGGCTGGGTGATCAGGGCGTCGACGACCCGGACGCCCAGCGCATCGAGACCGAGGCCGAACGTCTCGCCGCCCGTGACGCCGCC
>CAJXMX010000341.1 GCA_913056355.1 uncultured Opitutales bacterium
CCGGCTCCTGTCCCTGGCCCGTTTCAGTTTCATCAAGGCCTTCCCCCGGCGGTTCGACGATGATGTCATCGCCGAGCTGCGGGGCTTCCTCGATCCCGAGGGCTACTCCCCTTTCTGGGAGGCGGTGGGGAGCAAGTTTTTCCAGAGGGACTACTACACGGCGGACGTGCTCAGCGGCATCGGGGAAAAGGATTTCATCGAGGCCCTGTTGCCGGAATTCCCGATCTACGTCGACCTGCTGCCCTTCAGCGCCCAGGATTGTATCGGCAAGGTGCACCCGCAGACCGAACCGGCGCTGAAGATCCTTCTGCGGGAGGGATTCGAGAAGACCGATGAAGTGGACATCTTTGATGCCGGACCGATTGTCCGGGCCCGCCGGGAGAAACTGCGGACCTGGAGCGCCCTCAGGCGCGCCCGGATCCGGCTTGTCCCATCCTTGCCGGAAACGGCGCAGGTATGTCTTGTGACGAACCTTTCGCTGGACTTCCGGGCCAGCCTGGTCGCGGCCGCCTCGGTCACCGGCGACATCCTCACCGTCGCTCCGGAGGCTTTGGCTCAGCTTGAGGCCGGCGAAGGGCAGGAAGTCCACTACATGCCGTTATGAATCCAGGAGGCCCCATGAAACTGCACATCCGTTCCATCAATCCCGCCGACGGCTCCCTGGTCTGGGAGGGACCCGCGGCCTCCGTCCCTGACATTGAGCACGCTGCGGCCCGGGCACGCCGGGCCCTGGCCGACTGGTCTTCCCGGACCTTCGAGGAACGGGCGGGAGTCCTGCGGCGCTTTGCCGAGGTGCTGGAGGACAAATCGGAGGAACTGGCCATCCTCATCGCCCAGGAGATAGGCAAACCCCTGTGGGAGGCCCGGACCGAGGTCTCCGCAATGGCTGGCAAGGTCGAAATCAGCATTTCCGCCCATGAAACCCGTTGCCACGAATTCCCCGGAGGCAAGGCCCGGACCCGTTTTCGCCCCCACGGGGTGCTGGTCGTGCTCGGGCCCTACAATTTTCCCGGGCACCTCCCCAACGGCCATATATGCCCGGCCCTCCTGGCCGGAAACGTGGTCCTTTTCAAACCCAGCGACCTGGCGCCCGCCACGGCGGATTTCACCTGTTCCTGCTGGCTGGAGGCCGGACTGCCCGGGGAGGTCCTGCAACTTGTCCAGGGGGGACCGGAAACGGCGGAGAACCTGGTCGGGCATGCGGAGGTGGACGGGGTCCTTTTCACCGGCAGCGCCCGAACCGGAAAGCTCCTGGCGCGCCGCTTTGCCGAGACGCCCGGGAAGGTCCTGGCCCTTGAAATGGGCGGCAATAATCCGCTCATTGTCGATTCCGGCCACATCGGGGACCTGTCCGCAGCGGCCACCGTCACCCTGCACAGCGCCTTCCTCTCGGCCGGCCAGCGCTGTACCTGCGCCCGCCGCCTGATCCTGGTCGAGTCCGGCAGTTCCGGACCGTTTCTGGATGAGTTGCTCCAGCAGGCCGCCGCCCTGGTTGTCGATGACCCATTCGCCGATCCGCAGCCCTTCATGGGTCCGCTGGCTTCCCCCGACTTTCCCGCGAGGATTCTCCAGGCCCAGCAGAAGCTCCTCGACAGCGGGGGCCACGGCCTCCTCCAGGCCCGGTCCTTGAGGCCCGGGACCGGCTTCCTCACCCCGGCCGTGCTCGATGTCGGCCAGGTCCGCAACCTCCCCGACGAGGAGGTCTTCGGTCCCTTGCTCCAACTGATCCGGGTCCCCGACCTTGAGGAGGCGGTCCGCAGCGCCAACCGGACCCGCTACGGCCTGGCCTCCGGCATCCTGACTGACGACGACCCGCGCTTTGAGTATGCATTTGCCCGCCTGCGGGCGGGCATCATCAATCGCAACGTCCCCCTGACCGGGGCCAGCAGCGCCGCTCCCTTCGGCGGCATCGGGGACTCCGGCAACCTGCGCCCCTCCGCCTTCTTCGCCGCCGATTACTGCTCCTACCCGGTGGCCAGCATCAGCTCAGCGACCTGCCAGGCTCCCGCTCCACTTCCCGGTTGAGCCCCCGGGGACAACAATTGCTCGTTGACCGGGCGGATCAAAGCCCGTGCAATTCATGGACAAATGAATTTTTCCTACACCCCCGTATTACCCGGCAAGGCCCGCCCGATCTGCATTATCGGGGCGGGAAGCATCGTCAGGGACGCCCATTTGCCGGCCTATGCGATGGTTGATTTCCCGGTGCACGGGATCACCAACCGGACCCGGGCCCGGGCGGAAGAACTGGCCAAGGAATTCTCCATTCCGAACATTTACGACTCCGTGGAAGAACTGGTCGCGGAAGCGCCGGAGGGGGC
This sequence comes from uncultured Opitutales bacterium, assembly GCA_913056355.1. Taxonomy (GTDB): domain Bacteria; phylum Verrucomicrobiota; class Verrucomicrobiia; order Opitutales; family Oceanipulchritudinaceae; genus Oceanipulchritudo. The sequence goes on from CAJXMX010000341.1 coordinate 2,322, forward strand.
CGTCTTCGACCTGACCCTGCCGGCCAACATGTTTGCGGATGCCCTTCGCCTGCTCCCGGACGGCGCCCCGGTCCTGATCCAGAAGCCGATGGGCGAAACCATCGCCGAGGCCTATGAGATTCTCGAAGTCTGCCGGAAAAAGAAGCTCATCGCGGCCATCAACCTGCAGCTCCGCTTTGCCCCCTTCGTCATGGCGGCCAGGGACCTTATCGGCCAGGGGTTCATCGGGGAGCTGAGGGACATGGAAATCCGGGTCACGGTGGAGACCCCCTGGGACCATTTCGCCTTCCTGAAGGGCGTTCCGCGCCTCGAGATCATGTATCACAGCATTCACCACATCGACTGCATCCGGCATTTCCTGGGCGATCCCAAGGGCGTTTACGCCAAGACCCTGCGCTATCCCGGACTGGAGATGCCGGAGAGCCGGAGTTCCATCATCCTCGACTATGGCGAAGAGATCCGGGCCAACATCCAGACCAATCATTTCCACCGCTACGGGCCCAGGCACCAGGAGAGCTATATCAAATGGGAAGGGACCAAGGGCGCCATCAAGGCCAAGATGGGCCTCCTGATGAACTACCCGGACGGGGTGCCGGATGCATTCGAGGTCTGCCAGTTGAAGGAGGACGGCAAGCCCGGCCCGTGGGAAACATTCCAGCTGGAAGGCAGCTGGTTTCCGCATGCCTTTGTCGGCTCCATGGCCCAGGTCATGCTGGCGGCCGACGGGGAATCCTCGGCCCTGGTGACCTCGGTGGAGGATATCATCCACAGCATGGCCTGCGCCGAGGCCGCCTACACCTCCAGCGCCCAGGGCGGAATCGATCCGGGACAATTCCTTTAAACGTCATGAAAGAACAGTATTTCGAAGATTATGAGATCGGCTCCTTCCGGGAAACCACCGGACGGACCATTACCGAGGCGGACATCGTCCTGCACGCCGGCCAGACCGGGGACTTTTATCCCCACCACATGGACAAGGAGTGGTGCGCCACACAGCCTTTCAAGGAGCGCATCGCCCACGGGACCCTGATCTTCTCGGTGGCGGTGGGCATGACGGCCGGGGACATCAACCCGCGCGCCATGTCCTACGGCTATGACAAGCTGCGCTTCATCCGCCCGGTCTTTATCGGGGACACCATCGTCTCCCGGATCACCGTCAGCGAGAAACGCGACCACAAGCGGCCCAGCCACGGGATCGTTTCCGAGAAACTGGAAGTGACCAACCAGGGAGGGGAAACCGTGATGGTCTGCGAGCACCTCCTCCTGGTCGAGCGCAAGACGGTCTGAACTTTTGCCTTCCGACTTTCGCCCTTTGTCCTTTGTCTTTAGTCCTTTGTCTTTAGTCCTTTGTCTTTAGTCCTTTGTCTTTAGTCCTTTGTCCTTTGTCCTTTGTCCGAAAATGATCGAGCTGAAAGGCATCGCCTGGAACCATAGCCGCGGATTTGTCTCCGTGGTGGCCACCGCACAACGATTCGAGGAACTGAATCCGGGGATCAGCATCACCTGGGAGAAGCGTTCCCTGCAGGCCTTTGCGGACGCGCCGCTGGAGAAACTGGCCGAGAGCTATGACCTGATCGTCATGGACCACCCGCACACCGCCCTGGCGGCGCGGGAAAAGGTGCTACTGCCGCTGGACCAGCACCTGCCGGAGGAGTTCCTGGCCGACCAGGCGGAAAACTCCGTGGGCGCCTCCCACACCAGCTACGCCTCGGCCGGGCACCAGTGGACCCTGGCCACCGACGCGGCCTGTCCCATCGCCACCTGGCGCCCGGACCTGATGGAGGAGCGCGGCCTCGAGCTCCCGGAAAACTGGGAGGAAATGCTGGAGCTGGCCCGGCAGGGCCAGGTCGGCCTCTCCCTCT
>CAJXMX010000342.1 GCA_913056355.1 uncultured Opitutales bacterium
GGGCCAAGGGGCAATCCCGCGCAGCGGGAGTGGCCCGCGGCCCTGGTACCCATGGGACAACCATGATCATGGAGCCCTGAAAGGGCGACATGTTACACCCCCCCAGTGCCAGATTTTGACCAATCAGATCGGTTGCTGGCACTTCTAGAGAATGAATGGTAATGCCCATGCCCCAATCGCTGGCGCACATTCCCATTCACCTCGTTTTCTCAACAAAGGATCGTCGCCCTTTCCTGTCGGATCTGGCTCAACGCCGTGAATTACATCGCTACATGATCGGGATCTGTCGGGAACTCGGAAGCCCCTGCATCCGATTAAATGGTCCGGAAGATCATGTTCATGCAATCTGTCTCCTTGGCAAACAACGTTGCGTTTCAGATCACATTCGCGACCTGAAAAGCAGTTCCAGCAAATGGTTTGGAAAGCGCTTTCCAGAACTGAATGACTTTCGCTGGCAATCCGGTTACGGTGCGTTCGGGTTATGCCAAAATTCGCTGCCGGATGTCATTCGCTACATAGACAAACAGGAAGAGCATCACAGGAAATGGTCTTTTCAAGATGAGTTCCGGTCCCTGTGCCGGCAGGCAGGAGTAGAAATTGATGAGCGATATGTGTGGGATTGAGTCCTCACCCCAAAATCGATTGTCCGGATGTACATGCCGCCCTTTCAGGGCTGGGAAATGGGTATGGGCCCTTGGTCCAGGGCCGCGTCGTCCCCCGATCCCGCAGACGCGGGACGGGGTCCGCCTTGGCCCTTCGCTATAGCATTCCGCCCCTGCGGGGCTGGCCCCGGCGCGATCCAACGCGCCGAATATTTTAGATCACCCGTGCGGACATGAAACCGGCCATTGCCCCCCGCCAGGCAAGTAACGCCACCGGCCTCGAAGAGGCCGCATGCACACGCCAATGCCCCCAACCCGCCACCGGCCTCGAAGAGGTCACGTGCACACGCCAACGCCACAACCCGCCACCGGCCTCGAAGAGGTCACGTGCACACGCCAACGCCACAACCCGCCACCGGCCTCGAAGAGGCCACGTGTTAAAGCGAAGGGCCAAGGGGCAATCCCGCGCAGCGGGAGTGGCCCGCGGCCCTGGTACCCATGGGACAACCATGATCATCGAGCCCTGAAAGGGCGATATGCTCACTCCCCAATCTCCACCGCGTAGACATGGGTCGCGCCGTGCATGTTGGAGCGGAAAATGAGGCGCTTGCCGTCGGGGGTGAAATGAATGTTCGGTTCCAGCCGGTAATCGTGGTTGCTCATGTCGACCAGTTTCTCCGAGCGCAGCACGCCGGGATGGATCAGGCTCTCGGCATTGTCCGCGGAAATGCCGGCCACATCCGGAATCGGCTCCGGGCGGAAGAGGTAAATGTACTTCCCGTCCGGGGCATGGGCCACCATCTCGTCGTCCCCGCCGTCACCGGCGAAGAGCGTCTGGTCCGGGGAAATGTTGAAATGCACCGACCACTCGTTCCGCTCGAGGTGGTACCAGGTCCGGCGGCCAGTCTCCAATTCGTATCCGGCCAGCCAGAAATCCTCCCCGCGCGGGGTCTGCAGGTCGTACCAGATGGTCTTTCCATCCGGACTGAAGAATTCGTGTCCGGCAATCTCCATGTTCATGGTCCGGGTATGGATCTTCTTCAGGCCCGTCCCGTCGGTACGGATGATCCAGATCCGGTCCACCTTGTGCCAGGGACCCTCGTGGCAGAACATGATCTGGTCCGGATCGGTCGGGGAAAACTGAAGATGGTTCAGCCAGTCCGTGGCCCGGTGGATCACGCTCAGCTCACCGGTGGCGGTGTCGATGACAAACATGGCCATGGGGATCCGAGCCTCCAGGCGCGCATTCAGGCGCCATTCCTTCTGCTCGGCAAAGGTCAGCTCGCGCCCGGTAACGGGATGGGTCATGCGGGTTTCGCGCATCCATTCCCCCTGGGCGCGTCCACCTCCATGGCGATTGGCATCGGCCTGCCCTTCCACCAGGGGTTCGGGCGGCTCCTCGGTCATCGAACCCAGCAGAAGGGTCTCGTCGGCATTCAGCGAGGAGACGCCGGCCCCGGATGGCAGCTGTGCGATGATGGTCTCCCGGCCGGTATCGATGTCGGCTTTGCAGACCAGCCGCTCCTCCTCCTCCCGCCGGATGTAGTAGATGGAACGGGACTTGCGGCCCACGACCAGCACCCAGGCCCGGCCGGGGACAATCGTGGACAACTCGCCTGTTTCCAGGTCAATGGTCCCAATCCCATCGGGCGTGGTAACGACCATCTTGTCCCCCTCCGGCGTAAAGGGATTCTGGTGAAAATACAGGCTGGCGGTCCCGGGATCCTTCGACAGGCGGGTGATCTTCCTGCCACTGACCGGATCGATCCAACTCAGAGGAGGAAATGGCTGCACTTCTCCCGCCAGGGGCGAGAAGAGCGGATCAAAGGGCTGGCCGGCCAGGCCCTTCAAGCCGGAAATGACTGCCGCGGCATTGAACATGGCCCCTGCCGCGGTGTGGTGGGTGAACTCGTCGGCAAAAAATGCCGCCACCTGCTCCGGACCCAACTCCTCGTAGCGGCGGGCAATGATTTCATTAAGGTCGACGAAGTGCGCCTCCTCCTCGCGGGCCACTTCCCGGGCCCAGGTCGCGTAATGGTGCTCGTCGCGGGTGACCCTGCCGTCCTCCCACCATTCCCGGGGGACCAGCGAGCAGATGACCGGAATGGCGCCCTTTTCCCGGGATCCCTGCACATACTGGCGCATGTAATGACCGTACGTATACACAGTCTCGTGCTTGCCGGTCAGCATGTTGTCGATTTCCTCAGTCTCCTCACCGGTACCTTCCAGGGATCCCCGGGCCCGGTGGTTGTCGTTCACCGGGGTGGAATCGTTGTGGCCGAACTGGATCAGGACGTAGTCCCCCGGCTGCAGCTCCTCGAGCACGGCCTCCCAGCGCCCCTCCGTAATGAAGGTGCGGCTGCTCCGTCCGCCGATGGCCTTGTTGACCACCGTGGCCTTGTCCGCGTCAAAGTAGGGGCTGATGACCTGGCCCCAGCCGTACATGCCGCTGGTGCCGCAGTTGACGGTTGAATCCCCGACCAGCCAGATGGTCGGCCTGGCCAGGAGGGAACCGGCGCAAAGCAGGAACAGGAGGAGGTAACGCATGGCTCAGGCCTTCTCCTTGCCCATCCAGAACGGGACCGAGGCAAACCAGAGGATGGTTCCGGCCAGCATCAGGTGTTTCATCAGGTCCTTCTCGAGGGAACCCACGAGGTAAACGAGGGGTGCGCCAATGACAAGGGCCAGTCCGATGAAGGAAATAATGGGTAGTAGAATTCTCATGACAATCAGGCGATTGAGGTTTGCGGTTGCTTCTGCAGGATCTTGCTCAGGCCAAGGTAGATGGCCGCGGCAATGAACCAGCCGGGCAGGCTGGCGAAGTAGAGGCCGATATAGCCCTGCCGTACGGCGAAGAGGCAGACCGCCAGGGTGACCAGCCAGGCCAGGGCGGGCGCCCAGTTGATGCCCTTGCCGGACACCTCGGCATAGTAAGGCTGCATACCAAAGCGCCTCATCAGCCAATAGTCACAGAAGATGACAGCGCCCATCGGCATCAGGGCCAGCCCGTAGAGGGCGACAAAGCCCAGCAGCTTCATGGCGATGGCCGGGAACATGCCGAAAAAGGCACAGATCAGGCCGGTGGCGAAGGTGACCTTGAAACGGGAAACCGTGGGGATGATGGCCTGGAAGGCCAGGCCGGCCCGGTAAATGGTCGGGTTGGCGGTGGTCCATCCGGCAATAATGACCAGGACCAGGCCGGTAACACCGCAGGCGCCGGCCGCCAGGGGTCCCGGAAGCACGTCGGTGTGCAGGGGATCCCGGTGCAACTGCAGGGCAAAGAGGATGGAAGCGGCGATCCAGGCCAGGAAGTGGCCGAGGTACATCCCGGTGGCCGTGGCCAGTCCGTACCGCGCCTTGCGGGCGAAGCGGAAGACCGAGAGGTCGGACATCCCGATGTGCATGGCCATGTTGCAGAACCAGGCAAAGAACATGACATGCCAGACCGTGAACTTGATCTGCCCGGGAAGCGGATCCCCGCCCTTCCAGATCGCCGTCTGGGCCAGGTTCCAGACATCGCCGAGGCCGTTGACGGTGTGGCTGGTCTCGACCAGGAAATCCTTCAGGCCGACCAGCCC
>CAJXMX010000343.1 GCA_913056355.1 uncultured Opitutales bacterium
GGGCCCGCCACTCGGCAAGGACGCGCTCGGCTTCACGGAAATTGACCAGGCTCAGCGTTTCCGGGGACATCAGCTCCGGCGTACGGCGCCGGTTCAGCCGGCTGTAACCGTTGATCAGGGATGCGATGGTTGCGGCCTGCTCCTCGCCGAACTCCCGGGCCGACCACCGGCGGGAGTAGTCATCCAGACGCTCGTAGGGCCACCGCTCGGGGTTCCAGGCGTAGGTCAGGAAAAACTCGATGGGAAACTCCATCGGCTTGAGGGCCCCCACATTGACGATCCAGACCCGGTCCGCCCCGTATTGGCGGGCCAGGTGCATCTGTTCCCAGACCTTCCGGATCGGGGTGACGTTGATCCACTTGTAGTTGCGCGGCCCGCCGACGTAGTCAAAATGGTAATACACCCCTGCCCCGCCGCTGCGTCCGCGCTCCGCCGGAAGCGGCAGGCGGCGGATGTTGCCCCAGTTGTCATCGCACCAGAGCAGGGTCACGTCGTCCGGCACCCGCATTCCCTTCTGGTAGTATTCCTGCACTTCCTTGTAGAGGGCCCAGATCTGCGGCACCTCCTCCGCCGGCCGGTCCAGGACCTCGCTGATGATTTCCCGCTGGTCATGCACGATCCGCTCCAGGAGGGCGATATTGGTCTCCTCGGACATCGCCTCGTCCCCGTCGCCCCGCATGCCGATGGTGATCAGCTTTTCTTCATCCCGGACCCGCTCCAGGCCGCCACGCCAGAATTCCCGCAGGTTCTCCTCGTTTTTTGAATAGTTCCACGGTCCCTCGCCGTAGCGGCGCCATTCGTCGTGGGCCCGCATCAGCGGCTCATGGTGGGAGGTTCCCATGACAATTCCATACCGCTGCGCGACCTCCGGATTGAGCGGATCATCATCGGCAAAGGCGCGGCCCCACATGGCCGGCCAAAGGTAGTTGCCCCGCAGCCGCAGGATCAGCTCGAAGACATGGCTGTAGAACTCGTGGTTGAAACCGCCGAATTTCTCCTGTGCCCATCCGGACAGCGCCGGGGCCTCGTCATTTAAAAAGATTCCCCGGTATCGAACCGCCGGCTTCTCCATAAAGGGGCCCGGGTTGACATACACTTGCTCCCGATGTTCCACCGGTACGTCCGCCCACCAGTACCACGGGGAGACCCCCATCTGCTCCGAAAGGCTGTACAGCCCGTAGATCGTTCCCCGGCGGTCGCTGCCGGCCACCACCAGGGCACGGTCAATTCCACCCAGGGGGGCGTCCACCACCTCAACCTGAAAGCCTTCCCAGCTTCCGGACAGACCCATGTCGGAGAGCTTGCCCTCTGCCAGGAGGCGGTCCACCAAGCCGTCCTCTCCCAGCGTGCCGACCAGGATTACCGCTTTTTCCGGCTTCCCAACCGGTTCCAGCACCGCCGGCTTGAATCCGGTGACCCGCTCCACGTCTTCCAGGAAGGTTTCCACGGCCAACTCCACCGCCGGATCCTCGGCCCCGTCCAGAACCACCGGTATCGCCGCCCCTTCCGAGACCAGGGCCAGGCTTCCCTCCCCGCCTTCGAACCGGATCATTTCCGGTTCGCCAAGCCCCCACAGCGATCCGGCCCAAGCCAGTGCGATAATGAGAATACAGGTCCTTCGGTACATGGTGACAGGTCAGGGTAATTTCAGGTGCGGCCGGCATAACACTCAGGCCTCCCTTTTCTTCTATATTTATGCGTTTCGGGGTTGCTCCTCGCAACCGGAGCCCTATTCTAACAATTGAATTATGAGCGGTAAAAGGAAACCCCGCCCTGCCGCTGCAGCAGCCGGCAACCAGGAGCGCCGTGTGACCCTGGCGGACGTGGCCCGGGCCGACGGAACCCACGTGACGACGGTCTCGCTGGCCATGCGCAACAGCCCGCGCCTGGCCAGCTCGACGCGGGAACGGATCCAGGCCCTGGCGTTGAAGATGGGTTACGTGCCGGACCCGGCGATGCAGGCGCTGGTATCCTACCGGAAGACGGTGCGCAAGAACGTGTCGCCGAGTGTGCTGGCTTACCTGACGAACTGGACCACGCGCTGGGGCTGGAAGGAGGCCACGGGGCATCCCGACTTTTTCCTGGGCGCGGAGGCCGCGGCAAAGTCCCTGGGCTACAAGTTGGAGCACTTCTGGGTCCGGGAACCGGACCTGACCTACCGCCGGCTGAACAAGATCCTCCACGCCCGCTCCATCCGCGGGGTTATTGTGGCCTCCTACATTCGCGAATGTGATGACTACCTGGAGCTGGACTGGAACGATTTCAGTGCCGTGAAGATCGATTACCTGCCCCACCAGCCGGCCCTGCACAACGTGACCAACAACCAGTGCAACATCGTCAAGCTGGCCATGCGGGAAGTGATCAGGGCCGGATACCGGCGTATCGGATTTGTCATGCACCGCGGCTGGGATCATTCCGTGGACCACATGTTCACGGCGGGATACCTGAGCGCGCAGCAGGACCTGATGCCGGAGGAAGTGATACCGGCGATGATCTTCCCGGACCTGGAACCGGTGGAGGACTGGATCAACGAGCGCCACGAGGTGCTGCCGGACCGGGAGGACTTCCGCAAGTGGTATCAGGAAAACCGTCCGGAGGTCATCATCAGCAAGGGATCCTTTGTCCTTCCGCTGTTGAAGGACCTGGGATTGCAGGTTCCCCGGGATGTGGCCTTTGTGGACATCTTTCACGACGGGGAGTCGGAAACATACGCGGGGGTCGCCCAGAACCACCGCATGGTCGGGGCCCTTGCGGCTGAGATCCTGGCCGGGCGCCTCTCGCAGAACAAGGTGGGCGTACCGGCGGTCCCGACCACGACCTTTGTGGATGGAACCTGGACTCCCGGGGCCAGCCTGCCGCGGCGCAGGCGCAAGGCGGCCGGGGGCTCCAAGGTTCCCCGCTAGTCCGTCCCCGAGCCTGGCGGCTCAGGGATTGCCGGGGAAGTAGGGATACTGGACGGATTGGTAATGATCCAGGTCGAAGGCTGGCGGCTCCACGCCCTCCGGCAACGGAAGATCCGAAAACCGGCCAAAGTAAAGCAGGCAGGCGTCGCGCCAGTCGCGGGCATGTGTCTCCTGGCGGCGGAGCAGGTCCTTGACATGCTGCCAGCGTTCCGTGTCGATCCTGCCCTCGAGAGTGTCCCAGGTCTGGATCCATCCCCGGACCGAGTCGACTCCCGCCTGGTAGTGCAGGGCCAGGCCGTCCCAGAGGGTGCGGCCTGATTCCAGCTGGTAATCCCAGGGAACGTGGTGGAACCAGAGAAGGAACTTTTCCGGGACGGTATCCGGATTTCCATACAGGGATTCCAGTTCCGGGGAGTATTGCTCCACGGCGTTGGAGCCGGTTGGGGAGCGGTCGAACCCGATACCCTCCCGGTCGGCCCGGTGGTAATAGACGGAGGTCCAGTCCGGCCGGCCACCGGTCACCCATGGGCCCGGGCCGAAGTGATGGCCCCTGGCCATGATATGGTGGAGCCCGAGCGGTGTCCGGTAGTTGACCCCGGCCTCGCGGGATTCCATCAGGATCGTGACGATGGGGTTCACCACTGCCGGGTCGTTGCCGAAGGTCATGCGGGTCCACTCGTCGGCAATCCGGGCCGAGGGCAGTTCGGGATTCCAGGCCAGGCGGCCGAAGGCGTACCAGTTGGCGGCGGCCATGGGATGGCCGGTCCAGTTGCGGACGTCGCCGATGTTGGAAACGCCGGCCATGACCGTCAGCCGGTTGTGAAAAACGGATCCGTCGACCACCCGGGCCACGGTGGAGCCCTTTCCTTTGGCGAAGGTGTCGGTGTCGAGGACCTCCTCGTAAAGCGGGGCCAGGTAGGTCAGGTGGATGGAATACCCGAGGTACTCCTGGGTGATCTGGAACTCCATTCCGATGGCGGTCTTTTCCAGGGCGCCGAACAGCGGATGGACCGGCTCCCGCGGCTGGAAGTCGATGGGGCCGTTCTTGACCTGGATGACCACGTTGGGCAGGAACTCGCCGTAGAGCCTGTCATCGCCGGTCGCGGGGTTGCGCGTGAAGGCGACGCCGGTCGCCGACTTGTCGCCCATATTGCCAAACACCATCGCCTGCACGTTGACGGCGGTGCCCCACTCGGCGGGGATGCCGTACTTGCGGCGGTAGACGATCGCGCGGTCGTTCAT
>CAJXMX010000344.1 GCA_913056355.1 uncultured Opitutales bacterium
CCTCCGCCCTGATTGAGCCCGGCAGCCGCATGGACGACCTTATCTTCCAGGAATTCAAGGGCACCGGGAACATGGAAATGGTCCTCGACCGCAAGGTGGCCGAGCTGCGGATCTGGCCGGCCATCAATATCGCCTCTTCCGGGACCCGGCGCGAGGAACTCATCCTGCCCCCCGAAAACCTCAAGAAATCCCACTTTTTCCGCCGCGCCCTGGCCGGCCAGAAAATCGAGGATGCCGCCGAAAGTGCCGTCGAACGGCTCTCCAAAACCACAACCAACGAACAGTTCTTCAAGTTAATCGATATTTAAGCCCGGAATAATGGGGATTTTGGCTTGCCCGATAAAATACCCCTCCCTTAAGTGCTTCCCTTTCCAGAATGCAAAACTTCGCGGACCAATGCCTAGACATGGCTCGAGCAATGCTCGGCCAGAATTTGAGCGCCATCCAGCCGGATGGAACCATCGAGCCAGTAGCCGGCGAGAACAGCCGGCCCGATGAACCGGGGCATGCCGCCCTCGCCATCGGTGAATTTTACCGGGCCACCACAGAAACCAACTTCGAGGGCAAGGACCTTGTCGACCTCGCCGCCCGTTGCATCACGGCCCAGGTGTTTACCGAGGAGGATCATGAGAACGGCCTTGGCTACTCCGCCCTGGGTCTCCTCTCCTTCGGTCCTGCCAAGGAACGGAACGCGGTCTGGGAGCGCCTTCTGGACCCGACCCGGGAACGGCTCGACCGTCGCCTCCTGGCCCGGACCGACTACGACAACCATTTCCAGTCCTTCAATGTGGCCAAGGCGGTGACCCGCTTCTCCATGGGCCTCTCCAAGAAGGACGAGACCGGCAAGCTGATCGACCGCTTCATCCAGCGGGTCCAGGAAACCAGCAGTGCCGGCTACATCGACGATGCTCCCAAGAATGGTGTCGGGGGCGTTTTTGATATCTACGGCGTCCTGAGTCTGGTCTTCATGCGCCAGACCCTCCAGCTCCATGCCAACATCCACCTCCGCGACCGCAAGCTTCCCAGCCTGCGGACCATCGCCGAGAAATACCTCCGGCTGCTGCCGGATATCGTCCGGGCCGACGGACAGGGTTGGATCTTCGGCCAGGCCATCGGGGTCTATGGACAGATGCACTGCATCTCCCTCATTCTCCAGGCCCTGCGTGACGGCTGGATCGCCCAGGACAAGATTCCGCATTACATGGAGCTTCTGCGGCGCCTCTTCCAGTTTTTCTTCCTGACCTATCTTGACCAGGACCAGGGCTTCCTGGTGATTCGCGACGAGGAACGCGACACCCGTCCCGAGCACACCACCCGGATGGCCAATTTCGACGGCGCCCGGTACCTTTGCCAGTGGTCCCGCCTGGCCCGCTCCATCGGCGGCAAGATGGAAGCCACTGCGGCAACCAAGCGCACCGGCGGCCGCTGGGTCATCTTCGACAAGGCCAACAAGAAGGAACAGGGCCTCTTCATCTACCAGGACACCGAAAGCGGCCTGCATGTCCAGCTACCCTTGATTGGCAGCAACAAGACGGGGACCGCCGATTACCTGCCTTTCCCGCATTGCCCGGGCATTTTCGACTGGCCGGCCAACCGTTACCTGCCGGTCATGCTGCCGGAACTGACCATCGGCGGAAAGAAGGTCGTCCCGGCTTTCTACGGCAAGCGCTGCGTGACCGGGCTGGGCCTGCGCCAGAGCTTCTACTTTCGTTACGAGCAGCCGGAATTCATCACCAGCGAAGAAGAGATCCTGCCCGGACTCGGCAGCGTCAAGGTGGCCTGGAACTTCTCCGGCAAGAAGATCAGCAGCGAGTTCATCTTCACCGTCAAGAAACAGCTCAGCTGCGACAAGTTCCGCTACGCCCTGGCCATCGGCTCGCCCCATTCAGAAAAGCACGCCCCGATGACCTTCGCCCTCGGCGAGGAGGGCCTTGGCTGCAATGTCGAGAAGGACGATTTCCACGCTGTCTGGCAGGAAACCGAGGTCGTGACCGAGGAGCTGGGCTACCGCACCTACTGGGGCAACCTGCACTACATCCAGAGCCTGGTCCGCGATCATCCGCTGATCATGCGGCCCGGCCAGCAGTACCGCCTGAGCATTTCCTTCTCCCCCGACGTCGGCCTGCTCGACTCCTGATCCACCGGAATCCGGCAAGATGCTCTCGGTTCGGATCATCCCCTGTCTGGACGTCAACGCCGGAAGGGTCGTCAAGGGGGTCCGCTTCAAGGAGCTCCGCGACGCCGGGGACCCGGCCGCCATCGCCAAGGCCTACGAGCAGCAGGGAGCCGACGAGCTGGTTTTCCTGGACATCACCGCCTCCTCCAGCGAGCGCGACATCATGCGCGACATCGTCGAGAAGACGGCCTCCCAGTGTTTCATGCCCCTTACGGTAGGCGGCGGGCTGCGTTCGGTGGAAAACATTCGGGACATGCTGAACGCCGGGGCCGACAAGGTCAGCCTGAACACCGCGGCCGTCCTCAATCCCGAGCTTGTCTCGGAATCCTCCAGCCGGTTCGGCAACCAGTGCATCGTGGTCGCCATCGATGCCAAGTGGGATCCGTCCGTCCAGACCTGGCGGGTCTATACCCACGGCGGACGCAAGCCAACCGAGTTCCTGGCCCTGGACTGGGCGCGGGAAGTCGTCCGCCGCGGGGCCGGGGAATTGCTCCTGACCAGCATGGACGCGGACGGTACCAAGGCCGGCTACGACATCGGCCTGACACGGACCCTTGCGGAAGCCGTGGAGGTCCCGGTCATCGCCTCCGGAGGGGCCGGCAACCTGGACCACCTGGTCCATGTCCTTCAGGAAGGAAAAGCCTCGGCCGTGCTGGCCGCCAGCATCTTCCACTTCGGGGAGTACACCATCGAGGAGGCCAAGCAGCACCTGGCCCGGGCCAATGTCCCCGTTCGCTTGACCGGCCGCTCCTGAGCAGCTAGGACCCTAACCCATGTGGCATAGACGGCTCAGCCTGGTCCTGATTACCCTCACTCTGTTCGCCGGATCGATCCGCGAACTCCGGTCCCAGACCAATGAGCAGGACCTGGACTACATTCTCCGGCGCTATATACAGGCCAATGGCGGGCGCGGGCCCCTCGAGCAAGTCAGCAGTGTCCGCATGCGCGGCAGGATGATATCCCCGGACGGCAGCACCCAGGCCGTCACGGTGATGAAGAAAAAGCCCAACCTGGTCCGGATCACTGCCGACACCGGAATCTACCGCGTGATCAAGGCCTACAATGGTGAGACCGCCTGGTACAGCCGCGAATCGGGGCGGTTCTCCGAGGTCAAGAGGCTCAAGGCGGAACAGGCCGTGGACCTGATCCGGGACGCGCCGCTGGCGGGTGTTCTCTTCAACAGCAAGGGAAGGGATGTTTCCATGACCCTCGACGGGGTCGTCCCTTATGAGTCCTGGACCTGCTACCAGATCAGCGCCACCTATCCCGACATGAGCAAGTTTGTCCATTTCATCGACCAGGAATCCTTCATGGAACGGTGCATCCTGCAGTACGACAGCAAAGGCATACTGGTGGCGGAAATTATCCCGACCGAATTCGAGAAGATCGACGGGATCCTGTTCTCCACCAGGATTGACCGGTACCTCAACGGTAAGCTCCAGGGAACCCTGGTCCTGGAGGAAATCGAGACCAACATCGGGATCATTGACGAGGCCTTCGATCCTCCGGCCCAGTTGCAGGACAACTAGGCGGAGGGGCCGCGGACCTGTGGATGCCGGAAAATCCAGAGTACGCCAAAGTAAGCGGCCGCGGCGAGGGGAATGACTGTCAGGACCACCAGGAGGTCCCGCAGCTTGGCGGCAATGGCCGTCGACTGGAATGCGTAATTGCCCGCCCATGCGCAGAATCCGAGACAGGACAACGCGAACCCCAGCTTGAGGGCGTTCGGAAACCGCAACTGGAGAAGCCCCTTGCCGGGCAGGAAATACTGCAGGGCCAGGCAGTGGATGAGCGAGCTGAGGGTGTTCGACAGGGCCAGTCCGACCGCTCCAAGGTACTGCATCAGGATCAGGCCGAAAACGAGGTTCAGGACCAGGTTGAGCGCTGCCAGACGGACCGGCGTGGTCATTTCCTGACGCGCATACCAGGCCCGCGTGAGCAG
>CAJXMX010000345.1 GCA_913056355.1 uncultured Opitutales bacterium
ATCCTCGGGGTGGGGAAGGCCGCGCGCCGGGTGGTTCCCGATGACGGCAAGCCGGCCATGGCGGTAGTGGCACCCCTTTCCCTCTCCTACGACCACCGCATTGTCGACGGTGCGGAAGCGGCCGGCTTCATGGACACCCTCGAGAAAGGCCTGGAAAACTTCGAGGAATCCGATTGCGGAAAGCTACTCGGAAAGGAGGACGGCGAATCATGAAGCGGAAGAAGACACATCTGCTGGTCCTGGGCGGCGGTCCCGGGGGCTACACCGCCGCCTTTTACGCAGCCGACCGGGGCCTTGAGGTGACCCTGGTCGATGACCTGCCGCGGTTGGGGGGCGTTTGCATGAACCATGGATGCATTCCCTCCAAGGCGCTGCTGCAGACCACCGCCTACCTGGAAGCCATGGACAAATTGAAGGATCGCGGCATTCATTTTGACAAGCCGCGCCTCAACCTTCGGGACCTCAATGAATGGAAGGACCAGGTGGTGGTAAAACTCGGCCGGGGACTGGAATCCCTGGCCAAAAGCCGCTCCGTCAAGGTCGTCCGCGGCCGGGGCACCTTCGAGGACGTCAATCTTCTCCGGGTGGAGCAGGAGGAGGGACAGCAGTACTACGAATTCGAGCAGGCCATCATCGCCACCGGCTCGCGGCCTGCCTTGCCGGGGCCGATGGACATCGGCAATCCGCGTGTCCTGACTTCCCGGGAGGCCCTTGAGGTGGAGTCGGTTCCGGAGCGGATGCTGGTTGTGGGAGGCGGCTATATCGGCCTTGAACTGGGAACCGTCTACGCCCGTCTGGGCAGCGAGGTCACCGTCGTGGAGGCCACTGCAGGCCTGCTGCCGGGAGTGGACCGGGACCTTGTCAGGCCCCTCGGGAAGGCCATGGAAAGCATATTCAACGAGGTCCGGCTGGAGACCAGCGTGGAGCATCTGTCGACCTCCGGCGAACAGGTCGAGGCGGCCTTTTCCAAGGATGATTCATCCGATAGCGGGCTTTTTGACCGGGTCCTGGTGGCCATTGGACGGCAACCCAATACAGCCGCGCTGGGCTTGGAAGACGCCGGTGTCGGGACCGATGGCAAGGGTTTCATCAAGGTCGACGAGCAGGGGCGTACCGGCAACGGGCAGGTCTGGGCCATCGGCGACTGCTGCCGGAATCCGATGCTGGCCCACAAGGCGGCCAAGGAGGCCCGGGTAGCCGTCCGTTCGATTCTTGGCGAGCGGGCCTCGGCCGCGGATTTCCGGGTCCCGGCCATTGTCTTTACCGATCCGGCCGTGGCCTGGGCCGGACTGACCGAGGCCGAGGCCGCGGAGCAGGATATCCGGTTCGAGACCGCCTCATTTTCATGGAAAGCCTCCGGCCGGGCCCTGTCGCATGGCCGGACCGACGGACTGACCAAATTGGTGGTGGATCCGGAATCGAAGCGCCTCCTGGGAGTGGGGGTCTGCGGGTACGGAGCGGCGGAGCTCATCGCGGAGGGGACCCTGGCCCTTGAAATGGGCGCCTCGGTGCGGGACCTGGCCGAGCTGATCCACCCGCATCCCACCCTTTCGGAAACCTACCAGGAGGCGGCTGAACAATTCTACGGGACAGCCACGCATCAGGTTGCCAGAAAAGCCGACCAGCCTTAGATGTTGGCCTATGCTCAAAGTCGCTGTTTACGATACCAAGAGTTACGACCGCCGCTATTTCCAGACGGAAGGTGCGGATTCGTTTGATTGGAAATTCCATGAGTTCCGCCTTTCCGCGGAGACCGCCGCCACCGCCGAGGGAGCCGATGCGGTCTGTGTCTTCGTCAACGACCGGCTGGACCGGGATTGCCTGGAAGCGCTCAAGTCCCATGGGATTCGCCATGTGGCCCTGCGTTGTGCCGGCTTCAACAATGTCGACCTCGACGCGGCCAGGCAGGCGGGGATCTGCATCACCCGCGTCCCGGCCTATTCCCCGAACGCCGTGGCCGAGCACTCGGTGGCCCTGCTGATGACCCTGAACCGCAAGATTCACCGGGCCTACAACCGCATCCGGGAGCAGAATTTCTCCCTCGGTGGACTGGTTGGATTCGACCTCGCCGGCAAGACCGTGGGTATTGTCGGAACGGGCAAGATCGGCCAGATCGCGGCCCGCATCTTCACGGGCTACGGGTGCCGGATCCTCCTCTTCGACAAGTATCCCAACTATGAATGGGCCGGTATGCTGGGGGCCTCCTACGTGCCGCTGGAGGACCTTACCCGCGGGGCGGATATCATTTCCCTCTACGTGCCGCTGACCCCGGACACCCATCACCTCATCGGCGAGAAGCTTCTCCGTGAAACCCGGAAAGGCGTCTTCATCGTCAACACCAGCCGGGGCAAGCTGATCGACACCGCGGCCCTGATCAACGGACTGAAATCAGGACAGGTGGGAGGGGTGGCCCTGGATGTCTACGAGGAGGAGGAGGGTATCTTTTTCGAGGATCTCTCGGAGCGGATTGTCCAGGACGATGAGCTGATCCGCCTGATCGGCTTTCCCAACGTCCTGGTCACCGCCCACCAGGCCTTCCTGACGGAGGAGGCGCTGGACAAGATTACCGAGGTCACCCTGGCCAACCTCATTGAAATTGCCCGGGGTGGAAAGCCGCTCGAGGGGACCAGGCTCTAGGTCCGGATCAGCTGTTTTGGCCTTGTGACAGGTCCATTGAGCCGGGAGAATGGCTGCCCAAGCAAATGAATCATTCAACTGTCCAATACGCCATATTCCTTATCCTCATCCTGTTCTCCATCGAGGCGACAGCCGCGGAATGGTTTGTCGCCCCGGATGGCTCGGACGCCAACCCGGGAACGATGAAAAAGCCCCTCGCCACCGTAATGGCGGCCCAGGCCCTCGCCGGAAACGGCGACACCGTCTACCTGAGGGGCGGTACCTATTACCTGGATAATTCCCATGTCTCAAAGATTCTCGAGCCGCGGGCCATCGTGAACTACATGACCCGGGACGGGATCCGTTACCTGGCCTGGCCCGGCGAGCGCCCGGTTTTCGATTTCTCGAATGTCAAGCCGTCCGGCCACCGCGTATCCGCCTTCTGGATCGAGGCCGATGATTGCGTCTTCAAGGGCTTCGAGATTGTCGGGGTGCAGGTCGTCGTGACCCAGGCCGAGGCCGGCAATACCCAGTCCACCTGCTTCCTGATCAACGGCGGCAGCCGGAACCGCTTCGAAAACCTGTCCATGCACGACGGGATGGGCATCGGCTGGTACCTGATCGACGGTGCCGACAACCTGGTGCTCAATTGCGACGCCTACAACAACAAGGGCCTCGACGCGGCCTCCATGGGGAATGTCGACGGCTTCGGGGCCCATCCCCGCCACACCTGGGGAACCGGGAATGTCTTCCGCGGCTGCCGGGCCTGGTTCAACAGCGACGACGGGTTCGACCTGATCAACGCCGACGCCGCGGTCCTTATCGAGCATTGCTGGTCATTCTACAACGGCTTTGACCAGGATTTCAACCGGCTCGTTGACGGGCACGGCTTCAAGGCCGGCGGCTACGGGCGCAACGGCAAGCTGGACTTCCCGGTCCCGCCTCCGCGGCATGAGGTCCGCTTCTGCCTGGCGGTGCGCAACAAGACCAGCGGCTTCTACGCCAACCACCACACCGGCGGCCTCGATTGGATCAGCAACACGGCCGTCCGGAATCCCGTCAACTTCAACATGCTCTCGACCTTGCTTGACAACAGCACGGACGTGTCGGGGTACGACCACTACATGCGGAACAACCTCGGGGCCCTGGGGACAATCGAGGTGGCCAACCTCAATTTCGAGGAGAGCGATGCCGGGGGGAACTCCTTCACGCTTCCCGTCACCGTGGGGGAGGAGGACTTCGCCAGCCTAGACGAGGCCCTCCTCATGCTGCCCCGGCAGCCCGACGGGAGCCTTCCGGAAATCGCCTTCGCCCGGCTTCGTGCCGGCAGCGACCTGGTGGATGCCGGAATGGAGACCGGGTTTCCCTTCGCCGGCGCGGCGCCGGACCTGGGGGCCTTCGAAAGCTGTGATGAAGATTTGGCTACATTGACCGGGATGGAACTGGATCCCGGCCGGCTGGAGCTGCATTGGCGGGGCCCCCCC
>CAJXMX010000346.1 GCA_913056355.1 uncultured Opitutales bacterium
GTTGGCCTCGTCGGTGGTCCGGATGATGGTCGGGCGGATGAAGATCAGGAGCTCCTTCTTGATCTCGACGTCCGTCTTGCGGGTGAAGAGATTGCCGATGACGGGAATGCTGCCGAAGAAGGTCATCTTGTTGCGGCCCTTGGTGTTCTCCAGGGACTGCAGGCCGCCGAGGGCGATCATCTGCCCGTCGCGGACACTAACGAAGGAGGTGGCGTTGCGTGTCCCGATCACGGGCTGTGGATAGCCTCCGACCGTAATGGTATCGACCACGTTCTGGACAGACTGGTCGATCTCCAGTTGGACTACGCCGTCGGAGCCGATAAGGGGCGTCACCTTCAGCTCCAGCTTGACGTCGCGGTATTGGACCTGCTCCTGCGTGCTCGGATATCCGCCGATAGGATTTTGAGGATCACCGGACCCGGTATTGTATCCGTAATTTGTCCGGCCGGTGATGACCGGGCGTTCCTCGCCGACGGAGACCGTCGCTTCCTTGTTGTGGGTGGTGACAATGGTCGGGGCGGAGAGAACGCTGATATTGGAATTCTTCTTGGCCGCATCGAGGATGAATCCGATGGCGGAATAGTTTGGTCCCCAGAAAATGTTATCGAAACTGATACCGTAGAAGTCTCCCGGGGAAAGGTTCCACTGGGAGTTCGGGTTGCTGAAATCGAAGGAATCGCTGCCGGGGGCGTTCCAGTTGATCCCGAAGCTGTCGATCCCCCGGACCTGGTCGTCGGTCAGGCCGACCTCGGTAATGATAACCTCGATACGGACCTGGGCCAGTAGGGAGTCGATCTGATCGATCAGGGACTCCAGGTAGGCCAGGTCGGTATGGGTGCCGGAGGCCACAATGGTGTTGGCCCGCTCATCGGGCACGATGGTCAGGAAGTCGGAGAACTGGAGGTTGCTGGACTCGGCCCGGGCGGCGGCGGCGGCTTGGTTGTTGGCCCGGACGGCCTGGGCGGCGCGGGCGCGGGCAGCCTGGGCGGCGGGGTTGTTGTCGGACCCGGTATCGCTGCGCACCTGGCGCTGGCCGGTGACCACCTGCTCGATGATGTCGACCACTTCCACCGCGTCGGCGTAACGGATGGAATAGACATTGGTGGAGGTGGTCGGGGCCACGTTGATGTCCAGCTTGCTGATCAGCTCGGTGATCAGGTCCACGTTGGCCGGGTGGGTGAAGACCAGGATCTGGTTGGTCCGGTCGTCGGCCTCGAAGGTGGTGTTGGTCTCCAGCCGGCCCTTGAGCGCGCCGGTGATCAGTTGCTGGAGACGGCGGACCACTTCCTCGGCCTGGATGTTCTGCAGTTCAAAGAAGAGCATCTCGAGGCGCAGTTTGCCCGGCTTGTCGAGGATGGGCAGGAGCCGCTCGATGCGCTGCAGATTGACCAGGGCGTCGGTGACGAGGATCAGGTTGCTCTTGTCGAAGGCGATGGGGGCTCCCTGGGACATCAGGGGCTGGATCAGGGTGGCGGCTTCCTCGGTGGAGAGGAAATCCAGCTCGAAGACCTTCTCGTAGATCATCTGGCTGGGGGTCGCGTCAAGGGTGCTGCCCTCCCATGGCCGGGGGACCTGGGTGTTGATGATGGCGCTGGGAACAGCCTTGAGGAACTTCTCCCCGAGGTTGGTGATGGCGATGCCGTTGAGGGCCAGGAGACTCTCGATGGCGGTAATGGCTTCGCCGCGGGTCAGGGCCTGCTGGCTGAAAAAGGTGATCTTGACCGAGGGCAGGGTCTGGTGGCGGAGGATCGGCTTGCCGGTAAAGTTCTCCAGCATCTCGAGGACCTCGTTGGTGCCCATTTCCGGAATGCGGATCAGGCCGACGGTTTCCTGCATCAGGGGATCGGCATCATCGACCAGTTCGGAAGGCCGGTTGAGGAGTTCGGCGTCGGGAATCCGGGGACCGGTGGGCGGCTGGGCGGTACTGCCGGGCCGGATTGCCGGCCGGCTCACACCGCGGCTGCCGCCGGGGGGAATAATGGGGTCATCCGGCGGAGGCGGCGGGATGAAATCGGGGGGAGGGCCCATGTCCTCATCCGCTGGCGGGCCGGCCGGGGCGTTGCCGTTGGACTGCGCGGCCACCTGAAGGGAGGTGGCCATTCCAGCGAGCAGGATACCGGCCAGCAGACTGGTCCTGAATAAGCCGCCAAGGGTCTTGAGATGGAATCGGTCAATCATTTAGGGCCTCTTCTTTCAATTCAAAGGATACGAGTTCAAACACGGCATCCAGATAGCGCGGATCCCGTTTGTTGGCGGTGATCTGGAAGTCACCGAGTGCAATGTAGGGGGAGTACTGCTTCACGGCCTGTTCAAAGCGGATCAGCTCGGCGATCCGGGCCCGCTTGATGGACAGGCGCACGTTATGGAAGCTGAAGAGCTCGGAATCGATGGTCGAGGCCGTGCTGATGTCGAAGCTGGAGACCTGGTTCTCCCGGGCCAGCGAGTCGAGCCGTCCGCTGAGCTGGGCGGCGGAATAGGTCTTGGTGCTGTCCAGGCCCTGTCGCGCGTCGCGCAGGAGGACTTCCGCCTGGTCGGTCTGCTCGAGGAGCGAAGTCAGGTTGTCCAGCAACCGGCCGTTGCCGGAGTAGTTCCGCCAGTTTTTCTGGAGGCTCTCCACGAGGGCCAGCATCCAGATGATCAGGATGGCCCAGATGAAGATGGCCACCAGGTAACGTTCGCGAATGGAAAAGGCGTTGAAAATCTGCCGGACCACGATGGCTATTCCTCCCCTCCGCTGCTTGTGGACGTTTCTTCGCCGCCCTCGGGCGGAACCATGAACCCGCCTTCCGGGGCCGGAGGCATTTGCGAGAAGGTGATCATCAATTCAAAACTGGTCTGGCCGGTCCGGGTCTGGGGATTGGTTTCCACCGATTGAACGAAATCCTGCTTCTTGATGGCGTCGGCGAAGGCGTTGACGGGCGTCACCCCCTCGGCCGACTGGCCCTCGATCTCCAGTTCGTTGTAGGCCCGGGAACGTACCTTGTCGAAGAAGACGGAGTCCGGGCGCAGGGAATTGATCGATTCCAGCAGCAGGAAAGGCCTCAGGTCCTCATCCGTGGACTGGGTCAGGCGGGCGGCCAGGGTCTTCTTGTTCTCGACCCGGGTGGCCTGGGGCTCGACGGAATGGATGCGGGATTCCCGCCATTTGTTGAGGCCGAGGAGGGCGAAATTACCCAGTTGCAGGACCAGCAGGAGGAGGGCGAACCAGAGGCCGGCCCGGAGGCTGGTCCAGATCAGGCTGCTGCGCTGGCGAACCTTCCTTTCCCGTCCGGCATATTGCTCATCGCGGAGGTCGGCCAGCCAGAGGCCCTGGTCGTCGAGACGGAGGGTATTGTCCAGCAGGCCCTCTGATTTCCCGCGGGCCAGGTGGCGGTGCCGGAACTCGATGGAGCCGTCGTTGTCGATTTCCAGGCCGCTCCCCAGCCAGAGGCCGTCCTCGACACGGTAATCCTCCCGGGGAAGGGACTTGAGGAAAGCGTCACGGGCCTCCAGATGGGCCTCATCGGTCAACAGCTCGCCGGGAATGTGGCGGGACTGGATGCGCGAGGGAACCGGGTTGCCGGCTTCCATGTAGAGGGCCGAAAGGACTCCGTTCTGGGACAGGAAACGAATGGTCGCGCGATCCGGGGTGGTCCCGAAGAGGGAAACAAAACCGGGGAAGAGCTGGAAGTAGGATTCCGGAGCCTCGATGCCCAGCTTCCGCAGGCGGGCCTTGGGGGTGGCGTAAACGAAGGCATGGGAGGATTTGGGATCCTCCAGGCAGCCCCAGGCCAGCTGCTCCATGGGAAAGGGGGAATTGCCTTCCAGATTGAGCTGGATGAAGGCCAGGCGCTCTTCCCGGGAAATGCCTTCGGGAAGCTCCACCTTGCGGGTAAAGAAGGCATCCGCCGGGATCAGCCCCACTTGCTGCTCGGGGATTTTTTCCTGCAGACCGGCCAGTCTTTGCGTCAACTTGGAAGCGATTGGGCTCATTGAGGTGATCTATCTATATAACGTCCTGCTGAAAATTTGTGTCGATCATATTTTACGATTCTCCGTGATCCGGACGAAGCGAAACGGGTAGCCCAAATTGGCGGCT
>CAJXMX010000347.1 GCA_913056355.1 uncultured Opitutales bacterium
GCAAACACTTCGACCAGGTAGTCGCGCTCGGTGCGGATTGCGTCCTCGGCCGAAAACTCGACCTCGTCGGCAAGACCTTTCGCCTGGGTCACCGCCGCGACTGCCTTGTCCAGCACTTCGGCCTTGCTCATGCGCAGCTTGTGCTCGCGGTGGATGGGACTGGTCGCAATGAAGGTGTGGATCCGCCGGCGCCCGGCCGGCGCCACCTATGAGGTGGCCAGCTACCGTTCGCCTCGCAATTCCTTCCTCGACTACATTTGGAATCTCAATTCCAACACCGCTTACCGGCAGCTCTGGCTGCTTCGGCAAAACCTCCGCCAGAACGGTGATCCGATCGAGGGGGTGGTCCTGGCCGACGGGCTCATGCGTTATTCCGAGGAGGGCTCCACCTATATCCGCAAGATCAAGGGCGTCATCCAGTCCAACGGTCTGGGCCGCTTTGATCCCTGAGCGAGGTGGACTGGTCTCAACCGGAAGCGCCAAATTGACCCATGCCCTCAGGGGTGCTTTAGGGTGGTGTGTAATATTGTCTCATTCCTTCTCCGGTGTATTGGTGTAAGCAATTGTAGGTTAACGGCTTAAGCATTTATTTCCCCTTGGCCCGATTCATGCAAATCAAGGGGCATGACTTTTGACGCCAACAAATATACGGAAAAGGCCCGGGAAGCGGTGGTCGCCGCGCAGACCGAGGGACGCCAACTGGGCCAGCAGCAGATCGATGGCTGGCACCTGCTGGCGGCGATGCTGATGCAGGCCGGGGGCGTGGTCCCGGCGCTGTTGAAGAAGCTGGACATCTCGCCCTCGGCGGTGGAGCTGGCCCTGCGGCGCGAACTGGAAAAGTTGCCCAAGGTCAGCGGGGCCACCCAGGCCGGTTCCGTTTACATTACGGAGAGCCTGAACAAGGCCCTCGGGCTGGCCGAGAAGGCGGCCGGCGAGATGAAGGACGAGTTTGTCTCGGTGGAGCACCTGCTGATCGGGCTGCTCCGGGAGAAGGGGCACCGGGAACTGCAGCATTTCTTTGATACCTTTGACCTCTCCGAGGAGCGGATCAAGGGGGCCATCAAGACCATCCGGGGCAGCCAGCGGGTGACCAGCCAGAATCCCGAGGGGACCTACCAGGTCCTCGAGAAGTACGGGATGGACCTCGTCGAAACGGCCCGGGCGGGCAAGCTGGACCCGGTTATCGGGCGCGACGACGAGATCCGCCGGGTGGTCCGGATCCTTTCCCGCAAGACCAAGAACAACCCGGTCCTGATCGGGGATCCCGGGGTGGGCAAGACGGCCATTGTTGAGGGACTGGCCCAGCGCATCTTGAAGGGCGACGTTCCTGAAGGCCTCAAGGACAAGACCATCTTCGCCCTCGACATGGGCGCCCTGGTCGCCGGGGCCAAGTTTCGCGGCGAGTTTGAGGAGCGGCTCAAGGCGGTCCTGCAGGAGCTGAAGGCCGCCGAGGGGCGGATCCTCCTCTTTATCGACGAATTGCACACCATCGTCGGGGCCGGCAAGGCCGAGGGGGCCATGGACGCCGGCAACTTGCTCAAGCCGATGCTGGCCCGCGGGGAGTTGCATTGTATCGGGGCCACCACGCTCGACGAGTACCGCAAGCACGTCGAGAAGGACGCCGCCCTGGAGCGTCGTTTCCAGCCGGTCATGGTCGACCAGCCTAACGTCGAGGACACCATTTCCATCCTCCGCGGACTGCGCGAACGCTTCGAGGTGCACCACGGGGTGCGCATCACCGACAATGCCCTGGTCAATGCGGCCACGCTTTCGCACCGCTACATTTCCGACCGCTTCCTGCCCGACAAGGCCATCGACCTGGTCGACGAGGCGGCGGCCATGGTCCGTACGGAAATGGATTCCATGCCGCAGGAGTTGGACGCCCTTTCCCGGCGTGTCATGCAACTGGAGATTGAGGAAGCCGCCCTCGGGAAGGAAAAGGACGAGGCTTCCCGGCAGCGGCTGGAGGAATTAAAGGTAGAACTGGCCAACGTCCGCGAGGAATACACCGCTCTCCGGGCCCAGTGGGAATCCGAAAAGGAGACCCAGGGTGCGACGCGCCGTCTGCGCGAGGAGATCGACAAGGCCCGCCAGGAAATGGAATCCGCCGAGCGGGTCTACGACTTGAACAAGGTGGCCCAGCTCCGGCACGGGACCATTCCCGGACTGGAAGAGCAGCTCAAGAAGGCCGAGGCCGCCGCCCGGCAGAAACAGGGACACCTCTTCAAGGAGGAGGTAACCGATGAGGAGATCGCCGACATTGTCAGCCGCTGGACCGGAATCCCGGTCAGCCGGCTACTGGAAGGGGAGAAGGAAAAGCTCCTCAAGATGGAGGACATCCTGCACCGCCGGGTCATCGGCCAGGACGACGGCGTCCGGGTAGTCAGCGAAGCCATCCTGCGCTCGCGGGCCGGCATCAAGGATCCCCGGCGTCCCATCGGGAGCTTCCTCTTTCTCGGCCCGACGGGGGTGGGGAAGACCGAGCTGGCCCGGACCCTGGCCGAGGTGCTGTTCGATACCGAGGACAATATGGTCCGTCTCGACATGTCCGAGTACATGGAGAAGCACTCCGTCTCGCGCCTGATCGGGGCCCCTCCGGGTTATGTCGGTTATGATGAGGGCGGCCAGCTGACCGAAGCGGTCCGCCGCAAGCCCTATTCCGTGATCCTCTTCGACGAGATCGAGAAGGCCCATCCGGATGTCTTCAACACCCTCCTCCAGATCATGGACGACGGGCGGGTGACGGACAGCCAGGGCCACACCGTCGACTTCAAGAACACGGTCATCATCATGACCTCCAACATTGGCAGCCGTTACCTGCAGGAGGGGGTTTCCGGCGACAATATCCCGGATTCCGTCCGGGAGGCCGTCATGAGCGACCTTCGCCAGGCCTTCCGTCCGGAATTTCTCAACCGCCTCGACGACAGCATCCTCTTCAAGCCGCTGACCCTTGAGAACATCGAGTCCATCATCGGGCTCCTCCTGGCCGACCTCAACAAGCGGCTCAAGGACCGCAAGATCGAGATTGTCCTCGATGAAAAGGCCCGGCACTGGTTCGCCGAAAAGGGTTATGACCCGGTCTACGGGGCCCGGCCGCTCAAGCGGCTCCTCCAGAAGCAGGTCGAGAACGCCCTGGCCCGGGGGATCATCTCCGGCCAGATCAGCGAAGGTTCCATCGTCGAGTTCTCCATCGAGAACGACCAGCCGGTCTGGACCGAGCTGGTCGCCGCCGAGGTGGTGGGGTGAGGAAACATGCCGCCCCGTTGGGGCTTTGAATCCTTTTTGCTCCGTGTTCCAGGGCTGTTCCGCTTCGCGGAACAACCCTTCGCTGCAACACGTGGCCTCCTTGAGGCCTGCGCCGGGCGCCTTCGCTCCCTGGCTCTGCAACACGTGGCCTCCTTGAGGCCTGCGCCGGGCGCCTTGAGGCCTGCTCTGCCCTGTGGTTTCTCGCGCCGCACCGTGGACTCCTTGGCCGTCGGGCTCGGTCGATCATGGCAACGGGCGGCGGGCATGGAGCGCTGCGAAGGGGGATATTGGTTGAGAGCCCTGGCAGTGCAGCAAGCGTCCCGCCTGCTGATGCCGCCAGCCTTCAAAGAGGTGGTGTGCGGCCGCCAGCCTTCAAGGAGGTGGTGTGCGGCCGCCAGCCTCGAAGAGGCTTAATGTTATAGCCCGGGGCGCCAGCCCCGGGAAATGGGGGCCTTATTGGCATCAAGCCCTGAAGGGGCGGCATCACACCGGATGGAAGGTGGCCATGCGGCAATTATTCTCCACGCATGAACCCGTGAATCCGTCCCTCCTCTTGCATTACTCCCGGACCTGCGATTTATTGTTGACCAACTGGTTAACCGTGCTTTGCTCGGTCCCTTTTCCGTAATTTCAACCGAAGAGATTTTATGTCCGTAGAAGTAAAGATTCGCAAAGGAGAGCCCATCGAACGCGCCCTGCGCCGCCTGAAGAAGCGCCTCGACCGTGAAGGCGTGATCCGTGACGTGCGTGCCAAGCGTTACTACGAGAAGCCGTGTGAAGTCCGTCGCCGCAAAAAGAAGGTGGCCGCCTTCTCCGCC
>CAJXMX010000348.1 GCA_913056355.1 uncultured Opitutales bacterium
ACCTTCTTCATCGTTGGCAAGAACATCCCCAAAGAGGCGGAAGTCCTCCGCGCTTCCGCCCGGGCCGGCCATGAGATCGGCAACCATTCCTTCACCCATGCCAGCCTGCCCAAACTCAGTCCGGAGGAAATGCGGACGGAAATCGCCGACACCCAGAGGCTCATCGGGAAAATTACCGGACAGCAACCGGTCCTCTTCCGCGCCCCCTTCCTCGATTACGACGACCAACTGCACCGGATTCTCCGGGAAGAGCAGCTCCAGGCGGTCAATGCCAACCTCTCCACCCAGGACTGGGACGCCGCCACTACCGTGGAGCAGATTGTCCAGCGGGCCACTGCCGACCTCGTCCCCGGCAGCATCATCCTCATGCACAGCTGGCCGGAGAACACCCTCGCCGCCATGCCGGAAATCCTCCGCATCCTCCGCGAAAAGGGCTACCGCATGGTCACCGTCTCCCAGCTCCTCAAAGCGGGCCGGCCGTAATAAGCCTTCGACACGTTCAGGGGAGGCCACTAACCAGCCGGCGATTTTGGTCTGCGACCCCTCTGGGGCCGATTTTTATTTTTGACTCCCGTACCCGGGGTGTCCCCCCGACAAGTCGGGGGATCCACCCCGCGCCAATGCCTAAAATCCCTGCGGGATTGCCATCCATCCGTTCAACCACCTCTCCGGAATTGTCACACCACTTGAGGCGATCTGACGGCTCGAAGGAGTGGCAAGCATTGGCAAGCGCGGGACCTTTCAAAGGGCATTACTCCGAAGGGATGGCAGCCATTAACGCGGGACCATTCAAAGGCATCACCCCAAAGGGGTGACAGCCATTAGCGCGGGGCGGAGCGAGTCCGCAAACCCCGCGCAGCGGGGGAAGCGGGCGAACGACGCCCCGGGACCCGCGGTATTTATGAAACAACGACCCCGGATGGGGTCGCAGATCCCGATTCCCCCATCACCTCCGACGAATGCGGAATCGAATAACTATCCAGTAACCAGTAACCCATAACTCCTCTACCCTCACCTCCAATTGGGCGGCAGAGAATAAATTACCTGTCCCTAAGCAAGCCTCCCAGCTCATGAAGGCCGGCAGACCGGAATAATCCGGCTGCAGAATAAATTACCTGTCCCTAAGCAAGCCCCGGAGACATTTTGAAATTCCAAGTCGGGGGCCGTCGAGTCACTCCGCGTTGGCCTTACAACCAGGCCGCAGGGAATAGCGACACGCCGGAGGCGTGCCAGAGATTAGCGCGGGGCGGAACGATCCCGCAAAGCGGGAGAGCGACGCCCCGGGATCCGCGGTATTGATGAAACAACGGCCCTGGAGGGGCCGCAGATTCTGATCCGCCCATCATCCGCGAGGAGTGCACGAAATAAATTACCTGTCCCTAAGCCTGGTTCAACGCCAGTTGGGCGGCAGGAGGGTTTCCGGACCATGGACGATGATCTGGAACCAGAGGAAGTAGACGGAGCCGAGGAGAAAGGCGATGAAGGCGAATTCGCCCAGCCGGCCGGCGCCGTTTTTGGAGACGGCGTGGGCCCTGAGGACGGACTGCTCGACCATCGGGGTGACCAGGTAGGCGATGATGGAAATCCCGAAGGCGTAGAAGAGCATGACCAGGGCCACCCGGAGGTATTCATTCTGGATGACCTGGGACTTGTAATCCAGGACTTCCTCGACCGCCCCGAAAATGAGCAGGCAGCAGGGGAAAATCACGTATTTCTTCAAGGATCGGGTGCCCGGTTTCATTCCCATTAGGGTCAGCATATTTGCCTCCCGGCGAGAAGCGGAAAATGCCCGACTCAGGTATATACCGGAGAGGGGTCAGTTCTTGAATCCCAAAGATCATTCCTTGAATTCAAAGCGTCGCGATGGTTTGCTAAAGTGATAGCGCCGGCCGCGAATACCCCGTTCGCCTCCATCCCCAAGCCAACCATGAAACCAAATCCTATCCGCCCCGCCCGGGCGGCCACCGCCCTGGCCGTCCTCCTGTTGACCACGTCCAGCCTGCCCCTGACGGCCCGGGAATACCCGGTCGATCCCCTTCCGGAGACCCGGACCATTGCCGAGGGACCGTTTGAGGCGACCTGGGCCTCGCTGGTCGACCAATACCGGTGCCCGGAGTGGTTCCGCGATGCCAAGCTGGGCATCTGGGCCCACTGGTCGGCGCAATGTGTGCCCGAGGAGGGCGACTGGTATGCCCGCTCCATGTACATCCAGGGGCACGACCAGTACGAGGCCCACCTGAAGAAGTACGACCATCCCTCGGAATTCGGGTTCATGGAAATCGACAACCTCTGGAAAGCCGGGAAATGGGATCCGGAAGCCCTGATGGACCTCTTTGTCGCCGCCGGGGCGAAGTTCTTCGTCTCCCTGGCCAACCACGAGGATAATTTCGACTGCTACGATTCCCGCTACCATGCCTGGAACTCGGTCAATGTCGGCCCCAAGCGCGACATCGTCGGGACCTGGGCCCGGATTGCCCGGGAGCGCGGCCTGCGCTTCGGCGTTTCCAACCATTCCTCGCATGCCTGGCACTGGTTCCAGACCGCCTACGGCTACGATGCCGAGGGGCCGATGGCGGGGGTGCGCTACGATGCCTATACCCTGACCAAAGCCGACGGCAAGGGCAAGTGGTGGGAAGGGCTCGATCCGCAGGATCTCTACGGCAAGCCGAGCATTGTCATCCCGGACGGCTTCACCTCGACCAAGCTGGCCCACCGCTGGCACGACACCAACAACCTTCCCTGGACCGAGCTGGCTCCGCCCCATGATCCGGAATTTGCCGCCAAGTGGTTCTTCCGCCTGCAGGACCTGATCGATTCCTACCAGCCGGACTTCGTCTACCTCGACAACGGGGAGCTTCCCTTCGGCCAGGTCGGCCTCGATATCGTGGCCCACTACTACAACCAGAACATGGCCGCCAACGGGGGAAAACTGGATGGCGTCCTGACCGCCAAGGGGCTCAGCGGGGCCCACCGACCGGCGGTGACCCAGGCCTGGGAGCGCTCCGCCGCCGGATATATCCAGGAACTCCCCTTCGAGGCGGAAACCTGCATCGGCCAGTGGCATTACAAGAAAGGTATCGAGTACAAGACTACCGGCCACGTCCTGCGCATCCTGGTCGACATTGTCAGCAAGAACGGCACCCTCCTGCTGAGCATCCCCCAGCGCGGGGACGGCAGCATCGACGACGAGGAGCTGGCCATCCTAGAGGGCATGGCCGACTGGATCGCCGTCAACGGCGAGGGCATCTACGGAACGCGCCCATGGCGGGTCTTCGGCGAGGGGCCGACCGAAATGCCGCGCGGACGGGCCGCCGACGCCCCAATCCCCTACACCCAGGAGGATATCCGGTACACCAGCAAGGACGGCGCGGTCTACCTCTTCGTCCTGGCCGTTCCGGAGGAGGCGGTGACCGCGGAGGAGCTGGGCCTGGACCATGAGGGGGTTGGCGAAATCGCCTCGGTCCGCCTGCTGGGATCCGGCGAGAAGACGGAATGGTCCCAGGGCGGCACGTCCCTGCGTATCGAGAAGCCACTACAGATTCCCTGCGAGAACGTCCTTGCCTACCGTATCGATTTCAAATGAGAAGCCTTCCAAGACTACCCGCCGCATTTTTAGTGGCCGCCGCCCCCGCCCTGTTGGGTGTGGTGATTCCGGCCGGATTCGAACCCTTCAGCATCGAGCACGCCGAGAACGTCGACTCGCCGGTCGACGTCTCCTTCCTGATGGACGGTCCGGCCGGAGAGAACGGGTTCATCACCATTGAGAACGGTCACCTGGTCAAGCCGGACGGCAGCCGCTTCCGGATCTGGGGCGTCAACATGACCGGCTGGACCAAGGGATCGGAAATCATGCCGCCCAGGGAGGAGGCCGCCCACTGGGCCGACGTCCTGGCCCGGAACGGGGTCAACTGTGTCCGCTTCCACTTCCTCGACATGCCCTGGCATGATCCGGAACGGGCGGAGGAGCGCGAGGCCTACCGGGAACGGGCCAGCGAACGCAACCGGCGCAACTCGGTCCCGCCTTCCGGCCTGGTCGATCCCAACCGCGACGACACCCGC
>CAJXMX010000349.1 GCA_913056355.1 uncultured Opitutales bacterium
ATGCCTTCCCGCCGTGGCAGGAGGACCCGGAAGGGCCCTTCCTCCGCCTCCGACGGGAGATACCGGAGCTCGGTGGTTTCCTTGCTCTCGCTGGAGATGAAGAGGTACCGGCCGTCCTGGCTCTTGTAGATGCCCGCATAGAAGAGCGGGTCCGGTTCCTCGTAGACCAGCTCGGCCGAGGACGGGGGCGTCCCCAGCTTGTAGCGAAAAATCCGGTACGGCCGGCGCGACTCGTCCTCCCGGATGAAGTAGTAACGGGTCCCCGAGGCGTCCCATTCCCCGTCCGCGCTGACTTCCTCGAAGACCTGCGGCAGTTCACGCCCCGAGTCCAGGTCCCGGAAACGAAGCGTGTAGAGCTCGTCACCGCCGGTGTCGGTGGCGTAGGCGAGGATCCGGCCGTCCGGGCTGATGTCCAGGAACCCCAGGTCGAAGTAGGCCTGGCCGGCGGCTTCCCGGTTGGCGTCGAAATAGAGGGACCAGCCCTCCTGGTCGCGCCGTTTCCGGTAGTAGCTCCGGTAATTCTGCCCCTCCTCGATCCGCGACTGGTAGACGTAGTCGCCCTTTGAATACGGTGCGGAAATGTTGCTCTCCTCGATCCGGCCCACCAGTTCCGCGAAGAGCAGCTCCGGAAGATTGCCGGCCCGGCTCATGACGGCTTCGGTGTATGCGTTCTCAGCCTCCAGATGGGCCAGGACCCTGGGGTTCTCGCGCTCGCGCAGCCAGTGCCAGGGATCCACCCGGACAATGCCGTGGTGCTTGTGCTTCACGGGAAACTCCCGGGCCACGGGAGGCTGGTGCTGACGGTCTTCGGACATGCTGGAAACGGGCGGTTGGCGGCATCCTCCCAGACAGGTCATGAGCCCCGCCATGAGCAGCGGGAATGGTCGACCCCTCCGGGCTGGCGGCCAGATCATCCCGGACAGCATGACGTGTCCGGCCCGGTCGTCCATTCCAATGTGGAGACCGGTCCCCGGGGAGGCATTTTCCTCTGCGGCGAAGCCTTACAGGGAATCCAGGGCCTGCTCGAGGTCCCGGATCAGATCCTGCGGATCCTCGATCCCGATACTCAGGCGGATGAAGTCGGGAGTGACCCCGCCGGTGGCCTGTTCGGCCTCGGTCAGCTGGCTGTGGGTGGTGCTGGCCGGATGGATGGCCAGGCTCTTGGCGTCCCCGATGTTGGCCAGGTGACTGAACAGCTGGAGAGCCTCGATGACCTTGCGGCCGGCCTCCATGCCCCCCTTGACCCCGAAGCCAAGCAGGGCCCCGAAGCCGCCGTGGTAGTACTTTTGGGCCATCTTTTGATAGGGGCTGTCGGCGAGGCCAGGGTAGTTGACCCAGGCCACCTTGTCATGGCCGGTCAGGAATTCCGCCACCTTCAGGGCGTTCGAGCAATGCCGTTCCATGCGCAGGTGGAGGGTTTCCAGGCCCTGCAGGTGCAGGAAGGAATTGAAGGGTGAGGCGCAGTTTCCGGTGTCCCGCAGCAGCTGCAGCCGCATCTTCATGGCAAAGGCGATGTTGGCGCCCCCGGCCGGCTCGAAAGCCTTGAAGACATCCCAGTGGACCAGGCCGTGATAGCTCGGGTCCGGCTCCGTGAAGCCCGGGAAACGGCCGCTGCCCCAGTCGAAATTGCCTCCGTCGATGACAATCCCGCCGATGCTGGTCCCGTGGCCCCCGATGAACTTGGTCAGGCTGTGCACCACCACATTGGCGCCAAAGTCGAAGGGACGGCAGACCGCCGGGGTCAGGGCGGTGTTGTCGAGGATCAGGGGAATGCCCAGTTCCTTGCCAATCGTCGCCACTTCCTCTATGGGAAAGGGATTCAGCCGCGGATTGCCCTGGGTTTCGCCAAAGAAAGCCTTGGTGTTCTCCTTCACGGCCTTGCGGAAGGACTCCGGATCCTCCCCGTCGACAAAGCTGACCTCGATTCCCAGCTTGGGCAGGGTGTAATGAAAAAGATTGTAGGTGCCACCGTAAAGCTGGGAGACCGAGACGATATGGTCTCCCGCTCCGGCGATGTTGAGGATGGAATTGGTCACCGCGGCGCTTCCGCTGGAGTGGGCCAGGCCGGCCGTGCCGCCCTCCAGGGCCGCCACCCGCTTCTCCAGGACATCCGTCGTCGGATTCATGATCCGGGTGTAGATGTTGCCCAGCTCCTTCAGGGCGAACAGGTTGGCCGCATGCTCCGTGTCCCGGAAGGTGTAGCTTGTGGTCTGGTAAATCGGTACCGCCCGGCTCCCGGTGGCCGGGTCCGGGGCCTGCCCGGCATGCACCGCCAGGGTGCCTAATCCATATTTCGTGTCGCTCATGCTCTCGGTTCCTCTCCTCGGGGTTTAAATAATGTTCGTTGGGTAGAGAACCTGTGATCATGCGCGGAGCCCCCTCCTCGACAAGGAAATTCCCGGGCCCTTTCTTCGGGGCATAAAAAAACCGCGACCCTTTCGGGCCGCGGCTCCAGCTCTTATACTAATACCCCAAAAATGTGAGAACTTTCTCAAGTTCTGGTAATATCATCTTTAATTTTGGTAATTCGTCAACAACGATCTTCTGAAATTTTAGGTTTTCCTAAAACCCTTCCCGCGGAAGTTTTTCAATCCAGGGGCTGGAATGACTCGATGTGGAGGCCGTAGCCGTCCAGGGCCACATGGCGGCGCTGGGAGGAGGAAAGGAGGCGAATCCGGCGCAAGCCGAGGGCGTAAAGGATCTGGGCCCCCAGACCGTAGCCGCGGAAGTCCATGCTGACCGGTTCCAGGACGCAGGAATCCGGATCGCCGGCCAGGGCCTGGGGAATGTTCAGGCCGGCACAGGAATGGGTCATGTAGACAAAGGCGCCCTTGCCCTCGCCGGCGATTTTCCGGAAGGCCAGGTCGATGGCGCGCTGGTGGCTGGCATCGTGACCCTCGAAGACATCGCTGAGGATGTTTTCGGACTGGACCCGGACCAGGACCGGTTCATCCCCGAACTCGCCCATGGTCAGGGCGAAGTGGACCCGGTGGTCGGTCAGGGAGCGGAAAAGGTGCAGTTTCCACTCCCCGTAGGCGTTGCGGAAAGGCTTGGAGAGGATGGGCTCGACCAGCTTCTCCCGGTTGTGACGGTACTCGATGAGCTGCTTGATGGAGATCAGTTTCAGCCCGAAAGTTTTCTTGTACTCGATCAGTTCCGGGAGGCGGGCCATGGTCCCGTCCTCGTTGAGGATTTCGCAGAGCACGCCGGCCGGGGGAAGTCCGGCCATTTCCGCGAGGTCGACCGCGGCCTCGGTGTGGCCGGCCCGCTGGAGAACGCCGCCGGGCCTGGAGCGGAGCGGAAAGACATGCCCCGGCTGAACCAGCTGGTCGGCGGTGGAGGCGGGATCGGCGATGATCCGGATCGCCTCGCAGCGGTCGGCCGCGCTGATGCCGGTGGTCACGTTTTCCGCGGCATCGACGGAGACGGTGAAATCGGTCCGGTGGCTTTCCCGGTTGTTGGCGACCATGGGATTCAATCCCAGCCGCTTGAGCTGGTGCTCCACGGTCGGGACACAGATCAGGCCCCTTCCGTGCCGGATCATCATGTTGACCGTTTCCGGGGTGGCCTTGGATGCCGCCATGATCAGGTCGCCTTCGTTCTCGCGGTCCTCGTCATCGACAACGATGACCAGTTTACCGGCGGCAATGTCATCCAGGGCGGATTCAATGGAATCAAATGGATCTTCGGGCATGGGATATCTGGAAAGGGCGAACTAAAGGGCAATTCCCGCAAATGGCAAGGGGGAGGTTCCGGGATTGATCTCGGGCCGGGTTGCTGTTTACTGGTCATCAATTGACTTCGATGAACAGCCTCATAGCCGCCAATCTTGCCTGCATCGAGCAGGGAGTCCTTATGCTGGTGGCCATCGCGGCCCGAATCGGAATGCGGGACTTTCCCGAATAATTCGGGGTTGATCCCTCCTCCCTCCATCATCATGAACCGATGACAACCTGAAAGGATAGCTCCCCATGAAGTACATTTCTCCTCTCCCGGCACTTCTTTTTGCCTGCTCCCTGGCTCCCGTTCCCGCCTTCGCCC
>CAJXMX010000350.1 GCA_913056355.1 uncultured Opitutales bacterium
CCGCCCTGCGGGCGGGGCTGGTATGGAATCCGGCCTTCGGCCGTCCTTTTGGGTGACGCACCTTGCCGTCCTTTTGGGTGACGGTCGTTGCCTTACTTTTGGCGACGGTCGTTGCCGTCCTTTTGGCGACACTCGTCGTCGTCTTTTTATACGACGCTCGTTGCCGTCCTTTTGGCGACGGTCGATGTCGTCCTTTTGGCGACGGTCGATGTCGTCCTTTTGGCGATGCTCGTTGCCGTCCTTTTGGCGATACTCGGTGCCGTCCTTTTGGCGATACTCGGTGTCGTCCTTTTGGCGACGCTCGTTGCTTTCCTTTTGGTGATGCTGGTTGCTGGCTATTTTCGGGCTATCCCCCGTGCCGTCCATACCCGTCCTGGCCATTATGGATATAAAAAAGTCCCGACCCCGTCCCGCAGGTGCGGGCGGGATCGGGACTGAACTTTGGCAATTCCGGGGCAACGGAATCGCCCCGAATCACACATACTCCTCAAAAAATCAGAGCTTCCAGTTGACGCTCAAGTACCACATGCGGTCCTCGAGGACGTCTTCATTGTCGTGGTAATTGTTGTCGTTGAAGTGGTTTTGACGGTGGATCTGGAGCACGTTGGTGACGTCCAGCTGGACCCGCCAGTTCTCGGTGATGTTGTAGCCGATGCTGGCGTCCATCCAGCCGAAGTCCTGTTCCACCAGGGGCACGGTGCCGAGCACCCCGCCATTGGTGGTCGAGCGGACATAGGAGTCGCGCCAGTTGTAGGCCACGCGGGCGAAGAATCCTCCCCATTCATACATCCCGATGAGGTTGTAGCTCCATTCGGAGAGGTTCTGCAGCGGGTTGCCGGAAGGGTCGGTGGCGTCCACATAGGTGGCGTTGGCGTTGATCCCGAGACCGGCCAGGGGACCCGGCAGGAAGGTGAAGAACTGCTGGTAGCCGAATTCCCAGCCGCTGACCTTGGCGTCGTTGACGGGGTAGGGGCGGGAGACCAGGACGTTCTCCAGGTTGCCGTCGATCTCGATCTGTTCAATCTCCGAGCGGCGCTCGGTGTAGCCGTCGATCTTCTTGTTGTAGTAGGAGACGTAGACGTAGGTCGCCGAGTTGAAGTATTTCTCCAGGGAGATGTCGATGGCCTGGGTCCGGAGCGGTTCCAGGTTCGGGTTGCCGGCGGATCCGGTGTAGGTGTAGTCCGGATTGTTTTCCACCCGGGTCCAGGTGACCCGGTTGTTGAGGCTGCTCAGGCTCTGCCGGGACATTTGCTTGGAGAGCGAAACGCGCAGGAAGAAGTCCTCGCCGGGAAGGTACCAGCGGGTGTTCAGGCTGGGCAGGTAGTCGGTGTAGCTGCCCTTTTCCGTGTAGTGCTCCCATCCGTTGCCTTCATTCTTGTAGCCCCTCGAGGTGACCCTGGTCTCGATGATACGGATCCCGACGTTGCCGTCGAAGCGGAGGCCGTTCTCATTGCTGAACTGGGTCATCGCATAACCGGCATAGGTTTCCTCGGAAATCTTCCAGATCCGGTCCTGCGGGGTGACGGGGGTTTCCAGGTCATCGCCGGTGACACCCAGCTCGGTGGCCAGTTGCTGCCAGGAATCCTGTACGTTGTCGGCCCGGAGGACATCCAGGTTCGGATACCAGTAGTCGTTGATCTTGCCGGAGGCTCCGTCGAAGAAGTCCGAGAAGTCATTCTCGACCAGCATGTTCGGGTTGGCGTTCGGCGGAATAATGTCTTCGCTATTCGGATCCCATCCCTGGTTGTAGATGCCGCCCCATTCGTCCTGGCTGGAGGAGCGGTCGTTGTAGCGGGTGCCGGCCTTGATGTTGCGGAAGAAGCCGTCTCCAAGGTCGAAGGTGGCGTCCACGGTACCGGTCAGGGCATCCCCGTTGTTCTCGCGCCAGGCCGTCCAGGAATAGAGGTAGCGGTCAATGTTGGCCTTGTCGTTGAGGACGTTGGGATTGATGGTGTAGGTCTCCGGAACGTCCGTACGCGAATCGTGGCGGAAATCCCAGATGGAATCCGTCTTCGGGTGGATGCCATTATAGAAGAAGTCGGTGTAGGTTTCCGTGTAGGCCAGCTCGGCCTCGATGAGGACGTTCTCCCCGGCCCAGATACCGCCCGTGGCGGCCTGCCAGGTGTCTTCCAGCCAGTAACGGTAGGCGGCGAAGGAAATGATGTCCGCGTTTTCATTGGTGAAGGCGTCCGCGTAGGGCCGCGTCACTTCCTCGCCGTTGCGGGTATAGGTGACCATGTAGTCCGTCAGCACCGCGTCGTAAGCCATGGAGGAGGGTGTTTCAAACTGCACACCGTGGGTTTCCTGGATACTGGTCTGCTTGGACTGGTTGTACTCCACGAACATGGAGAGGTTGTCCATTGGCGCCCACTGGACGCTGGCCAGGATCCCTTCGCGGTCACGGTCGATGATGTAGACCGGCTCGTAGGAACCGTTGGCCCCCACAAATTCATTTTCGGTGTCCACGTTGTAGGCTTTCGGAGCTCCCGTGGAATTGATGTCCTGTCGGGCGATGCGGGCCTGCTTGGTGTAGCTGATGAGGGCACCGAAGCGTCCGTTCCCGACATCCCAGGTATCCGTGGCCATGGCGGAATACTGCCATTTTTCCTTGTCGGCCAGTTCCCCGTGGGCCAGGCGGGCCTGCAGGTTGGTGTGGAAATCACCGTCGAAGTCGAGCGGACGGCGCAGCTGGATGTCGATGGTACCGGCAATGCCACCCTCGATCATGTCGGCGGTCGGGCTCTTGATGACGTTGATCTCGCGGATCATGTCGGAGGGAATGGTCTGCAGGTTCATGACCCGGGCTTCACCGGTGACGACCTGCGGGCTGAAGACTTCCTGCCCGTTGACCGTGGAGGTGACGTCGGTCAGGCCGCGGAGGGAGACATTGGCGCCTTCCCCGAGGTCACGGGTGACCTGGATCCCGGAAATGCGCTGCAGGGCTTCGGTGACACTCAGGTCGGGAAGCTTGTTGATGTCGTCGGCCACGATGGAATCCTGGATCCGGAAGCTTTCCTTCTTCAGTTCCTGGGCCTTCTGCATGGAGGCGGTAATGCCGACCACGATAACTTCTTCCATTTCGTAGACCGGTTCATTGTCATCGGAGGACGTGTCCTGGGCGTTGGCCACCGAGAGGGGCAGCAGCATGGAAAGGGCACCCAGGGACGCGAATTTAAGCGTCCGTGCGAAGGAACCCGGCCATGCGCATGGCGTGTAATCCATATCTTGGGAGTGGTTCATGATTCAGTATGTGTTTGGTTTGTGTTGGTCGATTTACAGGCTGGTTGGACGGACCTGTAAAAAGTGTGCGCCCGACAGGGGGGCGCGGGTGTGGAAAGCGTAGCCAATGGGCTGCCGGGGCAGGTTGGAATCAGTCATTCAGGAGTGTATGTGAGGGTCGGAGCCACCGTGCCAAATGGGCCTGGGCCGGTGGGTAGTTTTGTAGTGTTGGAAGAATTCTATCAGATATTATCTTGCCCGAAAATGCTCTAGATGATCTTTTCCATATAAAAAGTGACCTCGCATCCGACCGATTACATCAACTACATGCACGTTTCCCCCAACCTGGAATTGTGGGGGGTCAACGTCGTCGCCTCGGGGCGCCGGCACGTGTCGCCGGGCGCCGATTACCCGGCCCCGTCCGGGGACCACCCGCTGGAACTGCAACTGACCTGGGAGAAGGGCTGGGCCCTCGATGTGCTGAAGATCGTCCTTATAAAAAAGGGCCGGGGAGCCATCGAGTACCGGGCCGGGGAGCTGCAGAAGGTGGAGACCGGTTCCACCTTCATCGTGCTCCCGGGGCAGTGGCACCGGTACCGCCCGGACGCGGAGACCGGCTGGGAGGAGAGCTGGGTGGAGATCCGGGGACCGCTGGTAGAGCGGCTGGTGGCCAATCGCGACTTTTCCGGCCAGGCCTTCATCCGGCAATCCCGCATCGGCGGCCGAATCGACTTTGTCCTCGACCTGATCCACTCCAAGGCCCGGACCCTGACCAGCACCACGCCCGAGTTGTCG
>CAJXMX010000351.1 GCA_913056355.1 uncultured Opitutales bacterium
CTGGTTCCAGCTGGTTGAGTATCCGGTCAAGGCCTCCGCGGCGGCAAACCGTCGCTATTTCCACAACGAACAGTACGGGCGGCTCTTCAATGCCAACCCGGAAGCCGCCCGCGTCCACGGGTTGCTGGCCCGGCAGGCGGACGAGGAAATCAATGTACTGACCCGTCACTACAACGGGGAGATCTCCGGAGGCAAGTGGCGCCGCCTGATGGCCCCGGAGCCGGCCGACAACATGTGGCGCTCCTACCGGCTGAGCCCGGAGGTCCTGCCCGAACCGAACATGGTGGCGGAAAAACTGCCCGGGCGGGAGGCATTGGCGGCCCTGCCGCTGGCCGGGCCCAAACCGGATGCGGGGATCCTGGTCGAACGCGAGGCGGAGTCCTTCGACCGGAGAGGAGGCGGCAACGGCCGGGCATGGCGGGTCCTTGAAGGCCTCGGCGGGGGAGGGGCCATGGTCCTGACGTATCCGTTTTCCGATGACAGCATACCGGCCGGGGAAATCAGGGGAACCTCCCCCTGGATGGAATATGAATTCGAGGTGCCGGCCCCGGGGAAATACCTTTTCACGGCCGACCTGCTGCCGACCTATCCCCTCGGCTCGGAAGGCGCCCTCGACATCGGCATCAGCCTGGACGACGGAGAAATCGAGCTGGCCTGTGTCGAGCGGGAAACCAACAGCAGCGCCTGGAAGCAGGAGGTGCTGGAAGGAAGGGTCGATCTGTCCAAGAAGATCAGGGTCGATTCAGCAGGTCCACATCGCCTCAGGATCTACCTGGTTGATCCGGGGGTGGTGCTGGACAGTTGGAGACTGGCCGGGACCGGCGAATAGAGCCCCCTTTTTGCCTCGCGGCACGGTTGGCCGGCCGGCCCGCTCAGCGGACTTCCTCAGGGCCTTCATCCGCCTCGGAGGAATCCACGGCCTGATCCATGTCGACCATCTCGAAGATGGACACTACGGCGGCGATGGCTTCCTGCTCGTCGGGGCCGCTGGCCTCGACATCGAGGGCGGTCCCGAAGCTGGCCGCCAGCATGACGATGGTCAGGATGTTGCCGGCATCGGCGATCTTGTCCCCCAGCCGCAACTGCACCCGGGAGCGGAACTGCCGGGTCATCTTGACGATGGTGGCCGCCGGCCGGAGATGGAGGCCGGCTTCCCAGGGGATGGAGACTTTGGTGCGTCGCATTGTTGATTTGGACAAGGGTTAATCAGGTGACGTTCATCCTTCAGGAAAGATTAAGCATCCTTATCAGGTCTCGGTCTTGAAAAACTCCTTCAGGATGGCCGGGTCTTTCAGGTTTTCGGCATGTTTGCGGATGACCGCCTCGAATTCAGGCGTGCCGTGGAGATTGTCATATAGAGGCCAGACCAGGAAATAACCCGGACAAGTGTACTCGCCACTGGGACTGGAGAGAATCTGGTCAATGATTCGGCAGGCATCCGCGGTCATTCCAAGTTGCGTATATGCTTCCGAGATGTACAGGAGACTGTCCACGTAATCCATGAAATTTATGCTGGGATCGGCAGCTTCCATGGCCCGGTCAGCCCAGGCAAGGGCATCATTGGAGTCTCCCAGAAAGGCATGGACCAGGGCCTTGTTGGAGGCGTGGACATCGGGTTGGGATTGTTCCATCCACCTCCCCCGGGGGGAGTCCTGCAGTTGGTTCAGCAAGGCTTTGAAATAGGATCTGGCCAGCGCTTCATTGCCATTCACCATGTTGACCCAGCCCCGGAAGAAGGCCTGGTCAATAGGTGAAAGCTGGTCAAAGCGGTCACCCACCTCGACGCTGGAGAGCAGGGTCGCGAGCCAATCGTAGTCCTTGAGATAAAGGGCGATGATGATCTTCAGGCCGCCACGGGCAAAATCCTCTTCAGCATGCTCATTGGCCTGAATTCTGGCTTGAAGCACCTGCAACGGATCACTGGATCCTGACCAGCGCGCCAGGGTCATACTCCCCACGTAT
The DNA here is from genome assembly GCA_913056355.1 of uncultured Opitutales bacterium. Lineage (GTDB taxonomy): Bacteria > Verrucomicrobiota > Verrucomicrobiia > Opitutales > Oceanipulchritudinaceae > Oceanipulchritudo. The sequence continues at coordinate 1,963 of CAJXMX010000351.1, forward strand.
TCGCCGATTGAGCCCTTCACGGAATCCATTGCCTTTTCATATTCATGGATGCTGCAATAGGCACTGGAGGCGGTTAACCCTTGCACCAGGGCTTCCGCAGGCTCCCTTGGTTGGGTCCGTGCAAGAATCCCCAGTGCCGCCCGGTCCTGCCCAGTGGCCACAAGGGCACGGGCCAACTCTGTTAAGGCCCAATGGTTTCCGGCCATACCGGCATCCTTTGCTTCAATCGCCTTGCGCAGGTAGGAGATGGCCTCATGGGGCTTGTTGAAGACGACGATGTAACTTTGCCCGAGATTGTAGTTTACTGCATAACCAGCCGGGTTGACGACGAAGGCCCGTTTCAGGTTGAGGTAAAGGCTGACTCTCCATTCCTCGTCATAGATGCTGCGCAGGCCCAAATCCCAATGTGCCTGGGCCATCACTTCCGCGATCCGGTTGTGGGCCGGAATAAAGTCGGGTTTCAGGACCAGGATATCCCGGCACTCGGTGAGAATCGGCATGTACAACTCCATCTCCCTCGGGCCGCCATTATTGCCCCAGAAGCGATCCGCCAATCCCGCTGCCTTCGTCTCAAAGTCAGCCAGTTGCTGATCCCGGAATTCCTTTATCCTTCCTTGAGGAGGAAACGCCTGCTCCAAGGCCTGGTAAGTACGGATGGCCAGTTCATATGCATATTCCTTGAGGAAGGTCAGTTGGTCCTCATCGGCATTCTGTTCATGATCGAAGGTGTCCGCCCAGATATGGTTGTCCTCGGCAGCCTCGATCAGCTGCAGGGTGACCCGGATTTTGGATCCCACCGCCTGGATGCTGCCCTCCAGAATGAAGTCTGCCCCCAGGGCCTTCCCCATCTCCGGGATGCTCATGTCCGAATTGCCCAGTTTCAGGGCCGAAGTCCGGGAGACCACGTTCAGGGGGCCCATTTCGCTCATTACCGTCAGGACCTCGTCCTGCAGGCCCTCGGCCAGGACCCGGATTTCCTCGGTCTCGCCGAACAGGGTCAGGGGCAGCATGGCCACGTTGCCAATGACGTAGGGGCGGTCGGGATTGATAGAGGATGAAGCGGTTTGCCCGGCCGCAGCCTCTACATCCGGTGAGCGGGTGAGGTAGAATACCAGGGCCAGGCTTCCAAATATGAGGGTGGGGAGACCGGCGGCGAAGGCGATGGAGAGCCAGTTGCGCTTTCGGTTGAGGGCGGCGGCATCCTGTCCGGAACCGGAAATCCTTTCGCGGGCGGCGCTGGACTTGACCACGCCCTCCGGGGTCAGTTCAAAGGCCCAGGCGATGACCAGGGCCAACGGGAAACCCAGGATGACCATCAGGACAACGAAGCGGAAAGCCCAGGCCGGGATGCCGAAATCCCCGAAGGTCACCGCGGCCACCTGGATAATGAGCCAGGCCACGACAGCATAGGTGATGGCCACGCGAAAGACTTTGCGGCGTTTCAGCTCCTGAATGAAAGACGTGCTTCCCGAATGCGGGTCCGTTTCGGACGATTCCGGGTGCTTGTCATGGGTTCCCATTTGTATGGCGAATTTCGGAAAAAGAGGGAGAGGGGATCCATAATCAAGCGGTATCCCGATGCGCTGGCAATGCCAATTAGCATTTCGCCGGCGGACATGCGTCGCCAGCTGAACCGTCAGAAGTTCTTGAGTTTGGAGCCGTATTTTCGATACGGCGGTCCCTGCTTGCGGAAGCCTTTCATCTGGCGGATGCCAAGGAGGTTTCCCAGCCGCTTCTTCAGGCTCTTTTGCGGATCATCAAAACTTGAAAGGTCAAGCGGCACCATCACGGAGGAGAAGTTCCGTTCGATGAACTTGATGACCTTGGCGACGTGCTTGTCACGGCAATCATCGAAGAGGATGATTCCCTGCTCTCCAAGGATCCTGGCGGCGTAGAAATAATCGATGAAGACATCCTCAAACAAATGGGATCCGTCCACGTAGATCATGTCATACCGGTCCGGCGCTTCCTCCTGGGCCAGGTTCGGCAGGACGTATTCGGAGGGGCCTTCAATCAGGGTGAAGTTTTCCGAGAAGCCTTCCTCCTCG
>CAJXMX010000352.1 GCA_913056355.1 uncultured Opitutales bacterium
ATGCGAGTCGTGGCGCCGGCGGCGGCGCCGCGCTCGCCCATATAGGCTGAAAGAGCGCCGACAAAAACGCCAGCGAAGGCCATCGCGATGGTTGCGATCAGCCCTGCATTACCCGCTCTTTCCACTGGAATTCGCACGCCCGCCCTGATGTTTTTGCGCATTCGCGTTTTTATCTCGTCACCGCCCCGACCATGCCGTCTTGAGCCGTGCCATCGACCATGATGCCCTCGACATAGACCACGGCGATGCGGTTGCCGGCCCCCGGGAGCCCGAAATCGGGAACCGGACTGCCGCTCATCTTGGCGTATTCGATAAAGTCGAACTGCTGGAAGGATTCCAGCTGCGGATCGTAGCCCGCCTTGCTGACCAGCCGGTCGATGAGGACATCCGATTCCAGCTGCTCGTCGATGAAGCCTTTTTCAAGAAGCTCCCCGCCGTAAAGGATCAGTTCGGAATTGGCCACGTTGTTCAGGTCCGCGACCTCCATTCCCCTGGAGGCGGCGATATCGGTGACCAGGGTGTACCAGATGTCATCCACCAGGACCTGGAGCTGCTTGCGCTCCGGGTCGGACATGCTGCCCCGCTGGAATGACTCGGCCGCCGTCTTGTATTCCTCGAAGGCCGTGACCTGGACCTCGATGCCCATCTTCTTGAAGGCGTCGCCCATGTAGAGGCGCTCCGCCCGCAGGCCCCGGAAATCCACCAGCGCATAGGGATCGCTGTAGACTTCGCTGGCCGCCGACTTGAGATAATAATCCCTCAGGTTGTCCCCCTTGATGAAGGCGTAAACGGGCTTCTCCGCGGCGAAGCGGACAATGGCCTGGCGCAACTCATGCAGCGAGGCCAGGTTGCCCCCGCCATCCAGGAGCAGATTGCCCTGCAGCAGCAGGCCACTGACCTTCGGATCATGCCGGGCCTTGTCAAGGCCGTCCAGGACCTGCCTCAGGGTGGCCTGCTGAAGAATGTTCCCGCTGAGGGCGCTCAAAAGGACGGAGGCGTCGTCGGAGGCTGGTTTCTCGTTGAATTCAAACCCAAGGTCGAGCACGAGAACACTGCCCGGCTGGACCGACTTGACCGGCGGCTCGAAAGCCACCCCAAGGCCGATCAGCAGGACAATCAGCAGCACAAACAACAAGGCATAGGCCACCACCAGGGCGGCCAGCCATTTCAGGACACGGATGATGAATTCTGCCATCTTAGCGGAGAGGATTAAGTCGAACGGGCTGAATCACAAGTGAAATGCACGCTCCAGGAGCACCACGCTGATGGCCGCCAGGAGCAGGCTGGCCCCGAGGATGCGGCGGCGAAAAACCCTCCAGCCCAGATGGCGCTCCCGGTTGCCGAAGAAGGAGCCCACCCCCCAGACCAGCAACACCGACCAGACTCCGCGGGAACTGTAGAAGATGTTGACCACGGTCGGTTGCTGATAGGTGGAAATGGTCCAGTTGAGGATGTAGTACTGGAGGACGATGACGGCGCTTCCGGCCAGCAGCCAGGTCCAGCAGGCACGCGACATCCGGAAGAGCGATTCCTTGAAAAACGGGACCAGGCACAGGCTGAGGCTGAAGGTGACCACCTGCTGGGCCGCGATAAACCGCCGGAAACCGAACTCAGCCCCCCACCCGGCCATGCAGATGTCCATGAAGGCGAAGGCGCAGACGGAGAGCAGCGATAGGACCACGGTCAGCAGGAGGCGCTCCTGGGGCGATTTCTGCCCGGGTGTCTGGCCCAGGAAAAAGATCCCCACGCCCGCCAGGATGGCCCCCATCCACCAGGCAAAGGGCAGGACATTGCCGAGGACGAGGGTCGAGAAGAGGGCCACAAACAGCACCTTGCCGCCCAGCAGTGGGGTGGCCACGGACACGTCCCCCAGCTTGAGGGCAATGGTCTGGAAAAAGGAACCGAGAAAGGCGCTCAGGCCGGCCAGGGCCGGGGCCCACCAAAGCTCCGGCTGTACCGGTTGGTCGGTCATCCACCAGAAAGGCACCAGGGCCACGAAAAAGACCGCGTTGGTGATGAACACGCCGCGGGTGGCCCCGGCGCCCTCCATCAGGCCCCGCTTCAAGGCCAGGTTGGCCAGCGCGAAAAGGAAGGCGCAAAGGAGCGGATTGAGGAAATTCAGGGCCACTGCTTAACCAGCCATGCTTCAGGGGAGCATTTTGTCGAGGGTCTCGGCCAGGTTTTTGTATTTAAATTCAAAGCCGTGCGATTGCAGTATCCCCGGGACGACGTTGAGGTCCGCCAGCAGGGTCTCGCGTCCCATCTGTCCGAAGGTAGCCTTGACCACGAAGGCCGGCAGGGGCACCACCGCGGGGCGGTTCAGGGCCTTGCCGAGGGCCTTGCTGAAGGCTTCCTGGTTGACCCGGTCCGGATGAACCGCGTTGACCGGCCCGCTGACCGAGTCTTCCCGCAGGGACCACTCCATGATCCGGACCAGGTCCTCCATGCCGATCCAGGGAAAGCCCTGCCGGCCGGAGCCGACGGGACCTCCGGTGCCCATCTTGAAGACGGGAAGCATCTTGGCCAGGGCCCCTCCGGAGGGATCCAGCACCACCCCGGTCCGGAGCTGGACGGTCCGCACCCCGAATTCCACGGCCTTCCGGGCCTCGGATTCCCACTGGCGGCAGACCCCGGCCAGGAAGCTGTCGCCGCCGGGGGCTTGTTCGTCCCGCAATCCGGATCCGGACTCGTAGTAGTTGACGCCTGAGGAGGAGACCAGGACCCGGGGTGGCGAAGCCATGCGGCCGATGTGCTCAACGAGGGTCCGGGTGGAGTCCACCCTGCTGTCCAGGATGCGCTTCTTGCGCTCTTCCGTCCAACGGCCGGAGGCGATTCCCTCGCCCGCCAGGTGAAGGATGCCGTACACGCCCTGCAGGGCCGCTTCATCCATGGAATGCCGTCCGGGATCCCATCCGAAAACGCCGGCCCGGTCGGGATTGCGGCTCAGTCCCCGGACGGTATAGCCATGGCCTTCAAGGTAGGGAACCAAATGCTTTCCGACAAATCCGCTGCTGCCGGTTACCAGGATCACCTTTTCTGATTCGCGGGATTTACTGTTTTCCGTCATGTGAAGAGTTTAGCACAAGAGGGATCCCGGCGCACCTCTTTGGCCCTTTCGCAAATTGCTTTCCGTTCCCCGGCCGAGAGGCGCTCCACGTTCTTCAGCTGCAGCGCCATGCGCCGGTTATCCTTCAAGCGGTCCCTGTGCCGGAGCAGGAAATCCCAGTACAGGGTGGTGAAGGGACAGGCCCGGTCGCCGCTGGCCTGGGCCGGGTTGGCCGGACAACCGGCGCAGTAATTGCTCATTCGCTGGATGTATTTCCCTGAAGCCGCGTAAGGCTTGGTGGCCATCAGCCCCCCGTCGGCAAACTGCGACATCCCGATGGTGTTCGGCAGTTCCACCCATTCCACCGCGTCCACGTAAACCGCCAGGTACCACTCGTGCATCCGCCTTGGCTGGATTCCCAGGAGCAGCCCGTACAGCCCCGTGACCATGAGCCGCTGGATGTGGTGGGCATAGCCGAACCGGAGGGTTTGCTGGAGCGCTTCCCCCAGGCAGCGCAAGGGAGTCTCGCCATTCCAGTAGAATTCCGGCAATTCCTCGTCCGCCGAAAGGGCGTTCATCCTCAGGTAGCCGGGCATTTTCCACCAGTAGAGTCCCCGGACATATTCCCGCCATCCGAGAATCTGCCTGACGAAGCCTTCCACGGCGGGCAGGGGTGCCTTTCCTTTCCGGTAGGACCGCACAGCCGCCTCCAGGACCTCCCGCGGATCGAGCAGCTTCACATTCAAGGCCGCGGAAAGGAGCGAATGAAAGAGGAACGGCTCACCGGTCCACATCGCATCCTGATAGCGGCCGAAACGCTGGAGTCGGTTTTCCATGAAATCGTCGAGAGCCTGCCGGGCCTGCTCCCGGCTGACCGGCCAGTTGAAATGCTCCAGGCTCCCCGGATGCTTGGCGAAGCGCTTTCCGACCAGTTCCAGAACCTCGCGGGGGATTCTGTCCG
>CAJXMX010000353.1 GCA_913056355.1 uncultured Opitutales bacterium
GCGTGGCCAATGGAGAGGCCCGAGGTGCCGCCCGAAAACCGTCCGTCGGTGAGGAGCGCACAGGCTTTGCCCAGTCCCTTGGATTTGAGATAGCTCGTGGGATAGAGCATTTCCTGCATGCCAGGGCCGCCCTTGGGGCCTTCATAGCGGATGACGACGACGTCGCCTTCCTTGATTTCATTGGACAGGATCGCCTTGACGGTCATGTCCTGGCTCTCGAAGACGCGGGCCGGGCCGGTGAATTTGAGGATGGACTCGTCAACGCCCGCCGTCTTCACGATGCAGCCATCCACCGCGATATTGCCCTTCAAGACAGCCAGGCCCCCATCCTTGGAGAAGGGATTTTCCGGCGAGCGGATCGCGCCATTGGTGCGGTCGGTGTCGAGCTCCTTCCAGCGATTGGATTGGCTGAAGGCCTGCGTTGTCCGCACCCCGCCGGGCGCGGCCATGTAGAACTGGCGCACACTCTCGGAATTGGTGCGCGAAATATCCCATTTGTCGATGGCATCGCCCATGGTCGCCGCATGAACCGTGGGTTCGGTGCGGTTGATCAGGCCCGCGCGATCGAGCTGGCCGAGAATGGCGAAGATGCCGCCGGCGCGGTGCACGTCTTCCATGTGAACGTCGTTCTTGGCCGGCGCGACCTTGGACAGCACCGGCACCTTGCGGCTCAAAGCATCGATATCGTCCATGGTGAAATCAATGCCGCCCTCATGGGCCGCCGCCAGGATGTGCAGCACGGTATTGGTCGAGCCGCCCATGGCGATATCGAGGCTCATGGCATTCTCGAACGCCGCCTTGGTGGCGATCTTGCGCGGCAGCACGCTTTCGTCTTCCTGCTCGTAATAGCGGCGCGCCAGGTCAACGATCAGGTGCCCGGCTTCCTGGAACAGGCGCTTGCGGTCCGAATGGGTGGCCAGGGTCGAGCCATTGCCGGGCAGGGAAAGGCCCAGGGCCTCGGTCAGGCAGTTCATGGAATTGGCGGTGAACATGCCGGAGCAGGAACCGCACGTGGGGCAGGCGCTGCGTTCGTATTCCTCGACCATCTCATCGGTCGCCGTTGGATCGGCGGCGATGACCATGGCATCCACCAGGTCGAGCTTGTGTTCAGAAAGCTTGGTTTTTCCGGCTTCCATCGGGCCGCCGGAAACAAAAATGGTGGGAATGTTCAGGCGCATGGCGGCCATTAGCATGCCCGGGGTAATCTTGTCGCAATTGGAGATGCACACCAGCGCATCGGCGCAGTGGGCGTTGACCATGTATTCCACCGAGTCGGCGATGATCTCCCGGCTGGGCAGGCTGTAGAGCATGCCGGTGTGGCCCATGGCGATGCCGTCGTCCACGGCGATGGTGTTGAATTCACGACCGATGCCGCCGGCCTTGGCGATTTCCGAGGCCACCAGCTGCCCGAGGTCCTTCAAATGGACGTGGCCCGGGACGAACTGGGTGAAGGAATTGGCAATGGCGATAATCGGCTTGCCGAAGTCCTCGTTCTTGACGCCGGTGGCGCGCCAGAGGGCGCGGGCTCCGGCCATGTTGCGGCCGTGGGTGGTGGTGCGGGATCTGTATTCTGGCATGACGAAAAACAGAAAAAAGAACGCATAGCCTCCCGTTCGGCAATACCGCTTTCATGGCTTCCGCGATGTAATACGGGTAATGTTGAATTCAGCCTAACCCGAAGACGCAGTTTCCGGATCCGGAAGGGAACCGGAAGAACGCGTGATCTGCCGGGTGACTTCGGCGATATTGGCCAGCAGGGCCAGTTGCTGCCGGCCCACCCCGGGCTGGGCCGCGGAAAGCTGAACCCGTATCTCCATGAGCAGCGTGTCGGGGTCACCCGTACCGGTTCGGATTGACGGGTCGGTTACCTCGGTAGCCCGGTGCAGGGCCTCGAGTACCTGGTGGGCCAGGGGCAGGATTTCCGGCGCCGCCACCTGCTGGTTCAGGCGATGGGCGCCGAAGGCCGAGATGTAGGAGAGCAGGGCATGGTTGAGATAGGTCAGTTCAAAGGCCTGGTCGAGGAACTGCCTGCGCCGGCGCGGCTCCAGCTGCATGTTCTGCCAGGCCAGGACGAGGGCATTGTCCGCCCGGTGGGCGGCCCGGCGGGCGATGCGGTAAGGGAGGTCGTCGTCCCCCGGAGACTTTTGTTCATATTCGGCCAGGATGGCCCCGAAATAGGCGGCGTTCTTCTGCAAGGCCTCGTTGAGGAGCCGCGGCAGGTGCCTGTACTGCCAGTCGGGCCAGATAAAGCGGACCGTGAGCAGGGCCAGGACGGAGCCGATCAGGGTGTCGACCAGGCGCGGGATCATCAGGATTGCGCCCTGGTGGGTGACCAGGTTGAAGGCGGCGAGGACGAAGGTGGTGATGAAGATGACCGAAACCGAGTAGTTCCTCCTCAGCCAGAAAAAGAAGAAATAGGCGGAGGCCAGCATGAAGACCAAGGTCCCCATGGTCGTCGGGAGCAGCTGGATGACCAGGGTCCCGCAGACGACGCCGCTGGCCGTTCCCAGGATCCGCTGGAAGAGGCGGCGCCGGGTCGCGCTGTAGGTCGGTTGGAGGACAAAGAGGCAGGTCAGGATGATCCACTCCCCCTTGCGCACGTTGAAGAGCTCGGAGATGGCGAAGGCGAAGAGGAAGCAGATACTCAGGCGTACCGCGTAACGCATGCGCGGATTGTCCCAGCTGAGCTGGTCCCTGAAGCGGCGGACGAGGGAACGCGTCTCGCGGGCCAGGCGGGGAATGACGGAGCGGACCCGCTCGTCGCTGAGGTTGCGCAGCTCCTGGTGCGAGTGGGTGAGGTTCTCGACCAGGAGGTGCAGGGGCGAGCTGTCGGCCTCTCCGCGCCGGGCCAGCTGATCCCGCAGGACCTGGGTCAACCAGCCGAGCGAGACCGGATGCCGGTAGGGGACACCCGTCAGGAGGCAGTTCGAGAGTTGCCGGATGGCCTCGGAGAGCTGCCGCAGGGTTTGACCGATTCCCTCCATGATATCCCGGTCCCGGGGATTCACGCTCAGGAGCTCGTAGCGTTCGTGGCTGGAGGCGGCCCGCTCATGCAGGCTTTGCAGGAGCATGAAATAGCGAAAGTAGGGCGCCAGGGCGGTATCGTCGGATATCGACTCCCGGTAACTGTTGAGGACCTCCTTGCAGCGGTCGAGCGAGCCGACCAGCTCCACATTCTGGAGGGCCAGCTGGTTGCGCACGCGGGCCTGGATCTCCTCGTCGCTGGGAAACAGGCTGGCCTTCAGTTCAAGGTAGCGGGCCAGGTCCCGGAATCCGCGGGCCAGCTGTTCCTCCAGCAGGCGCCACGGGTGCAGGAAGAGGAGAAACAGCGAGAATAGACCGTAGCTGAGGGCTCCCAGCGGGAGCAGGATTGGCTGCCAGTACCAGGCCGGGCTGATGGAGGCCCCGATCATGGCGTAGATTCCGACCAGGATGGCCCCGAAGGTGACTCCCCGGTAGCGCTCGCTCAGTCCCCCGATGAGAAGAAAGACGAAAGTCGACCCGCACAGCCCCAGGCCGAGGAGGACCGGATAGGGGAGCAACAGTTCCACCGAAAGGCTTGAGATTCCGAAGCTGACGACCTTCAGCAGGAGCGACTTGATCCGCCCCATGGGATGGTCGTCGGTCTCCGAGAGGGCGCCGGCCAGCGCGCCGAGCGCCAGGGAGACGGCAAATCCCGGGTATCCCAGCAGGACCATGGGCAGGGCCAGCATGCCCATCGCGAAGGTCGCCTTGGCCGCGAAAAGGCGGTCCGGCCGGCTCCAGAAGGCCCGCCTCACGGATTCATACCAGGATTGTTTCCCAAATAATCGGATCGGCATGGCGTAATGGTTCCGGCCGGCAGCGGTTTGCCTGTCCCTACCGGGCAACAGCCTCCAGCAGGGCCACCAGGGCCTGGTTGTACGGGGTGGGGACGCCGTGTTTCCGGCCCAGGCGGACGATGACCCCGTTCCGGGCCTCGATCTCCATCGGCCGGCC
>CAJXMX010000354.1 GCA_913056355.1 uncultured Opitutales bacterium
CTTGACCATGGTCACGAAATCATACTTTTCCTTCAGGGCCCGGTACTCCGGCAGGTAGCGGCCGGCCTGGCGCATGATCCAGACGGGAGGGCGGTCGGGGGCGTGATCGGTGAAGGCGTTTAGCAGGCGTTCTCGAGCTTTCATGAGGGCGGTATGGCCTGAATTCATTCATTCCCGGCCCGCAGGGGTCAAGGTTGAAGGGATCCATCCGGCACCGCTGATCCATGGCGCCTCCGGTTTTTACACCTTCCGTATGCATATTGCCGGGGGTCAGGGGTTTACAGCATCAGAAATCGCCTCTGCGACTTGTCGGGTGATTGGAATCGGTTAAGTTTTATTTCATGAAAGAAAGGAGGATGATTATCTTTGGCTGTGGCTACGTGGGCCGGCAGTTGGCCCGCGAAGCGACGGAGGCCGGGCATGAAGTCTGGATCTCCTCCCGCAATGCCCAATCCCTGGCCCAGGTCGAGGCGGTGCCCAATGAGCGCAAGATCATCGCCAACCTCCAGGAGGAATCCTGGCATGGCTGTTTCACCGGGCACTGGGACGTCGTCTACAACCTGGTCAGCTCCGCGGGCGGGGGCATCGACGGCTACCGCCTGTCCTATCTGGAAGGGAACCGCTCGCTGATGAAGTGGGCGGACCAAACCTCCGTTGACCGCTTTGTCTACACCTCGGCGACCTCGGTTTACCCGCAGGTGGACGGCCAGTGGGTGGATGAATATTCCGTCCCGGACCTCGACCAGTTGTCCCCCAGCGGGCGCATCCTGCGCGAGGCGGAACTGGAAATTCTCGCCCACTCCGCCATTCCGGAAAGGATGATCCTGCGCCTGGCCGGCATATACGGTCCTGGCCGGCACCTCTATCTCGACCGGCTTCGGGATGGGGCCAACTCGATTCCCGGCGACGGCCAGGCCTGGCTGAATCTCATTTATCTCAAGGATATCGTCCGGGCCCTCCTCATGGTTGGCGAGTCCAGGCTCCAATTCGGGGCCGAGGTCTACAACGTGGTCGACAACAAGCCTTCGCTGAAGCAGGAGATCGTCGATTGGCTGGCCCTGCAGTTGGGCATGGCGGGTATCCCCTTTGACCCCAGCCAGCAGTTTGCCCGCACCGGGCGGCGCCGCTCGGGGGCCGGCCTGCCGAATCGCCGGGTCAGCAACCGCCGGTTCCGGGAACGGCTCCGGGCCGGCTATACGGATATTCTGCGGGACCTCCAGGGAAGCGCGCTGCTCTGCTGAGGCGGGCCGCGCCGAGTCTCCCCTAGGGCAGGAGCTGCCAGGTTTTCTCGATCCGGTAGGTCCGCTTGCCGTCCAGGACCTCGCTTTGCATGAGGTGAAACTGGTCCACCCTGAACGGCGCGGCCCCGAAGTCCGGGTGCCGCTTGAGGAATTGCCGGGTGGTCTCTTCCGAGGCATGATTGACCCGGGCAATCGTGATGTGCGGGTGGTAAATGCGCTTTTCCGGCTCAATCCCGATCCCGAAGAGGGCATCCTCGATCCGTTTGTGCAACTGGTAGAGGCGGGGGTGCCCGCTTGACACGCCCGCCCAGACCGCGTGCGGGTGGCCGATTTGCGGGAAGCTGCCCAGGCCCTCGATCGGGAGCAAGAAGGAATGCACCTCGATCGGGTCGATGGCGGCCTCGATCTCCGCCTGGAACTGCCCGGGAATGTCCCCGATGAATTTGAGGGTCAGGTGATACCGCTCCCGGGGAACAAAATGGAAACCCTTGACGTTGTCCTGCATCAGGGACTCCAGGCTGTCCTTCACATATTCCGGCAGGTCGATGGAAAGGAAGAGCCGCTTGCCGCGAAAGTCATGGTGGGAGCCGTTTTGATGCTGATTCATGGGAACAGGTGGCCTCCGTGGGCGGGAGGCGGAATTACCTTGGGGACGAAAAGGAATGGCGCCCCTGTTGACAAGGGTCAATCCATGGTACCGGCGGAAATTGACACCGGCCCGGGATATCGTCATTGATCTCTCCATGAGTCATTTGATTTCGGATACAGAACTCGAGGTGGCCCTCAGCGGATTGCCGGGATGGGAAGTCGTCGACGACCAGCTGGTCAAGCGGTTCACCCTGCTTTCCTTCCGGGAGGCCATTGCCCTTCTCGTGCGGATCGGCTTTGAGGCCGAGGACTCCAACCATTATCCGGCCGTCCTCAACGAGTTCAATGTCCTCGAGTTCCGGCTCTGTTCACACGATGCCGGCGACAAGCTGACCGACAAGGACCTCAAGCTGGCCGCCAAGATCGAGGAGTTGGTCGAGGGACAGGTGACGAAGGACTAAGGACTAAGGACTAAGGACGAAGGACAAAGGTCGAAGGTTGAAGGTCTAAGGACTTAAGACCTGGGACGGACGTCATTGGACAAAGGACTCAAGTTTGAGGTGCATGAATGACGGGCGCAGGTTGATCGGTATGTCTGGAGCCCCAAAGAGGCGGTATGTTTCAGCCAAGGGCCAAGGATTTGCGAAGCGGAGCCGCGGCCCTGGTATACCGGAAGAAACATAAAAAAAAGAGCCCCACAGGGGCGACATGCTGTCCATCTGGACATGTCGCCCCTGTGGGGCTCATGGATTGAAAGGTAATCTTGTTCCAGGGCCGCGTCGTCCCCCGGCTTGCCGGAGGGACTCCTTGGCCCTTCGCTGAATCATACCGCCTCTTCGAGGCTCCAGGCAAAGGCCAAGAACCCTCAGCCCCTCAGCCCTCAGTCCTTAGACCTTAGTCCTTAGTCCTTAGTCCTTAGTCCTTAGTCCTTACTTAGTCCTTAGACCTTAGTCCTTAGTCCTTAGTCCTTAGACCTTAGTCCTTAGTACTTAGACCTTCGATCTCAACCGGGATTGTAGATGCTGAAGAGCGTCTCGGCGATCTCGCTGGGAGTGGGGGAGACGGCGATGCCGGCTGCCTTGAGGGCGGCGATCTTGGCCTCGGCGGTGCCGCTGCCGCCGGAGACAATGGCCCCGGCGTGGCCCATCCGGCGTCCCGGAGGCGCAGTGGTCCCGGCGATGAAGGCCGCCACCGGCTTCTTGACGTTGGCCTTGACGAAGGCCGCCGCCTCTTCCTCGGCGGTGCCGCCGATTTCCCCGATCATGATGATCGCTTCCGTTTCCGGATCGTCGTTGAAGAGCCGCAGGGCGTCGGTGTGGCTGGTCCCGTTGATGGGGTCGCCGCCAATGCCGATGCAGGTGCTCTGGCCGTAACCGCGCTCGGTGACCTGGAACATGGCCTCATAGGTCAGGGTCCCGGAGCGGCTGACCACCCCGATCTTGCCCGGGCGGGCGATGTACCCCGGCATGATGCCGATGTTGCAGACCCCCGGGGTCATGATGCCGGGGCAGTTGGGACCGATCAGGCGTGTCTTGGGCGCCTTCTTGAGGGCGTCCTTGACCACGGCCATGTCGCGGACCGGAATTCCCTCGGTGATGCAGACAATCAGCTCGATTCCGGCGTCAATGGCTTCCAGGATGCCGTCCGCCGCGAAGGGCGGGGGCACGAATATGACACTGGTGTTGGCGCCTTCCTTCTCCACCGCCTCACGGACGGTGTTGAAGATCGGCAGCTTGTCCTCGAACTTGCTGCCTCCCTTGCCGGGAGTCACGGCGGCCACGTATTGGGTGCCGTATTCAATGTTCTTGCGGGCGTGCAGGCTACCGAAGGTCCCCGTTATCCCTTGTCCCACCACTCGGGTGTCTTTGTTTACAAGTACTGACATGATGACTTCAAATTTTCGGGGTTAGGCTTTGCTTTGCTTGACCAGCTCGACCACCTTCTGGGCGGCGTCGCTGAGGCTGTCGGCTGAGGTCAGGGCCATGCCGCTTTCCTTCAGCAGGGCCTTGCCTTCTTCCACTTCGTTGCCCTCCAGTCGGACCACCAGGGGAACCGTGATGTCCACGTTCTTGGCCGCTCCGATGACCCCCTTGGCGATCACCTTGCAGCT
>CAJXMX010000355.1 GCA_913056355.1 uncultured Opitutales bacterium
CCATGGGCAGGCATTCCTGGCCCTCGCCGAAGGTGTGGCCGGAGTTCTGGCAGCTGACGGCCGCCGGCACCACCGGCACCGGGATGGCCCCGATATCCTCGCAGAACTGGAAGTACTCAAAGTAGCCCAGTCCATTGCTTTGGTGGTAGCCCCACAGGTTGGGCTGGCCTGGTCGGCTCGCGACCGGTCCCACGGTGTCCTTCCAGTCATAGAAGTTGCCGATCCCGTTGCCGTGGACCAGGCAGCCGCCGGGAAAGCGCATGAAGGCCGGCTTGAGGGCGGCGATGGCCTCCGCCAGGTCCCGGCGCAGGCCGTTGGGCCGGTTGCGGAAGGTATCCCGCGGGAACAGGGAAATCATGTCGAGGGCGATTCCGCCCGCATTGCGGGCGACCAGTTCGAAGGTCGCGTCGGGTTCGTCCGCATCGGGCCGCAGGATCACCTCCAGCATGCTCCATTCCTTGATCGCCGGGGGCAGCTCTGCCTCGGCTATGACCTTGCCGGTCGGATTTACCAGCCTTGCGGAAAGGGCGACCGCCGGATCGGCCGGGGTGTCCGGTGTCCAGCGGCTGCCCTTGTAGAGGAGCCTGGCGAAGACCGAGAATTCATATTCCTTCCCGGCCCGGACACTGATGCCGTCGAAGCCGTGGTTGCGCAGGGCCAGGGTGCCTTTGTCGTTCCGGATGTCCAGGACCGCGTACTGTTTGTTCCGGGGGTGGAGCGGCCGGGCGGCGTCGACCACCAGCGATCCCTCGGCTCCGCCTTCCCTGACCAGCTCCCAGAAACTCAGGGCATTCCAGTCCGGCTGCTCAAGGGCGGAAAAGTCAAAGGAGCGGTTCCGGATCAGTTCGCCATATAGCCCGCCGTCGGCCGCGTGGTTCAGGTCCTCGAAAAAGATCCCGAAAAGTTCCGGGCTGATGGCCTTGTCGACCCGGTCGAGATGAACGGTAATTTCCATGGAACGGCAGTCTAGGGTTGAGCTGAGAAGGAATGCGAGACCGATAGATATGGGCAGGGTAGTAAATTTCATCGTGAAGGTGTCATCATGAAGGAACATCTCCCGATGGACGAGCCACAATGCTTCTTGCAGCTAACCGGCCGGCACCGGTCCTTGAGATTTTCCGAAATCAGCTGGAACCTTTGAATTCGCCTGCTAGAAGGGAACTTTCCAACCCGTCATGTCGCCCAAATACATCGTTCTAATTGCCAGTAATTGCTTTCTGGCCGCACTCTCGGCTTCCATACAACCCGCCTGGAAGCAGGGGGAATTCCTGAAATACCCGGATCCCTTCGGGCCGTTCGAGGCGGTCCGCTTTGTCTCGGAACCCTCTCCCGGACAATTCCGGCTCCTGGCCGATGGACGGTCCTATTATTCCCCCGACGGCCTGCAGTGGCAGTTGGACTGGGAGCCAAACTGGCGGTTTGCAAGTTATCCGCAGCCATTGGCATTCAATTCCAACAAGCTCGACGATCTCTGGTTCTCCTGGGACGAGGAGGATGAAACGGTTTCGGTATCCCCTGATCGCGATACATGGTGGGAAACGAACGCACTCTATCCTCCAAGAGCAAGCGGAGAAGGATTATATGCCTATTTAACCAAACAGGGCGGCTCGCATGCCTTCAATTTTGATGACCGGCGCCGGATCGGCCTTTCCCTCGGCGGGAGAACCTGGTCTTTGGCCACCACTGATATGGATCCGGATTTCTACACCGTCGGTGTGATGGCCCGGATCAGCGGGCAATGGGTGGCAGTGGTATTTGACGGGGTGCATGCCGATCTGGGCGTACCCCAGTTACTGGTCTCGGAGACCGGCATTCACTGGGAACCCATTTCCTGGCCGGCGCCGGCGGTTGAAGGCTATGACTACCATGTCTACGGCGGTTCGGGAACCCTGCTGATCATCGCCGAGTCCGACACTGGGCGCCTGGCCATCAGCACAACGGATTTGATCAACTGGAAATCCGTGCCGATCGCTTCCGCAGCCGATTCCCAGTTCTTCTCCCATTATGTGTTCAACGCTCTGCGGAAAGAGGGGGATACTTACTGGATGGACAGTGTGACCTGGGATCCCATGTTCGACCAGAACCGGCAGACCGTCCTGATGAGCTGGCCGGTCTCGACGACCGATTTCGAGGTTTTTACTCCTGATGACGACACGGAAATGTTCCCGCAATCGGCCACGAACGGAAGCACCATCCTCAACCTTGTTCAGGAGGGTGAAGAAGCCGTTCTGGAAGTACAGGCTGTGGGAAAGGATCCCGTCCAGATCCGGCCTCCGGTCGGGTTGGGGACTGAATACATCACCGATTTCGTGTTGCTCGGGGAGACCCTGTTCATCTCCACGCCGACCGGCGTTTACCGGCGTGCCCCGGGAAGCATGACCTGGGAGGAGACCCTCACGGGCGAGGGTCGGTTGGTCACGCCCACGAATTACAGCGAATTTCGTGTTTCCTATGCGGGCTTCCACGACCTGACCCTCTGGAACGGTACTGTCTGGGTGGCTTCCAATCCCAGGCAAGGCCCGGACGGCTATTACGTCCAGGGAGGTGTCTGGAGGTGGGATCCGGAGCAGGCCAACTGGATTCAAGAACGCTCCCTTCCCGGCGGGGAATGCCTCTCCCTGTTCGCTGGACAGGGGATGCTTTGTCTGGCCGGGGTGCGGGACGGTGTGGCGATCCTGCAAGCCACCACCGATGGCGAAACCTGGCAGACCCACACCATTCACGAAGGGGTGGATAACCTGCGGGCCGAGTTCGTTCATGACCGATTCTGGGTATCCACGATCAAGTATAACAGTCCCTACTACCAGGCGGGCATCACGGACGGCTGGCTATTCTCTTCGACCGACCTGGAGGAATGGAGCACGGCCCTGCACTCCGACAGCTTTTCCTTCAAGGACATCGATTACTGTGGAGGCAATTTCATTGTTTCGCGGGGAGGCATGTTGGAACCGGGCCTCACAAACTACCCATGGGAGTATTATGCTGAGGTCTGGATCTCGGGAAATGGCGTGGACTGGCAATGGGTAAACCATGAATCGGACGATTTTTCCGGCTGGTTCACCCGGTTTGGCGATGTCCTCCTGGACTGGAGCGGATACTACACCCGGAATGGATTCACCTGGAAGCCGATACCGGATTACACGGCCCCCATGTTCGGTCAATATGCGGTCGATGCATCAGGGGTCTACCGGATCGACAATATCTTCGAGCCTGTACCGGATCCATCGGGTTACGGGTACATTCAGGGCAGCTACATTCTGGCCAACACGGTCCAGCGTGTGGATCTGGCTCCGCCCGCTTCCGTCAGCGGGTGGTTCGAGCAACCCGGACTGGGCTACCTCTACAAGCCGGCCAGCGGCGATGTGCTGGGCTGGTTCTGGAGCACGGACTGGGGCTGGCTGTGGATCTACCAGTACAGGGACGATGCGTTTTCCGCCTACTGCTCCTCCCTTGATGAGTGGGTTCAGATCGACCCGGACCAATCGGGCTGGATTCAGGCCCGGCAGCATGGCCTTACTGTTTTCCATCCGCTTTCGCCACAGCGCCCGTTCACGATACCCGTGGCCGACGGCATTCCCTTGGTCTACATTGCTCCCGGGAGCTATCTCATGGGCGGGCAGTTGAACGACTGGCAGGCCCATCAAGACGAGTTCCCCAAGCACTGGGAAACCATCCCGGACGGTTTCTGGTTCGGCAGCTATGAAATCACCCAAGGCCAGTTCGAGGCGGTTATGGGCTACAACCCGACGCCCTTAAACCAGCTGGGTCCGGACAAGCCTGTGGTCAACCTGACCCGGACGGAAGCTATCGCCTTTTGTGCCCATCTCACCGGCAGCGGGCATTCGGAAGGATGGCTTCCAGAGAACCTCGAGGTTGCGCTCCCCTCCGCGGCGG
>CAJXMX010000356.1 GCA_913056355.1 uncultured Opitutales bacterium
CCCGAGGCTGTTTGAAGAGCACCCCGAATGGTTTGCCAAGGACACCCGGGGACGCCCCCGCCAGCCCCCTTTCGCGGAGCCCCATGCCTACAATGACCACCCCGACCTGACCGAGCCCGGCCTGCGCGACCGGGTGGTCCGGCAAACCATCCTGGCCCTCGAGGCGGCCCTGGCGGGACAGCCGCCGGAGACGGACTTCCCCCGGGTGCGGCTCAGCCCGGGGCTGGCCTCGGTCAGCCTAAGCCTCGGCGACTCCTTCATCTTCGGTGAATTCCCGGACGGCTATCCCCTCGACCCCGAGAGCACCTTCCGCCGCTGGCCGGACTGGTCCAACCATGTCTTCGACTACACCAACGAGGTGGCCGCCCGGGTCACCGAGGCCTGGAAGAGGCTCCCGGTCCCGGCCGGCGGCAAACCCCGCCTCCTGATGGGCGCCCTGGCCTACCTTAACTGGGAGAACGCCCCGGATTTCCAGCTTCAGGATAATGTCGTTCCCTATCTCACCTTTGATCGCAGCCAGTGGTACGACGCCGAGGCGCGAAGCGACGACCTGGCCCTCATCGAGCAGTGGTCCCGCCGCGGAGCGCCGTTCCTCGGCACCTGGGACTACCTCTTCGGGCAGGGTTTCCTGGTTCCACGGTCCCTGGTCACGGTGGTCGCCGCTTCCTTTCCCGCACTCCACCAGCGGGGCGTCGACGCCTATTTTTCACAGGTCAACCCGGTCTGGCCCTACGATGCCCAGGTCAACTGGCTGGCTACCCGCCTCCTCTGGAATCCCCACTCCACACCACGCCACCTGCTCGACGAGTTCTATTCCGAATTCTACGGACCGGCCGCCGCCGCCATGAAGGCCTTCTTCGAGGCCGGCGAGAATGCCTGGATGTCCCAGCAGGGTCGCGGCTGGTGGCTCCGCTACTGGAAGGATCCCTGGCAGGCCGCCCTCTATCCACCCGAACTGCTGGAGACCCTCCAGGGACACCTCGAAAGCGCGCTGAGACTGGCCTCGGGAAACAAGTCTATTAGCGGTGACATATTGGGACGGAAACGCTTCCAGCTGCGGGTCGGGGAAACCGCCGCCCTCTTCCGGGCCACCCGGGCCTTTGTCGAGTATGAGCGCCTGTCCTGGTCCCTGCAAAGCCGGCAATGGGAAGACGCTCCGGCGGAAGCGCTCCGGGAAGGCCTCCGACTGGCCAATCAGGCCCGGGAAGCGCGGGAGCGGCTGGTGGAGGAAATCAAGACGGCCGTCCGGGAGAATCCCAACGCCCGCCACGCCCGCGACCTGTCCTGGATTTTCCGCTATGACTCGGCGGAAGCCAGCCTCACGGCCATGAGCATGCGGGCGGCGCAGCTGGAACCGGCCGATCCGCTCCTGCTCCGTCAACTGGACCAGGCCTCCCGGAAATGGCCCGCGCTACGCAGGCTGGGTCAACTGACCGGCCTGGCCGATCCGGTCCCGGTCCTGCCGGACACCACCTTTGCCCGTTCCGATGATCCCCGGGCCTGGCCGCGGCAGCGCCTGGAGTCCGAAAACGCCGAGTGGGGCCGCAGCGGTCCGGAAGGCGGCTTTTATGCCAGGGACATCCGGCGGGGACAGATATTCCAGTTCTTCCGGGCCCGGGTGGACCATGCCTACCTGGGGCTCCTGGATCTGCGGTCCGAACAGTCACCGTCCGGTGAATTATATATCCGGCTGGATTTCTTCGACGAGAATTTCCAGCCGCTGGCGGAATCGGGCCGCTTTCGCATGGCCCCGACCGGGGAGTATGGCCAGGCGCAAACCCTGCGGGCCCTGATGGTGGCGCCGGCCGGGGCGGCCTATGGCCGGCTCTTCATTCGCTTTTATGAGATGGATCCGGGCAGCCGGGCCGACCTGGAGCGCTGCCAGGTATGGGATCTGGGCCCGGTGGAGAGCCCATGAACTCGGTCATGGTGACCGAGTCCTGCCCGGAGATTCCCTCGCGGCGGATGACCGCGGCCACGGTCATCCAGAGAATCTTCAGGTCCAGGGCCAGGGAACGGTTGCGGACGTACCAGACATCGTGGCGGAAGCGATCCTCCCAATTCAACTGGTTGCGCCCGTTGACCTGGGCCCACCCGGTGATGCCCGGCATGCAGGTCAGGCGCAGGGCCTGCTCGGGGCTGTAGCGGGGAACATAAGCGGTGGGCAGGGGACGCGGCCCGACCAGGCTCATGTCCCCGCGCAGGACATTAAGCAGGCCCGGCAGTTCGTCGAGGGAGAGGCTGCGCAGCGTCCGTCCACACCGGGTCAGGCGGACCGCGTCCGGCAGGAGGCGGCCGTCTTCATCCCGCAGGTCCTTCATGGTCCGAAACTTGAGTATGTTGAATGCCTTTCCCCGAAAACCGGCCCGCTCCTGCCTGAAGAAAACCGGGGCCCCCATGCAGATCCGGACCACGATCCAGGTGACCAGGAAGAGCGGCCCCCAAACGGGCAATGCCAAGGCTACCAGGATCAGGTCAAGGGCGCGCTTCATGTGGCTGCGGGATGAGAATCAGGTCAGGTAAGGCAAATATTCCGGAACAAAGGATTTGATCTCCTTCTTGATGTCCTCGGCGTTGCTGCGCCCCAGACGCAGGCGGAGCTGCTCCAGGAATTGCTCCACATCCTCGAGGGGATAGGGCTCGCCGGTGAAGCGGAGAATGCGCGGATGGTGGGTGGCGGAATACTTTTCCCCGACATGCTGGAGTTCCTCGAAAAGTTTTTCCCCGGGACGCAGGCCGATGAAGCTGATCTCAATGTCCTTCTCCGGTTCGTATCCGGAGAGCTGGATCATGCGGCGGGCGAGGTCGACAATCTTGATCGGCTTGCCCATATCGAGCACGAAGATTTCGCCTCCCTGGGCCTGGGTGGCGCACTGCAGGACCAGGCCCGAGGCCTCGGGGATGGTCATGAAGTAGCGGATCACCTCGGGATGGGTCACCGTCACCGGACCGCCCTCGGCGATCTGCCTCCGGAACAGGGGAACCACGCTGCCCGAGGATCCCAGCACATTGCCAAACCGGACGGCCATGAAACGGGTCCGGCTTTTCCCTGAATGGCTCAGGCTCTGGATGAAAATTTCGGCCAGCCGCTTGCTGGCGCCCATGACGTTGGTGGGATTGATGGCCTTGTCCGTGGAGACGAGGATGAATCGCTCCACTTCATGCTCGGAGGCCAGCAGGGCCAGCTGCCGCGTCCCGAAGGTGTTGTTCTTCAGGGCCTCGGTGGGCTGGTGCTCCATGATCGGGACATGCTTGTGGGCGGCGGCGTGGAAAACCAGGGCCGGCCGGTAGCGGTCGAGGATTTCCCGCATCCGGCCCTCGTCGCAGACATCCCCGATCAGGGCCAGGAGATTGCCGTTGGTCAGGGGTCCGCGGCGCAGCTCCATCTCGATGTGGTAGAGCTGGACCTCGCAGCGCTCGATGAGGATCAGCCGCTTCGGACTGTGGGCGAAAATCTGCCGGCAGAGCTCGCTGCCAATGCTGCCCCCGGCTCCGGTGACGACCACCACCCGGTCCTGGATGAGGGCCCGGATGTCCTCCGTGTCGAGGTCGACGGGATCGCGCCCCAGCAAATCCTCGATCTCCACCGGACGGATCCTCGAGGCCCGGACCTGGCCGGTGGCCAGCTCGGTCACCGAGGGCATGATGTCGGTGCTCAGGCCCAGCGACTGGGCCGCCTCGGTTATTTCCAGGATCCTCCGCGGCGAGGCGGAGGGCATGGCGATGATGATGCCCTGGATGGCAAACCGGTCCCGGACCAGTTCCAGTTCCTCGCTGGAGCCCAGGACCGGGATTCCGTGCAGCTTGTGCCGCCACTTGGCCTTGTCATCGTCCAGAAAAACCACCGGCCGCAGGCCGACGCCGGCCCGGCTGAGTAGATCGTA
>CAJXMX010000357.1 GCA_913056355.1 uncultured Opitutales bacterium
CCTCAAGGTAGATGTCGGTGTAGACGCTGACCCCGATGGTCTGGCCGGGAATGCTGGCCAGCATCCCCGCCGTGGCCGCGATCATGATGACCCAGCCGTAGAAAACGGGAAAACGGGCCGGATCGAAGGGAAACCCCGGATCCCAGGCTTTATGGTTTGGCTGCACGCGGTTCAAAGTGACCCGAGTCCCGGAAATGGAAAGTCCAAAGCCGATTATTCCCGGCCCGGGAGGGCCGACTCGTGCCACTGGTGCAGGGCCAGGTGCCGGAAGTAGAGGACGGTGGCCACGAAAAGGAAACCGAGGAGGCAGCAAATCAGGGTGGCGGCATAGATGGCGGCAATCTTGAGCTCGGACTTGTAGATCATGATCATGAAGCCGAGGCCTCCCGAGCGGCTGGTCGAGCCGGCGAAGATTTCACCCGTGACGGACCCGATAACGGCCAGGGTGGCGGCAATCTTCAAGCCGGTGAAGAACCAGGGCAGGCTGTTCGGAATGCGCAGGAAGAGCAGTTCCTGCCAGGGGCTGGCCCGGTACAGCCGGAACATTTCCCGCTGGCCCTCGGGGACCGACAGGAGCCCCTGCAGGGTGCTGGCCACGACCGGGAAAAACCCGATCAGGAAGGCGATCAGGGCCACACTCTGGAGGCCGACATCGAAAAGGATGACAATGATGGCGGCGGTGGCGATGATGGGGGTCATCTGCATGAAGATGATGTAGGGATAGATCCCGTAGCGGAGCCACTTGCTGGAGACGAGGGCGAGGCTCATGAGGAACCCGATCACCGCCGAGGCGAGGAATCCCAGTCCGGCCCCGGCGAGGGTGACCGCGGTGGCCGGGAGGAGGGTGGCCCGTTCCTGGTAGAAGGCGGCCAGCACGTCGTGGGGCGCGGGCAGGATGAAGTCGTGCAACTGAAAGGCGGCCTTGATCCCGTACCAGAGGGCCACCAGGAGGCAGCCGGTGAGGACCGGAAGGGCAATGCGGAGGATCTTCTGGCCGGCGGAACGATTCATGCGGAAAGGACCTCGTGCAGCCGCGCCGTGGTCTCCCCGACCAGGCGGAGGTATTCCAGGGATTCCCGGGTATGGGCATTGCGGGGGAAGGGCAGGGGATTCTCGATGACCGCGCTGACATGGCCGGGATTATTGCCAATGATGACGATGCGATGGGAAAGGAAGACTGCCTCGTTCACGCTGTGGGTGACAAAGAGGCCCGTCCACCGTGCCTTGGCGTGGAGTTCCAGCAATTCCTCGTTGAGGCGGTTGCGGGTAATGGCGTCCAGGGCCCCGAACGGCTCGTCGAGCAGGAGGAGGTTGGGAAAGCAACTGAGGGCCCTGGCGATGGAGACCCGCATTTTCATTCCCCCGCTGAGCTGGCGGGGATAAAAGTCGAGGGCCTTGGTCAATCCCATGCGCCGGCCCCATTCCTCAGCCAGGCCATCCCAGGATTGGCGGTCCACCTTCCTGAGCCGATGGGGCAGGATGATGTTGTCCCGGACGGTGGCCCAGGGCAGCAACGTGGCGTCCTGGAATATGAAGGCCATGTCCGGTTCGGGACCGGAATGCCGGACCTCACCGGAACTGGCCGGAAGAAGGCCGGCGACAATGCGCAGGAGCGTCGATTTGCCGCATCCCGAGGGCCCTACGACGGCAATGATCTGTCCGCCCCCGACCTGCAGGGAAATTTCATCCAGCACCGGCGGGCCGTCCCCGAATCGCTTGCTTATCCGGTCCAGGCTGATGGACGGGGCTTCATCCATCGACGGGAGGATCCTGCCATTTGTCGTGCTCCTTGATCAGTCCGACCAGGGCCTCCACCGCCTCCTCCGCCGGGATGTGGAACTTCACGCATTCCTTGCCGACATAGAGGTTGACCTTGCCGGGGGCTCCCCCCACGTAGCCGAAGTCGGCATCCGCCATTTCCCCGGGGCCGTTCACGATGCAACCCATGACCGCGATGGTAACCCCCTTGAGGTGTCCGGTGGCGGCCCGGATGCGCTGGGTTGTCGTCTGGAGGTCGAAGAGGGTCCGGCCGCAGCTGGGGCAGGCCACGTATTCGGTCTTGGTGGTGCGGGCCCGCGATCCCTGCAGGATGTCGTAGGAAAGGGTCGCGGACTGCCGGATCTGGCCGACGGTTTCCACGCTGATGAGGTCGCCCACGCCGTCGCAGATCAGGGCCCCGGAGAGCATGCTGGCCTCCAGCAGGCGGTCTCCGAAGTGATCCTTGTCCTGCTCGATGGCGGAGGTTCCGGTGTTGCGGATCCAGATCGGGTTCCCCTTGTTGATGGTGGCCAGGATCTGGGCCAGCTGGCGGTAGTGGCCGAGGGAATGGACCGGCGAATTGCAGGTCCGCAGGGCGGGCAAAGTCAGGATCACCGGAGCGCCGCCGCAGACAAAGTCATCCTCGAACAGTTCATTCAGCTGCCAGGGAAAGGCCGCCAGGGCGGCGCGGACGCCGTGGTATTCAGCGTTGCTGCAGAGGTCGACCCAGTCCGGACGGCTGGTGAACTCGGCCAGCCAGACGTCTCCCGGACGGGAAGCGCGGGCCAGCTTTTCGGAAATTTCCGTGGGGCCGTATCCTTCCGTGTCCCAGATGACGGCGGAAACCTTCTCCCCGATAGCTTCGCGCCAGGCTTCCGGGTCGGCCAGGACCTTGTCGCTGACCGGGAGCAGGAGGCCCTCGATGCGGGCGTCCTTGAGGGCGGTCTGGGCCCCGGCCAGGGCCTGGCCATAAGCGTCCGGTCCCGGCAGGGCCTCGGTCGGAGGTCCCGGCTGGATGACCACCGGCGGTTCCAGGATACCCAGCTTGAGGTCCCTTCCAAAGGGCTGGTCGGGAATCTCCCGCCGGGTGTATTCAAAGGGATTGATGATGTCCGCCGGCTCGTGGGTGGCCGATTCAATCCAGAGGGACTGGGCCTTGTCGGCCAGGGCGCGGGCCACCGGGATTTCGGCCACCGGATCCTCTGTCAGGGAGACCCGGATGGTGTCCCCGAGGCCGTCATAGAGGAGGGATCCGATGCCGATGGCGCTCTTGATCCGGGCATCGTCCCCGTCACCGGCTTCCGTCACGCCCAGGTGCAGCGGATAATGCATGTTCTCCTCCAGCATCCGGGCCACGATCAGCCGGTAGGCCTGGATGGCCACCTTCGGGTTGGAGGCCTTCATGGAAAGGATGATGTCGTGAAAGCCATGCGACTCGGCGATGCGGATGAACTCCAGGGCGCTTTCGCACATGCCCAGCGGGCTGTCCCCGTAACGGTTCATGATCCGGTCCGAGAGGCTCCCGTGGTTGGTCCCGATCCGCATCGCCCGGCCCAGGTCCTTGCAGCGCAGGACGATCGGGGAAAAGGCCTCGTGCAGGCGTTCCAGCTCCGCCTCGTATTCACTGTCCGAATACTCCTTGACCTGGAATTTCTTCTTGTCCGCATAGTTGCCCGGATTGATCCGGACCTTCTCGACATGCCTGGCCGCCTCCATGGCCGCCTGGGGGAGGAAATGAATGTCCGCCACGAGGGGGACGTCCGCAAACCCCGCGGCGGAGAACTCCTTGCGGATCGGTCCCAGCGCTTCCGCCGCCTTCACGTTCTGGGCCGTGATGCGGACAATCTGGCATCCCGCCTCGGCCATGGCAATGGCCTGCCGGACGGTGGCCGCCACGTCCTGCGTCGGGGTGGTGGTCATGGACTGGACCGCGATGGGGTTGTTTCCGCCGACGGCCACCTCGCCGATGCGGACCTCACGGGACCGGCGGCGAACGGACTGGATACGCGACTCGCAGTACGGGAACTGGGCGGTAACGGTCATGGCAGGGCCTCAGGGCTGAGATTCGGCGGCTTCGTCCGGGCCGGCCTGGCCGGGCCCCTTGAATTCCAGCGGGA
>CAJXMX010000358.1 GCA_913056355.1 uncultured Opitutales bacterium
CGGGAAATGCCCTGTTTGACCCCGACCTGCGGTCGGGGCTGGTATAGGGTCCGGCCTTTGGCCGTCCGTCCATCTATCCCTCAATCGGCTCATGCCAACACGGGATCAACTAATGACAGCCCGGGATCACCGCCTGACCGCCCGAGCAATCGGCTCATGCCAACACGGGATCAACTAATGACAGCCCGGGATCACCGCCTGACCGCCCGAGCAATCGGCTCTTGATGGTCCGGGAACAACTCCTGATCTCCTGACCGCCCGGAAATCGGCTCCTTACAGTCTGGGATCAGATCATGACCGCTGCTTGGGATCGAACCCCAGGCTGCGGTAGTCCTGGGCTGCATAAAGGCGTCCGCTGCCCGCTTTTTCGTCGATCAGGACCGGAACCAGGGCCCCGGGCAGGACGGTGCGCACCTCGTGGTCCGCCTGGTCGCCGCCAAGGTCGGTCTTGAGCCAGCCCGGATCCATGGTGTTGACCAGGACTCCCGTCCCTTTCAGCTCTGCCGCCATGTCCTGGGTGTACTTGTCGATTGCCGCCTTGCTGACGCTGTAGGGCGAGAGCTGCGGCAGGTCGCGCATCCCGGAGGTGACATTGACCACCCGGCCCCAGCCATTCCTGACCATCCCGGGAACAAAGGCATCACAGAGCCGCACCATGGAAAAGAAATTGACCTCGAACACCGTCCGCCAGTGCTTGTCCGATATGGCGAAGGTGCTGTCGTGCCACTGGCTCATGACAGCCGCGTTGTTGTACAGGATGTCCAATTGTGGACAGCCCTTCCTGACCGCTTCGATGACGGCCGCTTCGCCTTCCGCGGTTCCCAGTTCCCCCGGGGCCGCGAAAGTCTCCACGGTGTAGGCCCCGATCCGTTCCAGGGTGGCAATGCAGTTCATTTCCTCGCGACCATGGACGACGATATTGCAGCCTTCCGCGGCCAGGGCCTCGGCCACCAGTTGACCGATTCCGCGGCTGGAACCGGTTACCAGGGCCCATTTTCCATTCAAGCGCTTCATTCCTTCAGCATTTGAAGACCACTCGGCTGGTTCAAGCCAATTGGCGGGAAGGCCCCCTTGAGCCCTGAGGCAATTTCCCATTGCACATCACGGATTGAGCCGCACAGTCAGGATTTCCTGAACCTAGAACCATGTCCCAGAAACCGACCATCATTTACACCAAGACCGACGAGGCCCCGGCTCTCGCCACCTACTCCCTGCTTCCCATCATCCGCGCCTTCACCGAGCCGGCCGGCATCGCGATCGAGACGCGCGACATTTCCCTGGCCGGGCGGATCCTTTCCCAGTTTCCGGAATGCCTGACCGAGGAGCAAAGGATCAGCGACGACCTGGCCTACCTTGGCCAGCTGACCCATGATCCGGCGGCCAACATCATCAAGCTGCCCAACATCAGCGCCTCGATGCCGCAGCTCAAGGCGGCCATCGCCGAGCTGCAGGGGAAGGGCTACGACCTGCCGGACTACCCGGTCAACCCCTCGACCGAGGAGGAGAAAAAGATCAAGGCCAGTTACGACAAGGTCAAGGGCAGCGCGGTCAACCCGGTCCTCCGCGAGGGCAATTCCGACCGCCGGGCCCCGCGCGCGGTCAAGGAATACGCCCGTTCGCACCCCCATTCCATGGGTGAATGGAGCAAGGACTCCAAGACCAACGTGGCCACCATGGGCGAGGACGATTTTTTCTCCAACGAGCTTTCCGTCACCGTGCCGCATGCCACCACCGCCCGGATCGAGTTTGTCGGTGACGACGGTTCCGTGGAAGTCCTCAAGGCTTCCCTGCCGCTCAAGGAAGGGGAGGTCCTCGACGGCACGGTCATGCGCAAGGCGGCCCTGGTGGAGTTTCTCGGCAAGCAGGTGGAGCGGGCCCGCGAGGAGGGCGTCCTCTTTTCCCTGCACCTCAAGGCCACCATGATGAAGGTTTCCGACCCGATCATTTTCGGTCACGCGGTGGAGGTCTATTTCAAGGACCTGGTCGGGAAGCACGGCGATGCCCTGAAGGAGCTCGGTGTCGATTTCCGCAACGGCTTCGGCGACCTGGCGGGCAAGCTGGACCAGCTCCCGGAGGAGCAGCAGTCCGCCCTCAAGGCCGACATCAAGGCCGCCTACGCCAAGGGCCCGGCGCTGGCCATGGTCAATTCCGACAAGGGCATTACCAACCTCCATGTGCCCAGCGACATCATCATCGACGCCTCCATGCCGGCCATGATCCGCACCTCCGGGCAGATGTGGAACGCCGAGGGCAAGACCCAGGACACCCTGGCCGTGATTCCCGACAGCAGTTACGCGGGGGTCTACCAGGCGGTGATCGATTTCTGCCGTGAGAACGGGGCCCTTGATCCCCGGACCATGGGCTCGGTCCCCAATGTCGGCCTGATGGCCCAGAAGGCGGAGGAGTACGGCTCCCATGACAAGACTTTCGAGATCCCGGCCAAGGGACATGTCCAGGTGGTCGACGAGGCCGGCAATGTCATGATTTCCCACGACGTCGAGGCCGGCGACATCTGGCGCGCCTGCCAGACCAAGGACGCCGCCATCCGGGACTGGGTCAAGCTGGCCGTCTCCCGCGGCCGCGACACCGGCGACCCGGTCGTCTTCTGGCTGGACGAGGAGCGCGCCCACGACGCGGAGCTGATCCGCAAGGTCGCCCAGTATTTGCACGATCACGACACCAACGGGCTGGATATCCATGTCCTGCCCCCGGCCGAGGCCTGCCGCTTCAGCCTGGAGCGGATCGTCGAGGGCAAGGACACCATCTCCGTGACCGGCAACGTCCTGCGGGACTACCTGACCGACCTTTTCCCGATCCTCGAGGTCGGCACCAGTGCCAAGATGCTCTCCATCGTGCCCCTGATGAACGGGGGCGGGCTCTTCGAGACGGGCGCCGGCGGCTCGGCCCCGAAGCACGTCCAGCAGTTTGTCGAGGTGGACTACATCCGCTGGGATTCCCTCGGGGAATTCCTGGCCCTGGCGGTATCCTTCGAGCACCTGGCCAAGGTCTTCAGCAACCGGCAGGCCAAAATCCTGGCCACCACCCTGGACCAGGCCAACGGCAAGTTCCTCCAGACCAACAAATCCCCCACGAGGCGCTTGGGCGGGATCGACAACCGCGGAAGCCACTTCTACCTGGCCCTGTACTGGGCCCAGGCCCTGGCTGCGCAGGACGAGGATGCCGGGCTCAAGGCCCGCTTCGCCCCGCTGGCGGAGAAGCTGGCCCGGAACGAGGACAAGATCGTGGCCGAGCTGCTCGGGGTCCAGGGCAATCCCGTGGACATCGGCGGCTACTACTGGCCGGACGAGGAAAAGGCGGCCGCGGCGATGCGGCCCAGCGCGACCTTCAACGAGATCCTGGCCAGCCTATAGCGGGCCTTTCCGGGACAATTTGCCCAGCCGGCTTAAAAGGCCGGACGGAATTTCCAAAATCCTGTAAATCCCACCCGCCGGTGTGATGGTGGCTTTAAATTGGCAGGTTGTCCGCTTATTCCTGCACGGAACTGCAACCATGAAACACCACAGACTATTTCTATACCTGATCGCCGGGCTGCTGATCCTCACGGGCTGCGCCACGCCGCCCCCTCCTGCCCGCACGAATTCCACCGTGCAGGAGGAGGAGCCGGACCTGCAGATCGGCAACCTGATCTACGCCAGGGACGGCTTTGTCGACACCCGGACCGGATGGATTTATCCGCAGACGCTGAACGGCGGGCGCTTTTCCGCCAGCCAGGCCTGGGACCGCAATGACGCGGTGATTGGCATTATCTACACTCCCGGGTTGCCGGGCCCCGAGATCGACATG
>CAJXMX010000359.1 GCA_913056355.1 uncultured Opitutales bacterium
GTACCCCGGCAGGAAATCCTTCTCGGCCTGAAAAAGCTCCAGGGCCATGGATTTGATCTGGGCGGGGGTGCAGACCGCCGCGCTGAGCGGATCCAGCATCAGGGCCTGGACGGCCAGCTCTCTGCTGCGCTCGATGGCGGCCCGGGCGCCGAGCTCGAAGAGGGCCAGGTTGGCGGAGCAGAGGGCGGCCATCTGGGGAGGCAGGGCGCCATAGCGGGTTGGCTGGAAGCCGTTGGCATCGACCATGCAGGCCACCTCGACGCAGGCATTGTCCGGCAGGTTGGTAATGAGACGCCCAGCACTGCCGCCGTCCTGGTTCATGACATTCCCATGGAAGCGCCAGGGGACATTCTTTTCCCGGGCCTCGATGATCCAGGAGGCATACTCCCAGCTGCGGTCCCAGTCCATGGATTCCTCCCCGCGGAGCATGGCCAGGCGGGAGCGGTCGGCGTCGGCGCGCCAGGCCGGCCAATTGGAGGCATAGAAGCGGGAGGCGCCCTCGTATCCGGCACGAAGGAGCTTCCGTCCCTCCACTGATTTCCGGTAGTACGGCAGGTACTCGGAAAGATGCCCGGAGCTCTCGGTAATGAAGGCCCCGAAGTGCAGGCACATGTCCTTGCGGACGAGGTCCCGCCGGTGATCCGGGGCGTCCTCCGGGAGGCGGTCCGCGGCCAGGTATTCCGGCGGTATCTGGCCGGCCTCATACTCCTCCAGGGCCTGCCGGATTTGTTGGGAGAATTTCCTGTTCAATTCCGGGTACAGGTCCCGGCCCTGGTGCTGCAGTTTCGTGAACCAGGCCAGGTGGTTGATGCCGGCGCATTCCCAGCGCATTTCGTGGCAGGGCACCCCGGCATACTTTGCCAGCAGGTTGCTGGTTCCCTGGACGCTGTGGCAGAGGCCGACCACCTGCATCCTTGTCGTCCGGGCCGCCGCCGTGCAGAGCATGGCCATCGGATTGGTATAGTTGAGAACCAGCGCCCCGGGACACAACTCCTCGCAGTCGCGGAGGATATCCAGCCAGGCCGGAATGGTCCGCAGGGCCTTGAAAAGTCCCCCGGGGCCGATGGTGTCCCCGATACACTGGTCCACGCCGTACTTGAGCGGAATGTCGTTATCGTAAGCCACACACTCCGATCCGCTGACCTCGATGGTGTTGATCAGGTAATCCGTTCCCTTGAGAACCTTCCGCCGCTCGGTGCTGGCCTGCACCTTCCAGTTTTCCGCCCCCACCCCTTCGACCAGCTTCCGGACCAGGCGGGCCATGGTCCGCAGGCGACCGGAATCGATATCCACCAGGGCGATCACCCCGCCCCGCACTCCGGGGGTTCGCAGGAGGTCGTTGACCAGCCTCGGGGTGAACATGCTTCCGGCACCGGTCACGGTAATTTTGACCGGCCGTTCGAACCTGCCCGGCAGCGCGCTATCCTCGGCAGATCTGGTATGGGCTGCATGGCCGGCGGGGGTCACGGGCTTTTTCTTTCTGCTCATCAACCCTCAGGCTTGGATTGAATTTCAGCTGGAGCAAATCTATAGTATGGGTCGTGAGGCTTTCGAGCACAACGAGGGTCCGGATACAAAAGGCCTTTCGGGGCCTGTGTATCCTGCTCCCGGGAATTTCCGGGTTCTTCAGCCCGGCCCCGGCGGAGATCGAGCTGGTCCTGCCCGGGGTCCTCCCCGGTGAACTGGTAAGCGAGGCACGGGATGTGTCCGGTGACGGCAGCGTCGTGGTCGGCGTCAGCGGCGACCGGATCTGGCGCTGGGAGAACGGCAGGCTTTCGGACCTGGGATACGTGAACCGCGGAGGCTGGCGCAACAGTGACGCCACCAGCATCAGCATCTCCAATGACGGGATGGCACTGCTGGCCAGCGCCCCTGGCTACCGTGGCGGCATCTACACATGGGACGAGGGGCAATGGAGGTTCCTCATCAGGGAGCAGCACAGTTACTGGTCGAGCATCCTCAGCGGCGACGGGGAAACGGTCTGCTTCAACAAACGCGGCCAGTCCTACCGCTGGCGGGACGGCGAATACCGGCGCCTGGCCATGCCCTCGGAGTTCCACATCACCAAGGCCAACGCGCTCTCGGATGACGGCCGGGTGGCGGTCGGGTTCGCCCTGGACCGTTACCGCAACATGAGCTACATCCGCAACCGGATCCTTATCACCGAGGCCGCCCTGTGGAAGGACGGGAAAGTCATTTCCCTGAAGTATCCACCGGAAATGGATTCCAGCCTGGCCAGGGCGGTGTCGGCCGACGGCAGATACATCGCCGGGGATGCCTATAAAGCCACCTTCAAGCTTGAGCGGGGCAACTACACGGCCTGTCTCTGGGAAGTCGGCAAGGTCATGACCCTCCCTCCCCCGCCCGAGCCGGAGGCTTATTCCAGTGCGGCCGATGTCAGCGGGGACGGCACCATTGTCGTGGGCCGGACCGGGATTGGGGATCCGCCGGTTTTGAAAAGCAACCGGATCACCGAGCCCTACGATGCGGAATCACGGGCCTGTATCTGGTCCGTCGATACCGACTGGGGCCCGGTTGACCTGAATGACCTGCTCGATGCCAACGGCGTCGGCCGGCAGGGCTTCGTCCTGGACCGGGCCACCGCCATCAGCGCCGACGGAACAACCATCGTGGGCTACGGAATCACCGCCGCGGGCCGGCGCCAGGCCTTCATCCTCCGGATGGGCGGCACAGCCGGCACGCTTGTGGCCCGGTAGGCCGCTTAATCCACATAGTGGAGCCGCCCGTGGGAGTCGGTCTCGAACCGGTACAGGTCCCAGCGCTGGGACTTGGAGCGCTCCTTTTCCAGGCGCTGGGCGATGACCACCTTGTCGCCGTCGGTGAGGACGTTGATCATGCCGTAGTTGGCCACCGAGCGCTGGATGACCTGGAGGTGATCCTCCAGCCGCTTGTCGGCCGCCTGTTTCTCCGCGGCGGAGGCGTTGGGATCATTCAGGATGGCCGTCTCCAGGTCGATGACCTGGCGCAATTCACGGCGCACCACGTTGGGATGCTTGATTTCCTCGCTGCCCGTCCGGGCCAGCTCGGTGGAGAAAATCATCGGCCGGTCGGAACGGCCGTACTTTCCGATCATGCCCAGGGTGTCGGGTCGGGGATGGGAATGCGGCTCGTTGTCGCCGCTGGAGACCACGGTCACCAGGGTGTTGGTGGCGGCCAGGAAGGCCGGCAGGACATCGGCGCTGCCATGATGGCAGGCCTTGGCGATATCCACCTCGAAGACCTTCTTCCCGGCCTCGACCAGTTCCTTCAGCTTGCTGGGAGTCTTCGGTTCCGGATCCAGGCCCGTGTAGTGGTTCAGCAGATACTCATGGGCCCTTTCATTGAGGTCCCCGCCCAGGAGTATGCGGACATGGCCGATTTCCAGGAGCAGGACCACGGAGTGGCCGTTCTTGGTCTTTCCGGTGCTGCCCAGCCAGGGCAGGCCGGGCTTGCCATGCCCGATGTCCCGGGGGACGGGCCCGAGGATCCTGAACGTCAGGCCGCGGTTGTCCTCCGGGGCGTAGCCGGGAAGGTAGCGGGGCTCGCCAAAGTCCATGCCGGCCAGCAGGCCGGTAAACTCCCCCACCCGGCCGGTATCCATCGCCTCCTTGAGCATGTTCGGGTAATAGCGGCCGCCCCGGCGGGCCCGGTTGCTGGTGATTTTCTCCAGTTCCTCGCGGTTCCGGACCAGCCCGGTCAGGTATTTCTTGCCGTCGATCTTCTTTTCCGTTCCGAGGGCGCTTTCGCCGCCGAGGCCCTGCTCCACGATG
>CAJXMX010000360.1 GCA_913056355.1 uncultured Opitutales bacterium
GGCCACGGAACCGTCCAGTCCGGGCATCAGGAAGGACAAAAAGCTGATAATCGCGGCCAGGGTGGCGCAACCGGCCCCGAAGAGGGAGAGGCGGAAGACCTGGCCGGTGAAGAGCCAGAGGATAATGATGGACCAGCTGACGAACTGGAACACCTCGAAGGGATTGCGGATCGGGCATTGCCGGGCGGTCATGCCGATCATCCACAGCCCGGCGGTCTGGATCAGCCAGCCGCCGAGGATCAGGATCAGGTTGGTGCCGTGCAAGGGTTCACGCCGCCGGGCCAGCCGGATCAGCGTGGTGATGAGGGCGGCCATGTAGGCCAAGGTCCCGGTCAACAGGAGCCACTTGTCGAGGGAAAGCATAATGAGAATGGATTAGGCTTTGGAATGTAGCCAGCTTTCCACGCGGTCTGCAAGAAATTGAATCCAGCGGGGATCTTCATTCAGGCAGGGGATCACCGCGTAATCCTCCCCGCCGGCCTCCATGAAGGTTTCCTTACCCTCCTCGGCGATTTCCTCGAGGGTTTCCAGGCAGTCGGTGACGAAGGCGGGACAAACCACGCGGACCTTGCGGATCCCCTTTTTCCCCCAGGCCTCGAGGGTGGCGTCGGTGTAGGGCTGCAGCCAGGGATCCCGGCCAAGACGGCTCTGGAAGGAGACAAAGTAGCGGTCCTCGTCCAGGCCAAGCCGCTCCACCACACCCTTCACGGTGGCCAGGCACTGGTGCTTGTAGCAGGTGGCGTGGGCCGGATTGGCCCGGTGGCAGCAGTCGGCCACGCAAAGGCAATGGGCGTGGGAGGGATCGGAGAGGCGCAGGTGCCGTTCCGGCACGCCATGGAAGCTGAAGAGGAGTTTGTCCGAATCATCCGGAAGATGCTCCCCGATACTGGCCGCAAGGATGTCCAGGTATTCCGGGTCGTTGTAGAACGGCTGGAGAAAATCGACATCCAGTTCCGGCTTCAGGCGGTTGATTTCCTCCATGACCTTGACGACCACGGTCTCGTAGCTGGACATGGCGTACTGCGGGTAGAGGGGGATCACATAAAGCGAGGTGACCCCGTCCCTGAGGATCTGTTCGAGCACGGAAGCGATGGAGGGATTCCCGTAGCGCATGGCCAGGTAGACCTTGGGCGCTATCTTGTCGCCCAGCAACTGTGCCTGGTGTTCGCTGGTGACGATCAGCGGGGATCCTTCACCGGTCCAGATGCTGGCGTAGGCCTCCGCTGATTTTTTGGGTCTCGTATTGAGGATGACGAGGGGAACGATGACCTTCCGGACAAAGGCCTTGTCGATGACCCGCTCATCGGTCAGGAACTCGTCGAGGTAGCGTTTGACATCGGCCACCGAGGTGGATTCGGGGGAGCCCAGGTTGACCAGTAGTACAGCCTTTGACATGCCGCCTACTGTTGCCAGGCTTGGCCCCGCGTCAATCCATCATGGCCGCTATCGATTCCTTTTGCCTCAAAGGGGGCTGATGATGGTCGAGGCCAACTCCATTCCGCTGAGGCCGGCGGCCTCGATCCGGGGACCGTTGAAGCCGTCTCCGGCCATTCCCAGGTTGAGGGACTCGTCGATGAAATAGGGCTTCCTGAAAGGATGCTTTTCCTTGTAGATGCGGATCGGATCGCTGTAGCGCCAGCGGTGGCCGGTGGCCTCGACGACCTCGGCCTTGATGAATGGTTTGGCGGCCGTCAGCATGGCCTGGATCCGTTCCTCCTCGGGACGATCCCAGTAGGCCTCGGCAAATTTCGGGGAACTGTGAATGGTGATGGCGCCGGGCGTCTTGCAGATTCCCTTCATGTGATTGTCGCCAATCCAGCGCAGGACATCGTGGTTCAGGTCCATGGCTCCGGGATTGGGCAGGCCGGAAGGGCCGTTGAGCTGGGCCATGACCGTGAGGCAGCGCATGTAGGTGATTTTCTTGAGTTCTTCCTCCTCGTCGTAGTCGAGCTCGATCTTGGAGTCGCCCAGGAGTTGCAGGCACTGCGGGACCGGCGGAGTCAGGATCAGCCAGTCGCCGTGATAGGTCTGCTTTTCCTTGCCGCCGTGTGGCTCCGTGGTCACGGTCCAGCCTTTCTTGCCGAAGCGGAGTTTGGTCACCCGTTCGGAAAGACGGACATCAAGGGACTTGCCGATCCGGTTGGGCACGGTGGTCATTCCGTGGCTGCCGACATAGCGCATGTTGCGCAGGGGACCGGGATACCAGGGGAGCACTTCCCCCTGGGCCAGCCAGGACTCGACCCTTTCGCGGAAGATCAGGTCCCGGGTGGTCATGAACTGGGCCCCGGCATCAAACGTGGAATCGCCGATCGTCTTGACCGCCATGCGCCCGCCGTAACCGCGGCTTTTTTCAATCAAGGTGACCTTGATGTCGTAACGCATCAACCGCTGGGCGGCCAACAAGCCGGCAATGCCGGCACCGACTATGATACACGATTCCACTTCTGTCATGCTAAGATTTCGACTTGACCCTATTGGGAGTCTTGCAGCCTAACGAACTTCGGACGCTTGGCCAGACAATATATCTGATCCCCAGTCGGGAGCGGCATTCAATATTTCCGGAAAGAATCGCGGGCAATGCGCACGAAGGAGCGGACCAGGGCGGGATCCTTGCGGCCGTCCGGGCCTTCCACTCCCGTGTGGACATCGACCCCGTAAGGCTTCGCGGCGGCGATGGCGGCGGCCAGGTTTCCGGGATTGAGCCCGCCGGCGAGAATGACCGGGCGCGGGCTGGACACGGCCAGGCGGCGGCTGATGGTCCAGTCGTGGGTCAGGCCGGTGGCCCCCCCGGCCCGGGTCCGGGGATTGTAGGTGTCGGTGATGAAGGCGTCCACCCCGGGCGCGCAGGCCTGCAGGGTGGCGAACAGCTCCGTTTCGCTGCCCAGGCCGACAACCAGGCTCTTGATCAGGCAGACCCCGGGCAGGGCTTCCCGCAGCCGGGGCAGGATGGCCGGGTCGACCGGTCCGTGCAACTGGATGTAGCGAACTTCCAGATACCGGGCCAGGTCCGCTATGTCACGAACCCGGTCGAGGTAGGTGATGAGGCAGCAGCGGCCGGGATGGGCGCGGCTGATGGCGGCCGCGGCCGCATCATCCAGGTCCTCGGCATTAACCGGCAGGCGGAGGGGGATGCCGATCAGGTCGACGCCGCAGTCGAGAAGCATGGCCGCTTCCCGAAGGTCGTGCACCCCCGCGACCTGGATCAGTCCAGGAACGAGAAGAGGCTGTGCAGGCAAATCCATAGGCCGATGAGGATTAAGACAATCGAGATGCCGCGGTCGAGCCATCCCTGCAGACGGATCCAGCGATCCTTGAAGGTGGGCCGGGACATGAGGATGGCCACGGTGGAAAAGGCCAGGGCCTGGCTCCCGATCATGGCCGCTCCGCAGGTGAGGCGGGTCAGGAGGTCGACCTGGGCTCCGAGCAGGCCGGAGAAGATGCTTAGGAAATAGAGGAGGGCCTTGGGATTGAGGACATTGACGAGGAGGCCCTGGTTCCAGGCGGAGACAAACCCGGAGATTTCCTCCCGCGCGGCAGGCTTGCCGGGGCCGTGGCTTTTGCCGGACGGCAGCAGGCCCCGCCCGCCAAGGTACAGGAGCCAGATTCCACCGGCCAGGGCGATGGCATTCTGCAGGGCGGGATGTTGGCTGACGAGGTAGCTGACGCCGACAATCCCGAGGGTGATCTGGAGGCTGACCCCGGTCAGGATACCGGCCGTGGTGGCGATCCCGGTCCGCCATCCGTGGCGCA
>CAJXMX010000361.1 GCA_913056355.1 uncultured Opitutales bacterium
CTCGGCCGGGGGCTCCACTTCCAGGGCCTCGGCGGCATTGAACTGCTCCCCGACCAGGCTCCCGAAATTGCCGCTCAGGCTGACCAGCCTCTCTTCCTGGCCCCATGCATCGGCAAGGGACGCATTGACGGATTCCAGGGTGATCGCCTCCACGGACGGGACCATGATATCGCGGCGCATGACCGGATCCATGAACACAATCTCGTCCCTCACGGAACGGACAATCGACGAGGAAAGGTCCCGGCTCTTGCGGGTCGAAGCCCGGGCCGCGGCTTCCTCGAAACCATTGATCAGGTTGGCCTTGGCCTCGGCCAGCTCGGACTCGGAAAAGCCATACTCGACAGCCCGCTTCAGTTCCGTCACCGCCACGTCCATGGCATCCTTCCAGTTGACCGGCTCAAAGCTCATCGCGACCCCGGAATAGCGGACAAAGTCCAGCCAGCGGTAATCGTAACCCTGCCCGCTGGAGAACGGGGCGCCCTCTTCCTTGCTGAGCTTCTCGAAGCGACGGCTGAGCATGGCATTGGCCAGGTCGGACCGGATTCGTTCCACCCGGAAGGCCAGGTCGTCCGTGACCGGATCGATTTCCCGCCGGGTGTAGATTTCCAATTCCCCCATGGGCAACTCGGGATCGCTGTAAAGGCGCGTCTTCTCCGCCACTGGAACAATTTCCCCGAGATCCGGATCCGGGACCGGGTTTTCGTTGGCCTCCATGTCCCCGAAGTATTCCTTGAAAAGCGATTGAATCTGATCGGGGGAGACTTCCCCCACCGCGATCAGGACCATGCGGTCCGGGGTGTACCACTTCCCGTAGTAGTCGACCAGGTCCTGCCGCGTCGCCATATGGATCACGTCCTCGTCACCGATGGTGATCCGCCTCGAGAGCAGGGAATCCGGCAGGGCGAATTTCAACCCGTCCCGGTACTCCTTGAACTGCGGTGAATTGCCGTCCCGGAATTCGCTCAGGACGACCCCCTTCTCCTTCTCCACTTCCTCTTCCTGGAAGAGAATACCGTCCGCGTAGTCGCGCAGGAGCTGAATGCCGTCCCGCAGAAGCGCCTCGTCATTGCGCGGCAGCTCCAGCTTGTAGACCGTTTCCCGCCACCAGGTATGGGCGTTGGTGTCCGGACCGAAGGCCATCCCGAGTCGCTGGAAATATTCAACCATCTCACCTGATGAAAAATGCCGCGTGCCGTTGAAGGCCATGTGCTCGATGGCATGGGCCAGGCCTTTCTGCCGGTCCGTCTCATGCATCGACCCGGCTTCCACCAGCAGGCGCAGGCTGACCCGCTCCGGAGGTTCCTGCCAGGGCATGATGACGTAGCGGATGCCGTTGTCCATGACGCCCCACTCGACCCGGGGGTCTGCCGGCAGGTCGCTGCCTTCCTGGGGCCAGGACTGTGCCCATCCGGAAAGGGTGACGGACAGGAAAATTACCAGAAGCCCGGATTTGCTCGTGAAGGAATTAAGCTTGTTCATTGGCATCAGTTTCAAATGGTATGGTCAGGTATGATGTTGCTCTACCGGCTGATATTCCTTCCGGCCCTGCTCCTGGGCCTGCCATATTACGCCTTGCGCATGTGGCGGCGGGGAGGC
This sequence comes from uncultured Opitutales bacterium, assembly GCA_913056355.1. GTDB lineage: Bacteria > Verrucomicrobiota > Verrucomicrobiia > Opitutales > Oceanipulchritudinaceae > Oceanipulchritudo. The sequence goes on from CAJXMX010000361.1 coordinate 1,597, forward strand.
TACCGGGTGGGATTCGGGAACCGGTTCGGCGTGATGCGTAACGTTCCCCCAAAGCGCAAGAACGTCAAACGAATTTGGATACAAGCCGTCTCCGTGGGAGAGCTGATGGCCATCGGTCCGTTGTTGAAAAAACTCTCCGCCGATCCCGCAGTGGAGATCATCCTGACCACCACCACAAGCACCGGGCTGCGGGTCCTGAAGGACAAATATGCCGGCCTGACCGCCTGGCACGGGATGTTCCCCCTCGACTTCTGGCCCTGCAGCGCCCGCGCCTGGCGTATCCTCGAACCGGACCTGGCCGTCCTCATGGAAGGCGAACTGTGGCCCGAGCACATCTACCAGGCCCACCGGCTCAAGGTGCCGGTCATCCTGGCCAATGCGCGACTCTCGGACCGGTCCTACTCGCGGCACCTGAAGGCACGCCGCCTGTTGCGGCCCTATTTGTCCCGCCTCCACAGCATCCTCGCCGGCAGTACCAGCGACCAGGACCGCTTCCGCCGACTGGGCTGGATTCCGGAGGAAGACATTATCCTGACCGGAAACCTCAAATTGGATGTGGAACAGGAGGCGCCTCCCAGCGAAGGAGAGCGCAGCAACCTGCTGGCGGAACTCGGATTCACCGGGAACGACATTCTCCTCCTCCTCGGCAGCTCGACCTGGCCGGGCGAGGAATCCGCCCTAATCCGGGCCTACCTCAACCTGCGTGAATCCTTTCCCGGACTGCGCCTCCTGATCGTTCCCCGGCACGCCGAGCGCAAGAAGGAGCTCCAGGCCCTTGTCCGGGACTTTCCGGTGCGGTTCCATTTCCGCTCCGACAGCCGCCAGGCCGATGGGGAAACGGATCTCTACATTGCCGATACCACCGGTGAGCTGCGCATGCTGACCCGCTTCTCCGACCTGCTTTTCGTCGGCAAGTCCCTGCCTCCGAATTCGGGCGGACAGACACCGGTCGAGGCGGCCGCCCTGGGCAAGCCCATGATCTTCGGTCCGGACATGAGCAACTTCCGTGATATTTCCCGTGCCCTTCTGGACAACGAGGCGGCCTGCCGGATTGACTCCGGGGATGCCCTGGAACCCGCCTTGCGGGATTTGCTGGAAGACCCGGAAGCGCGCGCCCGGATGGGCCGGCAGGCCTACAAGTTCATCGAGACCTCCCGCGGCTCCACGGACCGGATCCTGAAGCACCTGATGGAAGCCCTCAACCGCCCAGGCCAAACTCGTCCCTGACCTGCCTCCAGGCCTCAAGGGTGCGGTCCAGGTCCTCCCGTGAATGGCCGGCGCTGACCTGGGTCCGGATCCGCGCCTGTCCCTGCGGAACCACCGGGTAAAAGAACCCGACCACGTAGATGCCCAGCTCCAGCATTCGACCGGCGATCTTCTGCGACAGGGCGGCATCCCCCACCATGACCGGGACGATGGGATGCTCGCTGCCCCTGATCTCCAAGCCCAGATTTTCCAGGCCGGCCCGGTAGTAACGCGTGTTCTCCATCAGCTTGTCCCGCAGTCCGGTCGAACCCTCCAGCATCTGCAGGACCTTGAGCGAGGCCGCCGCGATTGGCGGTGCCAGTGTATTGGAAAACAAATACGGACGGGAACGCTGGCGCAGGAGTTCGACGATTTCCTTCCGGCCGCTGACATATCCCCCGCTGGCCCCGCCAAGGGCCTTGCCGAGGGTTCCCGTCAGGATGTCGATTTTCCCCATCAGCCCGTGATGTTCGTGCGTCCCCCGCCCGTGGGTGCCCATGAAGCCCGTGGCGTGGCAATCGTCGACCATGACCAGTGCGTCATGCTTTTCCGCCAGCTTCACGATCCCCGGCAGGTAGGCGATAATCCCGTCCATCGAAAAGACACCGTCCGTGACAATCAGCCTGGTCCTGGCTCCCGAGGCCGCTTCCAACTGTTGCTCCAGGTCGGCCATGTCGTTGTGCCTGTACCGGAACCGCCGGGCCTTGCAGAGCCGCACCCCGTCGATGATGCTGGCATGGTTCAACTGGTCGCTGATGATGGCGTCCTCCTCGCCCAGGAGCGGCTCGAAAACGCCCCCGTTGGCATCGAAGCAGGCCGCGTAGAGGATGGTGTCCTCCGTACCGAGAAAACGGCTGACGGCCCCCCCCAGTTCCTTGTGCAGGTCCTGG
>CAJXMX010000362.1 GCA_913056355.1 uncultured Opitutales bacterium
CCTCCGCGGGCGGGGCCTTCGGCGGGATGATCCGCCAGTCCGGCATCGGGGAATCGCTGACCGCCCTGACCGGTGGCACCGGGCTTTCAATGGTCCTTTTGGCTTGGCTCATCGCCGCCGTCATGAAAGTCGCCCAGGGCTCAAGCACCATCGCCATGATCACCTGCGCAGGCATCATGGCCGGCATCCTGGGGGCAGGCTCCGCTCCCGGTTTCGATCCCTTCTACATTTTCGCGGCCATAGCCTTCGGGGCCATGTTTGGTTCCTGGATGAACGACAGCGGTTTCTGGATTGTCTGCAAGATGACCGGATTCAGCGAGCTGGAAACCCTCAGGACCTGGACCATTTCAGTCAGTGTGGTCTCACTGGCCGGCCTGGTCGAGGTGCTGCTGGTCCATTGGGCCTTTCCTTACCCCTTCGGCTGAGGTATCCATTTTCCCATGCCTATTGAAATTATACATGACGAACCCGCGCAGCTTGGCGAAGGTCCCGTATGGTGGAAGGACCGGCTCTGGTGGGTGGACATTGACGGATGCCGGCTGCACGCCTGTCTCCCGGAACGCAAGGAGGTCCAAACCTTCAAGCTGCCGTCGAAGGTCGGCGCCGTGGTGCCCTGTTTCAAACGGGATGCCATGCTCCTGGCCATGGAGGACGGGTTGTACTTTTTCAATCCCGCCAACGGGGAGCTGTCCCGCCTGCCCGCTCTCGGGAAGGAGGAAATGGCCGGGCGCTTCAATGACGGAAAATGCGATCCGGCCGGTCGCTTCTGGGCCGGGACCATCGCGGAGAAGGACGGCCGCGGAATCGGCCACCTGTATCGCGTTGACATGGACCTGTCAGTCACGGTCCAGCTCGAGGGGATCGGCTGTTCCAACGGCCTGGCCTGGAGCCGGGACGGTAGCCGCATGTACTACATCGATTCCACGCCCAACCGGCTCTACGGATTCGACTACGACCTCTCCACCGGATCCATAAGCCGGCAGGAAATCATCCTGCAGTATCCGGACGGCCCCGACCAGCCCCGCCTTGACGGAATGACCATCGACCGGGATGGCCGGCTCTGGATCGCCCTTTGGGGAGGCGGCGCGGTGATCCGAGTTGATCCCCTTTCCGGTGAGGAGCTGGAGCGGATTTCCCTTCCCGCCCTGAATGTCACTTCCTGCGCCTTTGGCGGCCCGGACCTCGAGGATCTCTTCATCACGACCGCCTCCATTGGCCTGACCGAAGAACAGGCCCTGCAGTTTCCCGAGGCGGGTATGCTCTTCTGCTGCCGCCCGGGTGCGTACGGCCTGCCTGCCCATTCCTTTTCTGGATAGGATTTACGCTCTCCCATGAAATTCACCCGACATGAAACTCCCGATGGTCCGCGCTGGGCGCTGGATGGCAATTTCCTGCCGGCGGATTTCAACCTTTCCGCCCTGCTCTCACTGAGGCGGTACGAAATTCCAAAGGCGCTGGAGGCTGCCTCAGCCGGGTCGGCAACCATGGCCGACGGTGCCGCCCTGGCACCCCTTGAAGCCCTGATGGAAGTCTGGGCCTGCGGGGTGACCTACCTGCGCAGCCGCGATGCCCGGGAGGCGGAGTCGTCCGTGGGCGACATCTACCAGCGGGTTTATGAGGCCGAGCGTCCGGAAATTTTCTACAAGGCCATCGGTTGGCGGGTGCGAGGCTCCGGCAAGAATTTACGCATCCGCTCCGACAGCAGCTGGAACGTGCCGGAACCGGAGCTGACCCTGATCCTGAACTGCTTTGGAGAGATCATCGGTTATACGGCCGGCAACGATCTTTCCTCCCGCAGCATCGAGGGAGAAAATCCGCTCTATCTTCCGCAGGCCAAATGCTTCGACGGCTGCTGTGCCCTGGGGCCTGAAATTTACCTCGTGGATGAGGAGGAACACCTCCTAAACCTGCCCGTCTCGCTGCAGATCCAGCGCGGGGCGGATACCGTATTTTTCGGTGAGACCAGCACCGGTCGGATGAAGCGTTCCTTCAGCGAACTGGTGAATTTCCTCTTCCGGGAAATGAGTTTTCCGCAGGGAGTTGCCCTGATGACGGGTACCGGGATCGTGCCCGATGATTCCTTTACCTTGCAGCATGGGGACCGGATCGAGATCCGGGTCGGTGATGTCCGGCTCGTCAACGACATTACCTGAAATAGAACAACCACTACACCAGCAATTTTTGTCCATGATTCAGACTTCCCATAAGATCCTCCTCGGTGGAAACTGGTCCGCCAGCAGTGACGCCCAGGCAGCTTTCCATGCCTGGAATCCCGCCACTGGTGAATCCTTGCCCGATTCCTATCCCGTTTCCGGGACCGGAGATATTAACGCCTCCCTGGCGGCGGGAAAAACCGCGGCTCAGGAGTTGGAGCAAATCGACCCTGAGGTCCGGGCCGGTTTTCTGGACCAGTACGCCCAGGCCATCCAGGATGATGCGGAGCGGCTGGCGGAAACCGCCTCACGGGAGACCGGCCTGCCGCTCCGGCCCCGGTTGCTCGAGGTGGAAATCCCCCGTACCGTGAACCAGCTCCGCCAGGCCGCCCACTGGACCCGCGAGGGCAGTTGGCAACGGGCCACCATCGATACGGCGTCCAATATCCGCTCCCACCTGGCCCCGCTCGGCGGACCCGTCATCATATTCGGACCCAACAACTTTCCCTTTGCTTTCAATGCGGTTTCCGGCGGCGATTTCGCAGCAGCCATCGCTGCGGGCAACCCGGTCATTGCCAAGGCCCATCCCGCCCATCCAGAAACTTCCCGCCTGCTGGCGAAGCTGGCCAGCGATGCGTCACAAGAATTTGGCCTTCCCGGAGCCACCGTCCAGATGCTTTATCACTTCCCCAACGAATTGGGCATGGTCCTGGTCTCGGCCACGGAAACGGCGGCCGTGGCCTTCACCGGAAGCAGGCCCGGGGGAATGCGCCTGAAAGCCGCCGCCGACGCGGCGGGGGTTCCCATCTATCTGGAGTTGTCCAGCCTGAACCCGGTCTTTGTCCTGCCCGGATCGGTTCGCGAGCGCGGCTCCGCGATCGCCTCCGAGCTGGCCGGTTCCTGCAACCTCGGTGGCGGCCAGTTCTGTACCAAGCCTGGACTGATTGTCCTCGAGGGCGGAGCGGACTCCGCCGGATTCATTTCGACAATGCGCCAGTCCTTTGCCGATGCTCCGGAACCGGTTCTCCTGATGGCTGACAGTGCGTCCCGGATCAAGGAGAGCCTGGAGGTGCTGACCGCCGCCGGGGCGGAAATCCTTGCGGGAGGTTCACCGGGTACCCGGGCCGGTTTTCGTTTCCAGCCCACCCTGCTCAAGGTCTCCGGCACAACATTCCTCAAGGAGGCAACGGCCCTTCAGCGCGAGGCCTTCGGGCCGGTGGCCTTGCTGGTCGTGGCCGATGACGAGAAGCAAATGCCGGCCATCGCAAGCGCCATGGACGGCAACCTGACCGCCACCGTTTATTCGGATTCCGCCGGTACCGACGATAACCTGTATCAGGAGATCACTACAATTGTCCGACCCAGGGTGGGACGCCTGCTGAACGACAAGGTACCGACCGGCGTGGCGGTGGTCCCGTCCATGCAGCATGGCGGCCCGTTTCCGGCCACCGGCCATCCGGGCTTCACCTCGGTGGGTTTGCCGGCCAGCATTTGCCGGTTTGCCGCCCTGCAGTGCTACGATTCGGTCCGTCCACATCGACTGCCCAAGGCACTCGCGGATGCCAATCCCAAC
>CAJXMX010000363.1 GCA_913056355.1 uncultured Opitutales bacterium
GGACGAATTCCTCTACTCCTGGTTGCCGGACCTTGGCTGGACCTGCACCCGCGTTGAATGGTACCCCTACCACTGGTCCTACCGGGATCGGGAATGGTTCAGCTTCGAGTAGACCCTCACGGCCAGGGATCGTTTTCCCCAGGAAACGGAAGCGCCCGCTCTCCGGGGGGAGCGCTTCGGTCTGGCTGCCGGTGACGATCGACTGGCGAGAACGGTCCTGCAGGAATACCGAGCTTCCGCCAGACCGGTCCGATCCCCTGCGCCTGCAGCGTGACCGGTCCGCGCCCCTGCTGTTGCGGCACGAAGATGAGTTGACCCGAAGTGCCGCCAAATTTATCGATTTTCAGGATGGTTGCCCCCTTGCACCGACGTGTTCTCCTGAGCCTGGCCGCTGCGCCGGCAATTTTCGCGGCCGGCTGTAGCCTGTTTGCAAGTTCTCTCCGCGGCGGCGTGACCGAACCCTCTGAACTGGTCGATGCACGCGCCTTTTTCGTTGAGGAGGAGGGGCAGATGCTGCCCGTGGTCGGGGCTGACTCGATCGAGAAGGTGATTGTCCAGACCATGGACGGAAAGTTGCAGACGGTGCGTATGGAGAGCGTGGCCTGGCAGGCCGAAAGGCTGCCCCCGGCGGGCCGGGTGACCGTGATCGAGAACAAGGGCGTGGCCAGCAGCGGCAATGTGCTGACCAGCAATTATCTGCAAAAGTACGCGCGGGTCTCCATCAGCATGAAACTGGTCTCCGATACCACCATTGGGGATGCCTATGTGGCCATGCTGTTCATGGGCCCGGACAGCGAAAAACCGGACAGCGTTTCCTTCTGCCCGATCGGGGAACTGGAAGCCGGGAAGGTGGAGAAGAAAACGATCCTTTTTCCCAGCATCTACATGGGTGAGGGATGGCGCTATGGATTTGAATTCTACTGGAATGGATTGCCCCTGGAGATGTTCCGCCTGAATGCCGTGGCCAAGGTCCCGGCATCCCTCGGCCTGATGATTCCATGGGAAGAGCGCATCGGGTTTTATCTGGATCAGGCGCGGGAGGATGACCGGGACGCAAAGCCCAGGTCGTTCCAGGTTGCGCTCGGGAGCCTGGACCCGGAACCCTGCCGTCAACGAGGCATGGAAAGGATCCAGATCCTCATCAACATCGGCAAGGACGGAAAGGCCGAGATGCTCCAGGCCGATCCGGACCTGACTCCCGCCGAGGTCCGGCAACTAAAAATGGACGTGGCCAACTGGAGGTTCTTTCCCGCCCTGGAAAAGGGGAAGCCAATCGAGTTCAAGGTGAAGCTGCCCTTGCGGATCTGACCGGCCCATCGGTTCCCTCACGCGTCCAACCAACGAAGGCTGCCTCCCCTCGGGGCGACAGCCTTCATCGACAACCAAACTAACTAACTAATCTACTAATTAACTACAACTCAATGAACTCAAAATGCTAGGCGGCGAACCGGCGTGAGGGCTTGCGGCCGCAGGCGATGAGCAGCTCCTTCAGGCTCTGCAGGATGCGGTCCCGGTTCAGTTCGTACTTGATCGCGGTGTTCATGGTCACGCGATTGAAGAAAATCTTTTCCCAGACCGGCTTCACCTTCTTCCACTTGCCCTTGGCGTGCCGCTCCATCTGGTCCATGTGGGGCAGCAGGATGGCCAGGGTGGACATGTAGTTCTCACAGAAATTCGAATCCACGTCGTCCGGTTCGCCGTGCCAGAAGCCGATCTGCTCGTTGATGGCGACTTCCAGTTCACTCATCCCGTCATCGGAACCGGAACCGGTACCAACCGAATCGAGCTTCTTGATCATCTGGCGAAGATCGAAATTGCTCCGCTCAGCGCGGATGCCAAACCTGAAGCCATAGAAGAAGCTGACAACGGCGACGACAGACATGATAATCAGAATCAGCAGGAAAAAAGCAAAACCACTCATGTTGGCAGGATTTCCCACCGCTGATGGATACTCAAAAGCAATTCCGGGGCTGTAAAATAGTTTACGATTAATTAGCGATTCCGGGAACCGAAATACTAGCGGCGGTTAAAAATTTATGGTAGCGGGGCAATATTCTCCACCCGGACCCGCCAACTGCCGTCCTGCGGAAACCCCGGAGCCGGGATATCGGCCGCCCCGTCCCAGCCGGCGGCCATGAGGGCCACCGCGGCCAGCAAGGCGCCGTTGGCGGGCAGGTAAACCGGAATGTCGTCCCGCTGCGGGCAATGGCCGCTGGCGGTGTAGTCGTTGTTGGGTCCCTTCCGGAAGAGAAGAATATCGACCGCGTCCCCGGACCGGCCCAGGCGGGCGGCGGTCATGGCAATCATGGGATAATCCCATCCCCAGATTTTGGTTTCCCAGTCCCAGTCGCTGAGGACGGCATCCAGGGTGGCGTTCATGATCCCGCGGTCGACACCCGCTCCGGGGAGCTGGCCCAGGGCCATCAGGAAAGAGGGGTGGTCATGGCGGCTGTCCCGGTTGTCCCATGTGTCCGGGATCGATTCAAGGGCCACGTACCTGCCCTTCCGGACCGGCATCGGAGCCAGCTTGCGGATGCGTTCGTCCCAGCCCGGATCGCGCTCCAGCCCCAGCCGCTCGCGCCAGAGCTGTGCCGTCTGCAGTCCCCAGGACCAGTAGCTCAGTTCGCAGGCGGGATTCACGCTTTGGGCCGGGTCATGGATTTCCTGGGCGATCCACAGCGGCGGACCGAGGTTGTAGCGGTCGTTGGATACATCCCAATCCAGCATGGAGGCCATTCCGGCCGCGGATTCGAGGACCAGTTCTCGGTACTTCTCCAGGACGGAGGATTCCGGATGGTTCCGGTAAAGCAGCTCGGCGAGGTAAATGACATGGGGCTGGTTCCAGACAATCAACGGATTCCCGCCGGGACTCTCGCGCCCTTCCGGCCCGACCATCTTGGCCCAGCGGGCCCCCTCCAGGCCGCGGTGGCGGGCCAGCTCGCGGGCCACCGGAAGGTCCTTGAGGTACCACTCGAGGTTTTTCCGGAGCAGGTCGTCCCTTCCCCACAGGGCGAAATGGGCGGCGTGCCACCAGATCATCTCCGTGTGGTGCTTGCCGTACCAGGAGTTGTGGGTCAGCCCGCTCTCCTGTGGGGGAAAGTCCGCCGCCATCTGGATGGCCGTCAGGTACTGCGACAGGACCACCCGGCGCTCCAGCTCTTGCGCCCGGGGATCGGTGCTGCCGGAAAAGTCGACCGCCCCGCCCGACTTCCAGAAGGCCGGCCAGTGCCGACGACTGGCTGCGAGCACCGCGGCGGGTTCCGGTATCCGCAGGCCGGTTTCATGAAAGAATCCGATGCTGAATTCCAGGGACTGCCGCCCGTGGCTGGTAATGAGAAAACCATGCCGGCCGCTCGGTTCCACATGGATCTCGCCTGTGGACTCGAGCCGCACAAAATACTCCGACCGGTCGCGGACATGCCGCAGGTACAGCAGCCGTCCGGACATGCCGAGCAGCTCCGTCCGATGGGATTCCGGATGGCTCCAGTCGAGCGGCGGGTTGAGCTTGACGGACAGATCGTGCCCGCGGGGAAGGTCCAACCCAATGGCCAGCCCTCCCGAGGCCAGCAGGGGCGATTCCACCCGGACAGCCAGGACATCCTGAGCCGGATGGGCGGCGACGGTGACCCGCACGGGCTCACCATCCAGCGTGTAGCGGGAATTCATGACACCCGTCCAGAGGTCCAGCTCCTGCTCCAGCCCGTCCAGCTCCCCCGGCTC
>CAJXMX010000364.1 GCA_913056355.1 uncultured Opitutales bacterium
ACAAAGGTGGTCAGGATAATGGCCACCCCCCAGTTGCCGAGGAATCCCTCGATGCCGCCGAGCAGGAAGAGGAGCATCTTGGCCACGAAGCCCACGGCCCCGACAAAAAAGCCGAGGAACCAGCCCAGCTGCATGACATCCTCCTGGTCCAGGGCCATCTGGGAGAGCCGGTCGAAGCTCTTCGGGCCGGCAAAGTAGCCGCCGCTCACCACTTCCTGCTGGCCCGGCGCGATCTGGGGCAGGTCAAACTCGAGGCTGGCCGTGATGCCGGTCGGCACCTTGCCGGTCTTGGGATCCTGGGGAAAACGGATGGGCCGGGCCTCGATCCCGTCCGCCGGCTGGTCCGGGGTGAAAATGGTGACAAAGAACTGGTTCTTGACCGCGCCCCACTGGAGGATCCCCTTCTCGGCGATCTTTTCCTTGGGCTCCTTCCGGAACAAACCGCCTCCCTTGAATTTGCTGGCCCGGATGCTCTCGTACTTGCCGTTGTCCAGATAGGAGGCATTGAGGTTGAAACCCATGTAATCGGCCTCGGTCGGGGCCGCCGTGCCCAGGTCGAGGTATATCTCGTCCAGGGTGACGGGGACCCCGGTTGGATTCAGGAAGGCGGTCTCGTGCTGGAGAATGAACGGGTCCGGGCCCTCCTGGTTGTCGCCGTTGGAGAGCTCGAAGGTCCGCCGGATGACCAGGCCGTTGGCCAGGGTGGCCTCGAAGGTGGCGCTGCTTGGGTCCTGCTGGACCAGTTCATAAAAACGTGCCACGGGAACCAGGGTCTCTCCGCTGGAACGCCTGAGGTCCAGGGCCGGGCTGTCGGAAATCCGGTTCAAAACCACCGGGCGGGGATTCTCCGTGGTGTGGGGATTGTCGGCGGGATAATTCTTGAGCAGGATTCCGGAGACGGCCGCCCCGTAGCTGGTCAGGGTCACTTGCAACTGCTCGTTTTCCAGGACCACCGTCCTTTCCTCCGGCTTCTCCACGGGCGGGACCGGAGCCGTCTCCACCTTCTCGGCCACGGCCAGCGGATCGCGGGTGGCCGGAACCAGCTCCGTTTCCTTGCCTGGGGCGGGCGGTTCCTCGAATCCGGATTCCTGGAGGGCCTGTTCGTTCTGCTCAGCCTGCTGAAGGAGCCTTTCCTTCCGCGCTTCACTTTCCTTCATGCCGTTGTAGCTCATGAGGAGGAAGCCTCCGACAAGGAACACAAGCCCGATGATGATGCTTTTCTTATCCATGGAAAATTATCTGCTGGAATGCTGCGGCGCCGGGGTATCCGGGGGCGCTGATGCCAAAGTTGAGGGATGCTGATGATCCTGATGACAGGTGCAAGAACAAGAATCCGGAACCGGATCATATCCATGTCCGCCCCACGGATGGCAGCGGGCCAGGCGCTTCAGGGCCAGCCAGCCTCCCGACAGGGGACCGTGGCGGCGGACGGCCTGGACCGCGTAATCCGAGCAGCTGGGCTCGAAGCGGCAGCCGCTTCCCGGCGCCACCATGTGCAGGACCGGGGAGACCAGGTACTTGTAGAGCATCAGCAACCCGATCAGGACCGCCGTGGCGGCCTGGACGGCCAGATGCTGGAGCTGGTGCAGGAGGTTCATGGGGTTTGCAGGTCCTGGATCTTGCGGAGGGCCCCGCCAAGGCGCCGTTCAATGTCCTCCAGACCGGCCTCGTTGATGGACCGGCGGGCGGTCAGGAGCAGGTCGCAGGACGCGGGAAGCCGGTCCTGGCTGTGCCGGAAAGCTTCCCGCAGGAGGCGCTTGGCCCGGTTGCGGAGGACGGCGTTGCCGACCCGCCTGGAGGCGATGAAACCGGCCCGGCGAAGGGCTGGCTGCCGGTCCGGGGCAGCCAGGAAATGGAGACAAAAAAATCCGCACTCCCGACGAATCCCGGAAGCGCGAATTGAGCGAAAGTCGTCTGCCGTGCGCAGGTGCTGTTGTCGCGTGTACCGCATGGGAGCGGCCCGCCGTCTCAAGCACTCAGCTTGTGGCGGCCGCGTGCGCGACGGGCTTGAAGGACTTTTCGGCCACCGCGGGTGGCATTGCGGGCCCGGAATCCGAACTTACGGGCCCGTTTGAGCTTTGAAGGTCTGTATGTCGGTTGCATGATCTGCTTCTCGTTGAGGAAAAAAGGAAGACAAGAAGGGCTTTTCCCGGGAGTGTCAAGATGTTCAGTCCTGAAAAATTTTTCCCGCCGCGGGAGCGGGACGGGTCAGATCTCGTCCGTGCTCCGGTCGTACCATTTTTCCTCCACCTGGACCGGCTGGTAGCTTTCCAGATAGGGAAAAAGCGGGTCCACGCCGGGGAGGTTGGCGTAGAGAAGTTCCACCGCCCGTTTGGTGAAGCGCTGCCGGTAAAATTCCTCAAAGGCGGTGAAAAGCGGATTGTAAAAGCCCTTGTGATTGATGAAGACGACGGGTTTCTGGTGGTAGCGGAGGTATTTCAGGTTGAGGACCTCGATGATCTCCTCCAAAGTGCCCAGGCCTCCGGGGAGGGCCACGAAAGCTTCCGCGTGTTCGTCCATGATTCCTTTCCGGTCCCGGAGATCCCGGGAAACGATCAAGGTGTCGCTGCGGTCGTAGGCCCGGCCCAGGTCGTGCAGCTTTTGCGGGACCACCCCGATAACCGAGCCCCCGTGGTCCTTGACGGCATCGGCCAGGCGGCGCATCAGGCCGGTATTGTTACCCCCGAAGACAAGGGTGTGCCCCCTTTTGCCGATTTCCTCCCCGAGGCGGACCGCCAGCTCCACGAATTCCGGGGCCACGGCGTCGCTGGAGGAGAGGTAGACGCAGATATTCACGGTCCGGTTCAGGACTCCTCGAACTTCCGGCCGAACAAGTTGGTCATCTCGTTCAACATGGCCTCCGCATCCTTTCCGGAAGCGGTGAAGCGCAGGGTCGAGCCGCTCCCGGCGGCCAGCATCATGAGGCCCATGATGGATTTTCCGTTCACCTGTTCGCCGTCCTTTTCCACGGTGACCTCGGCCGCATACTTATTCGCCACGCGGACAATCATCGCCGCCGGCCGGGCGTGGATGCCCATCTTGTTGGTCACGACTAGATCTACGGTTTTATCCATGAGGCTAATAATCAGGCGATTAACAGGTTTTGCAAAATGCTGGAAGGCGCGGGAAAGGAAAAGAAAAAAAACAGGTCACCGCCTTCATCCGGCTTCCTTTTTCTTGGAGGTTCCGAGAAAAATCCGGATGTCGGCCTCCTTCGACCCGATGATTTCACGGGCCCGCCGGAGGGCCTTGGCGGTGGCCATGGTCGGATTGTTGATGTTGTCCGGAAAGATGTTGTCCCTCCCGATGATGTCGATCAGGCCGCTGTTCCGGAAGATGCGCAAGGCGTCCTTGCGGACCTCGGAAACCAGGAGGGTCCGGTCCTGTTCCCTCATGTAGCGGATCAGTTCCTCCAGGGCCAGGACGCTGGTGGCATCCAGATGGTAGGCGTTGCGCATTTTCAGGAGGACGATTTTCAGGGAAGGCTTTTCACAGACCCGGCGCATCTGGTCGCGGAACAGTTCGGAAGCCCCGAAGAAGAGGTCCCCCTCCACGTGGACGATGGAGATCTCGGGAATGAAGGAGGTTCCTTCCTCCTGCACGGGGGTCAGTTCCCCGGCAGCATCGGAAGTGAACTCGGTCAGTTCGGGTTGGGCGGCCTGGCGGAGGAACAGCAGCACCGAGACGCCGGTTCCGAGGATGATGGCGAAATCGA
>CAJXMX010000365.1 GCA_913056355.1 uncultured Opitutales bacterium
CCTCTGCAGCCAGGCGGCCGGCAAGCCGGTGGGATCGAAGGAGCCCGTGCACCCGAATGACGACTGCAACCTGGGCCAGTCCTCCAACGACATCGTCCCCACCAGCCTGCACGTCTCCCTGGCCCTGGCCATTCGCGACAGGCTAAAGCCGTCGCTGCAGGAGCTGCAGAAGGCCCTGGCGGCCAAGGCGGAGGCCTTTGACGACGTGGTCAAGATTGGCCGGACCCACCTCATGGACGCCACCCCGCTGACCATGGGGCAGGAGTTCAGCGGTTACGCGGCCCAGGTGGCCAAGGCGGTCCGGCGCTGCGACAAGGCGCTCGAGGCCTTGCAGGAGCTTGCCGTCGGCGGCACCGCGGTGGGCACCGGGCTGAACTGCCACCCGAAGTTTCCCGGCAAGGTCTGCGCCCTTCTGGAAGAGCGGACCGGGATCCGCTTCAGGGAGGCGGACAATCATTTCGAGGCCCAGGGCGGCAGGGACGACGCGGTCGAGGTGGCCGGTTACCTTTCGACCATCGCGGCCAGCCTGAACAAGATGGCCAACGACATCCGCCTCCTCGGCAGCGGGCCCCGGAGCGGACTGCAGGAGCTGAGCCTGCCCGCCACCCAGCCGGGTTCCTCCATCATGCCGGGCAAGGTCAATCCGGTCATGAGCGAGATGCTGGTCCAGGCCTCCATCTACACCCAGGGCATGGCCTCCATTGTCGCCTCCTGCGGCCGGGACGGCCACTTCGAGCTGAATGTGACCATTCCCCTCATCGCCAGGAGCCTGCTGGACGCCGTGGAGGTCCTCTCCAACGGGTCCCGCACCTTCGCCCTCCGTTGTGTGGAAGGCCTGGAAGCCGATCGTGAATACTGCCGTCAGCTGGTCCAGCGAAGCCTGATGCTGGTCACCGCGCTGAATCCTCACATCGGTTATGACCAGGCCGCCAAGGTGGCCAAAAAGGCATTCAACGAGGACAAGACGCTTCGGGAGGTGGTACTGGAGATGGGCCTGATGGAAGAGGAAGAACTGGACCGGGCCCTCGATCCGATGTCGATGATCCGCTCCTGAATTCTCTGCTATAATTCTCGCACGGAGCCACGGAGCCACGAAAAAAAATACTAGGAATTTATGGTTCTTTCCGGAGTTTGATGGAAGGACGAGATGGTATTGGAAGCAATGAAACGGCCGAAGGTCGCGCGGAAATCCAGGACCGTGGGACGGCTGAAGGCCGAATCCCATATCAGCCCAGTCCGGATCCCGCGGAAGCGGGAGCAGGGCTGGGTGATGGATAGAAAAGCTATGCAAGGGCTGAAAGCCCGAAACAAGTTGGAGTTGAACGGACCCAGCCAATTTCATGGTGTCGGGCTTTCAGCCCTCGCAATCCATGGCGATAAGGTACCCCGACCTGCGGTCGGGGCTGGTATAAAATCAGGCCGTTGGCCCGCTTGGCGCTTCCACATAATTCGACGCTGATCCAGAAATGAGTCACCCCGTGCCTCCGTGGCTCCGTGAGAGTTTAAATTCCGGGCAGCCTCAATTCAGTTACCGATCAGGGTCACCCGGATGGTCCGGCTGTGGCTGGACGAGCGGTGCTCCCACAGGAAACAGCCCTGCCAGGTGCCGAGCAGCAGCCGGCCCCCGTCAAAGGGAATGTTCTCGCTGGTCCGGGTCAGGGCCATCTTGATATGGGACGGCATGTCGTCCGGCCCCTCGTAGGTGTGGGTGAAATGGGGATCCCGCTCCGGAACCAGCCGCTCCATCCAGTCCTCAAGGTCGCTGCGGGCGCTCGGGTCGGCGTTTTCCATGATGACCAGGCTGCAGCTGGTGTGGCCGCAGAAGACCGTCATCAGGCCGCTCTGCAGGCCCGAATTTTCCAGGCAGCGGGCCAGTTCGCCGGTCAGCTCAAAAGTCCCCTTCCCGCGGGTGCGGAGGGTCAGCGTCTCCTGCATCACTTTCATGCCCGGCAGACTGCTGGCGGGTGTCCGATAAATCGAGAAATTTCCGCCGGTCCCCTTCCTTCGGCACCCAGCATTCCTGCTTGTGGCCAAACCACCGGTGGCGTCGCTCGGCCACAAACCGGTAAGCCTTGTCCCGGAGGCCCTCCGGCAGCATCTCCGCATGCCGGCCCAGGTGCCAGATCCCCGGCAGCTCGCCGGCAATCCGGGTCAGCGCCTCGGATTCCCGCAGCAGGCGCCGGCCGTCCCAGACCAGGATACTTTCCAGGTCCGGTTCCGGCAGTCCATGCCGGGAGAGGAAATTGCGCGTCCACTGGCTTTGCAGGGCGGCGAAGCGCAAGCGGTCATCCCCGTCCCGGTCCAGCAGGAACTTGATCCAGCCGATGCAGAAAGGGCATTGCCCGTCGAATATAACCAGCAGGGGATCGCCTTCCATTTTTCCACCACTAGCTCCCTGATTGTACTTTTCAAGCCTGGCCGGGCAGGCAGGCTTTTGAAGATAAACGCATCATATAATCAGGATAACATGATGTTTTGACTTGCGCTAAGGCCAAAGCCTCCCAGATTCACCGCAGTATGGGAGTTACAATGAAATTCAGTTCCGAGTCCGTGGGCGAAGGGCACCCGGACAAGGTGGCCGACTACATTTCCGACAGCATCCTTGACGCCTGCCTTGAACAGGATCCGACCAGCCGGGTGGCTTGCGAGACCCTGGTCAAGAGCAACATGGTGACCGTGGCCGGGGAAATCACCACCAAGGCCCGCTTCGACTACAACGAAGTCATCCGGGAGGCGATCCGCGAGATCGGCTACGAAAGCGAGGAGGACGATCCGGTCTTCCACGCCGATGATGTCTTCATCAACAATTTCCTGACCCGTCAGAGCCCCGATATCGCCCAGGGGGTGGATGCCAAGGCCGCCGATGGCAAGGAGACCGCCGAACAGGGGGCCGGCGACCAGGGAATCATGTTCGGCTATGCCTGCAACGAGACTCCGGAACTGATGCCGGCCGCCATCATGTATGCCCACCGCATCCTCCGCAAGCTGGCCACCCTGCGCAAGGGCAGGGCGGTGGACTGGCTCCGGCCGGATGCCAAGAGCCAGGTCTGCATCGCGTACGAGGATGGCAAAATTACCCACATCGACAATGTGGTGGTCTCCACGCAGCACAAGGAGTCGGTCTCCCACAAGCAGCTCGAGGAATTCATTATCAGCGAGGTGATCCGGCAGGTCCTGCCGCACGAGCTGCTCAACGGCAGCACCCGCTACCTGATCAACCCGACCGGAAAATTCGTCATCGGAGGACCGGAAGGGGACGCCGGACTGACCGGACGGAAGATCATTGTCGACACCTACGGCGGCTGGGGCCGCCACGGGGGCGGCGCCTTCTCCGGCAAGGATCCCTCCAAGGTCGACCGCTCGGCGGCCTACATGTGCCGCTGGGTGGCCAAGAATGTCGTGGCCGCCGGCCTGGCCGACATCTGCGAGCTGCAGGTGGCCTACGCCATCGGTTACCCGAACCCGACCTCGATCCATGTCGAGACTTTCGACACCGGCAAGTACCCCGATGCCAGGATTGCCGAGGCCATCAGGGAGGTCTTCCAGTTCAAGCCGGCCCAGATTGTCGACCAGCTGGACTTGCTGCGGCCCATTTACCGCCACAGCACCCACTATGGTCACTTCGGCAAGCCGGAACTTCCCTGGGAACTGGCCAACCGCGTGGAGGAGCTGAAGGCGGCTGTGGAGGGCTGAAGCGGGGCGGCTCGATAAGGG
>CAJXMX010000366.1 GCA_913056355.1 uncultured Opitutales bacterium
GGGCCTCTCCCGCTGCGCGGGATCGTCCCTTGGCCCTTCGCTATAACACGTGGCCTCTTTGAGGCCGGCGGCGAAACATGCCGCCCTTTCAGGGCTCCGGTTCTCTTGTCGCCGAAGTACCAGGGCCGCGGGTCTCTCCCGCTGCGCGGGATCGTCCCTTGGCCCTTCGCTATAACACGTGGCCTCTTCGAGGCCGGCGGCGTGGTCGGGCTATTGGCATATGCACGTGGCCTTCTTGAGACCGGCGGCGTGCTAAGTATTGCTGGAAGTCATGGCAGCGCGAGCCCCGCAGGGGCGGAATGTTGAAGCGAAGGGCAAGGACCGCGATTCCGTCCCGCATGCGCGGGACGGGATCGGGGGACGCGGCCCTGGATAAAAGGGCATTACCCCATTTCCAGCCCTGAAAGGGCGGCATGTTTCATTGAATGCAAATTGGAGTTTGCACGTACATGTCGCCCCGTCGGGGCTTTGAATCGATAATCATCCCGTGGTTCCAGGGCCGCGGGCCTCTCGCCCGACAAGTCGGGGGGATCGTCCCTTGGCCCTTCGCTTTAACAAACGGCCTCTTTGAGGCCGGCGGCGTGCGCTTCTTCCGGTTCCTGCGTTTGGGCACAAAAAAACTCCCCGGCCTTTCGACCGGGGAGTTGAGATGAATCAATAATACGATTCGGGGAAGGTGCCCCGTAATCGATTAGAACTTGAGGGTCGTGGTCAGGTAGAACTCACGCGGATCGATGATGCGCCAGGTATGCAGGTTACCGTTGAAATCGGCACCAACCGGGCGCAGCCCGCCGTCCTCGAAGAGATTGCGGACGTTGAGCTGGATCAGCATCTCGACCTTTTCGTCGAGGATCTTGGTCCGGTAACCGAACCAGAGGTCGACGTAGAGGTTCTCCCCGTCATAGATCGGGCGGGAGAGGTCGGCCGTGTCCAGAAGTCCGGATCCCGGCTCGTTTTCCACCCCATAGTAACCGATCCCGATCTTGTCTTCCCAGCGGAGGCCGCCACCGATGAAACTGCCTTCAAGGCCACCTTCGGTGAAGGTGTAGCGGCCAATGAAATTGGCGCGCCACTTGCGCTGGTTGTCCACCGGACGGCCCTGCTGGGCCTTGTAGAACGAGATCAGGCCGGCCACATCGCGGGTGTAGTAGTCCTCGACCTTGTTGTAGTTGTTCGGGTCTTCGGAGTCGATGCCCGAACGCCAGCCATAGCTGTCCCAGAAGTTGGTCAGGTCGGCAGGGCGGACGCCGTTATACAGCCAGACGTTTTCCTCCGGCGAGAGCGGGGAAACGGCAGCGTCCCAATGAGCCATACGGTCATCCAGCCAGGCATCCACTTCCGGACCGACATCCGAGAAGGCGGTTTCCTGGGAAGAGATGGCGGCGCGGAAGGTCCAGTTCGGGCTCGGATTATAGGTCATCGCGATTTCGATACCCTCGGCCTTGTTGGTCTGGGTGGCCCGGATATCACCACCAACGGTGGCGTAATAATCATAGGGCAGCCCGGTGATTTCCCGAATGCGATTCTGCAACTGCGGGGTGTCTTCCAGGACAATCTCCTCATAGGGATCAGTGGTTTCGTCCTCATCGGTGAACAAGGGCAGCTGTCCCATCTCAATCCGGCCAATAACTTCGGCCCACTGGAAGAAGTAGTCCCGGTCCACGCGACCCAGACGATCGATGGCATTGTTGGCGGGACCATTGGTGTCACCGGTGCTTTCGGCTTCGAACCAGGTTACGCGGGCGGTGAACTTGTTGTCCCAGAGACCGACACTGAAGCCGTAGTCCTTGCCTTCGCCACCCGGATCCGAGAGGCGGTTGCCGTAGAAGTCGACATTGACCCCGGCTTGCGGGTTGAAGTTCTCGGACTGGTTGTAGAACAGGGTGAACTCGTGGTGGTCGGTCCGCAGGACGTCGACAGTGACGCCGTAGGTCCAGGTTTCACCAGAGGTGACCTGCTCATTCCATTCGGAGAAGAGGACGTCAAAGATGGGATATCCATTATCGATCCATTCCTCGGCCGGGCGGGAACCACCCTCGGGATGCTCAGGAGACCTGGCATAGGTGGTTCCGGTGGTCTGCCGGGTGGTGATTTCGTCGTGACGATAACCCACGATGGGAACAATCCGGTCGTCCCAGAGGCTGGCATTCCAGGAGAGGGTCAGGGAATCGGTCCGTTCCTCCTGCTTGTAGGAAGTCGCCTCACTGGGGGCGTTGCCCCAGATCGTATCGGCATATTGGAAGCCGCCGTTATTCCAGCTGTAGTACAGGGTCCGGTTTTCGGTCGGACCGCCATAGCTGGGCTGGCCCCATTCCGGAGCGCTCCGGGTGACCGTGCCCTGGGTTCCGGCTTCGCCCATGTAATACTGGCGAACCAGACGCTCACTGCGCTGCCAGAATGTATTGGTGGCCGGGTCCCGGGTGCTCATCAGGTAGAGCGGATCGCCGGCCACGGTGGTGGCACGGCTCCGGATCTGCGAGGTGTTCCAGTCGGCCCGGGATCCAATGGCAATGAAGTTGTGCCGGCCCAGCCAGCGGGTGATGCCGTCATTGTCGGTGAAGTCCAGGGTCAGAGCCGATTGAGCACGAAAAGTGGTATTGTCATATTCATGCAGGAACGTGTCCGGCTGGGAGTCTTCAACATAGGGCTGGCCGAAGAAGGGATTCGGCTCCCCGTTCGGCAGGTTGATATTCGTGTCCACCCAAAGCCGGTTGGCGTTGAGCTGGCCGAGCGTGAAGTGCTCCTCCGTGTCCAGGTTCTGGTCGAAGTAACCCAACTGGATGTACCAGTTGTCCAGAATCTTGACGTCGATCTCGAAGTTGGAGGTGTCGCCGTCGAGGTTGGCATAATTGGGAGAATTGGTGTTGTATTCCGTCCAGTCGTAGATCGACTTGTCGGTCACCGTGCTCGGCTGCCAATTCGAAATCCGGTAACCGTCCGGACCGGCGACATTTCGCAGATTGAGTTCCGTGGCGGACCGCGTCCAATCCATGTCATAGATGCGCCACTGGGCATTGGTCAATTCTTCCACTGCCGGAGGACGGTCGTCCACCTCGGGGCTTGAGTAGGTGTTGCGGCGGCCCAACTGACGGGAATCGATCGAGAAGTAATTGTCCCGGTCCCCAATCAGGGTGAAGGAGGTCCGTCCATAGAAGTTGATGCCCGGCACATACCAGGGGGATGTATCGGAATTGAGGCTGTTCCCGATGGTGGGAACACCTTCAACCGCCCACGGGGAAGCGTCATTCCGGAAATAGGGTCCATAGGACTCACCGGTTTCCTGAATGGTGACCTTGCGGGTGATCGGATCGTAGTAGGGGCGCCCGGCGTTCAGCCAGGGGGTCACGGCGTCGATCGGAGTCAACGAGTTCGGCCGGCTTTGCCAGTTGCTGTAGTCTTCATAGTTGCCCCGGATTCCGAGCCAATCGAAAGGCTTGTAGGAAATGGCCCCGTAGTAGCGGCGCTCGGTGTCGTAGGACGGCTTGCGGCGGAATTGCTCGTCGTCGTAGAGGGCGGCCACATAAATGGCCATGTTATCCAAAATCGGCTGATTGTGGTTGATATGGGCCCGCCAGGAACCGTAGCTCCCGATGCGGAGCTGAACTTCCGACTGCTGAACTCCGGAAATGGCATCGGCGGTATTCTGATTCACGATACCGGCCGGGCTGCCCTGACCGAAGA
>CAJXMX010000367.1 GCA_913056355.1 uncultured Opitutales bacterium
CTCCTGCTGGTCCACCACCGCCACCCGCGGCTTGAGGTAATCCGGCACCGCCTCCTGGGACCAATCGGAGGTATAGGTCCGGATTCCCCTTTCATCATGAAGAAGCCGGCTCAACTGGTCGACCAGTGAACCCTTCCCGGGGGAAACCTTGAGCGCCAGTTCCTGCACAGTGTCGGCCAGGGGGAACAACTTGACACGAATGGCCTTGGGAAGCCCGCGTAGTAGAAACTCGATACGCTGCCTGATGTAGCCGGGAACAGCCCAGTCGATGGCCTGGGCGTCCACGGATTCAAACTGCTCGACGGGTATTTTCAGGGTGGCCCCGTCATCCTCCTCCCCCGGCTTGTAGGCGTAGGAAAGGTTGAGCCGAATCCCGCCCAACTGGGCGATCTCGGGAAAGCCGGACAGGTCGGCCGCTTCATCCTCCCGGGGAAGCAGGTCCTCCTCGCCGGCGTAGAGGAACTCCTCCTTGCCGCCCTGGTTGTCCCGGATAAACGCCTTCAGGTCTCCCAGCGAGGCGACATTGCTGAGGCGGGCGGCGTAGAAATCGTAGAGGCGCTCCTCCATGGCCCAGGTGCCGCTGACCCGGAGGCGGGTCTGCTGCTCCCGCAGGGTCTCCAGCAGCTTTTGGTTGGCCTCGTGGAAAGGCAGGCGGGTCAGCAGCCGCCCGTCGACCAGGGCCTCGCGAATGAAAATCTCGGTGGCGGCCCTGGGATTGATGGCCAGGTAGGCGGTCCGCCTGCGGGCCACCTCGAGCCCGTAGAGAAGGATCCGTTCCCGCACCAGGACCCGTTCGCCCTTTTCATCATAGGACGGGTCCGTGTATTTGCGGGTCAGTACATGTTCTCCCGTGCGCAGGATCCAGAGAGGATCGATACGGGCCACGGTGCGGGCATAGAGGCGGGTGGTCTCCATGAACTCGGCGCAGAGGATCCACCGGGCCTTGGCCGGTTTCTCGCGGGCCGGGGGCGAGCCCTGGCCGGGCTTGAGCTTCTTCTTGCGCTCGGTCCTGGTGAACAGGGTGGAACCGGGAAAGAGCATGACCTTGCGGTTTCGCGTGGCCCGGTAGTGGTTGCCTTCCTCCACCTCGGCCACGCCGGGCAACAAGCCGCTGAGCAGCGCCCGGTGAATCTGCTCGTACTCGGCGGGGACGGCGTTGGCCCGGAAATGGCGGATCTCCTTCAGGGTGCGCTCGAGTTGCGAATGGATGTCGCGCCATTCGCGCATGCGCAGGTAGGACAGGAAATGCGCCTTGCAGAACTTGCGCAGCTGGTTCTGGCTGAGGCGCTCCATCTCCTCGTGGTAGGCGTTCCAGATGTTGAGCAGGGTCAGGAAATCGGATTCCTTGTGCCGGAAGCGCCGGTGCATTTCATCGGCCTCCCTGGCGGCATCCATGGGCCGTTCCCTTGGATCCTGGATGCTCAGCCCCGAGGCGATGACCAGGACCTCGTTGACGCAGCCCTCCTTGTTGGCCTCCAGGAGCATCCGCCCCACCGTCGGGTCGACCGGCAGGTGGGCCAGCTTCCGCCCCAGGGGCGTCAGCCGTTGCTCCCGGTCGAGGGCCCCCAGCTGGACCAGCAGTTCGTATCCGGAACGGATGGCCCGCTCGCCCGGCGGCTCGATAAAGGGAAATGTCCTGATTTCGCCGATACGGAAGGCGATCATCTTGAGGATCACGTCGGCCAGGTTGCAGCGGAGGATCTCAGGGGTTGAGAATTCCGGGCGTCCTGCAAAGTCCTGCTCGCTGTAGAGCCGGATGCAGACCCCCTCGGAGAGGCGTCCGGCCCGGCCCATGCGCTGGTTGGCGGAGCTTTGGGCCACCTTCTCGATGGGCAGGCGGCGGGTGTGGGTGCTGGCGCTGTAGCGGCTGACCCGGGCCAGACCGCTGTCCACCACGAAGCGGATCCCGGGAATGGTGATCGAGGTCTCGGCTATATTGGTCGAGAGAATGACCTTGCGGAAGCGGCTGGACTGGAAGATCCGGTCCTGCTCGGCACCGGTCAGGCGACCGAAGAGGGGAAGGATCTCCAGGCGGTTGAAGCCGCGTTTCTCCAGCAGGTCGCGGACCTCCCGGATATCCTTTTCCCCGGGGAGGAAGACCAGGATATCGCCCGGCCGGTTCCAGTTGAGGATCTCCTCAACGGCCCGGGCCACCGCATCGACATAGGTCATCTCCCCTGAATCCTCGAGCAGCTCGTCGATGGGATAATAAACCGTCTCCACCGGATAGAGGCGGCCGCTGACCTCCAGGATCGGGGCGTTGCCAAAGGCCTTGGAGAAGGCTTCCGTGTCGATGGTGGCCGAGGTGATGATCACCTTCAGGTCCTTCCTGCGCTTGAGGAGCAACTTCAGGTAGCCGAGCAGGAAATCGATGTTGAGGCTGCGCTCGTGGGCCTCGTCGACAATGACCACGCTGTACTGGCGAAGGTCGGCATCTCCCTGGATCTCGGTCAGGAGCATGCCGTCGGTCATGACCTTGACCAGGGTCTCCGGCCGGGTCTTGTCGGTGAAGCGGATCCTGGCCCCGACTTCCTGTCCCCAGACAACGCCCAGTTCCTCGGCGATGCGGCGCGAAATGGACAGCGCCGCCACCCGGCGCGGCTGGGTGCAGGCAATCTTCCCCTTTACCGCCAGGCCGGCCTCGAGACACATCTTGGGAATCTGCGTGGTCTTCCCGGAACCGGTTTCCCCGGCAATGACCACCACCTGGTTCTCCCGGACCAGGCGCAGGATGGCCTCCCGGTGCTGCGCGATGGGCAACGCCTCCGGGTATCGGATCTTCAACTGTCCGGGCTCGGCCATGAAGCGACCACACTAGGCGGGCCGGTCGGCGCTTGTCAGGTCAATTCACCCGGGCCTCGGTCACCGTCAGGCTGAGCCCGCTCCGCGTGTCGTCCCACTCCACCAGCACCCGCAACCGGGCCGCCCGGTGCCGGGAAAGCTCCCAGCCGTAGTTCCGGTAGGCATCCGGAAAGAGCACCGTCTCGGCCATCCCGGTCTCGTCGGCGATGCTGACAAACTTCATCAGTTCCCCCTTGAGGGTCCGGTGCAGCCGGTGGCAGACCTGGATCCCGGCGATCTGCATCTCCCGCCCCACGTAGCGGCCCAGCTCGCGTACCGGAACCGTGTTGCTCCGGTCCAGGCCGCTCAGCCACAGCTCCAGGGGGCTTTGCGTGACCGGGAACCCCAGCAGCTCCGCCTCCTCCGCCGCCATCTGTTCCGGACCCATCCCGGCAAATGAATCGGCAGTCACCGTTTCCGTCTCGCTGAACAGATCCCCGGTCCGGCTCCCGCGGCCTCCCCGCCGGGTTGGCCGGCGCACCTGCCCGGCCCGCCAGACCGCCTCGTGCCGGTTAGGGAAGAAACCGTCCAGCGCCCCCGCCCGGGCCAGCAGTCCGGCATCGGAGGGATCGGGCTCGGTCCGCCCGACAAAATCCTGCCAGCCCTGGAAGGGGCCGCGCGCGCGCGCCCGTTCCCAGGCCTCCAGAAAGCGCTCCCCGAGGCCCTTGACCTGCCAGAGGGGAATGCGGACCCGCCCCTCCGCCACCGCGTAGGCGGTCCCCGGCCACTGCACGTCGGGCAGGGAGAAACGCCCCCCTTGTCGCAGGATTTCCATTACATAAACCAGAGATCGGAAGAGCGTCGTGTAGGGAAAGA
>CAJXMX010000368.1 GCA_913056355.1 uncultured Opitutales bacterium
AGGCCGGCCACGGCCCAGGCCATTCCACGGAAGCCGAAGTACCGGCCCCGCAGGTCCCGGGGAGCCAGGTTGCTGCTGTAGGCCATGCCGAGCGGCAGGGCCAGGATTTCACCGGTGGTGAAAACCAGCATGCCGAGGGCGAAGCCGGTCGAGCTGCGGGCGATGCCGAAGACCGCGCAGCCGAGGCCGATCAGGGCGTAACCCGTGGCCAGGATCCGGCGTACCGGGTAGCGCCGCACCCAGCTGGTCAGCGGGAGTTCCAGGAGGACAATGACCAGGCCGTTGAGGCCCATGATGCGGCCGTATGCGGATGGACTGAGCCCCCGGTCCGTGGCCGTCAGGGCCAGGACATTAAAGACCTGGTTGAAGGCAATGCCGACAAAGACGACGACGAAGAGGAACTGGAGAAAGGGGAGGTTGCCCCGCATGTCCGCAAGGGCTGCGATCCAGCTCTGCCAGGCCACCCTGGGAGAAGTGGTTTTTCCGGAGATTGTCCTGAGTCCATGAGGCAGCCAGCGCCAGGCAATCAAGGCGAAGACGAGGGTGGTCAGGGCATCGCCGAAGAAGACGAGGGCAGGTGCGTGCATGAAGAGGAGTCCCGCAACCGCCGGCCCGGCGGCAAAGCCGCCGTTGATGGCCAGCCGCCAGAGGGCAAAGGCGGTGAGGCGCTTTTCCTCGGGAACCAGGTCGGTCAGGAGGGCCGAGCTGGCCGGGCCGAAGAGGAAGGTCAGGAAGCCGTGGACGGCCGCCACCAGGGCGATCAGTAAGGGGCCCCGGCAGAAGTAGAGGCCGGCCAGGGACAGGGATGAGCCGACCAGCGAGGCGACGATGGTATTGCGCCGTCCGATGGCGTCGGCCAGGTAGCCCCCGGCGACCGGACCCATGAAGTGGCCCGCGCTCATGGCCCCGAGGACGATCGAGATCTGGAGGGGAGCCAGGTCCCGTTCACTCAGGATCAGGGTCAGGAACGGGAAGACAAAGGACCCGAAGCGGTTGATGAACTGCCCGCAGACCAGGACCCAGACCGGGGGCGGCAGGGACCTGATGTCGCGGACGAGATTGCTGGATAACACGGACATGGTTGGATTTGGGTTGAAAACCGGAAAAACAAAGAGCCCCTGCTGTCTGGTGGACGGCAGGGGCTCTGGTAAAGGCCTGACTGGAGATTCAGTTTATATTGGGAAACGGTATCTCAACAGTCGTTTCGCTGCTCGTCCGGGGCGGGCGTGAATGGCTTTGGCATCCATGCACGGCAGGCCTGCCCAACCGAGGTCGACTCGGCGGGTGCTGGTGAAGGTGGACTGGGTGGCAGCGTTCATTGCTGCCTTTCTTAAAGCCCGGGACGTATATCGCGGCAAGCCCAAAGTCCGCTTGCCCCGCCATGCCGGCCTGATTAATACCATTGCCTGTCATGATTTTCATTCCTTTCCGGCCTCGAAGTGGCGTTGTGTTTCTTATTCTGTGCGTTGTCCTCCATCCTCTCGTTTGCTCTGCCGGATGGGTCCGGTCCGCTCCCGTTGACCTCGGCTTTCCGCTGGCCTGGCCGGGCCATGTGGCGAACATCGGGTATGCCCCGGAGGATCATCCGGTGGTGGGCCTGGCGGTCGGGGACCTGGCCGGAGACCTGCAAAGGGTCACGGGCCTCAGGCCGGATATCCTGACCTCCGGGGACCTGTCAGGGCCGCTCGTCCTCGCGGGCACACTGGGACGTTGCCCGCCACTGGATGCGCTGGTCCGGGACCGTAAAATTGACCTCGACGGGCTGGATGGGGCCTGGGAGTCCTTTGTCATCACCACTGTCTCCGAACCTGCCCCCGGAGGGGCGGACCTGCTGGTCATCGCCGGCAGTGACCCGCGTGGAACGGCCTATGGAGTCTACGAGTTGTCGCAGGCCATCGGGGTTTCCCCGTGGCACTGGTGGGCCGATGTTCCGGCCGCCAAGGCGGACAACCTGTGGGTCGCTCCGGGCACCCGCCGCTTCGGTCCCCCCTCCGTCAAGTACCGGGGGATCTTCATCAACGACGAGGACTGGGGCCTGCATCCATGGGCCAGCCGGACCTTCGACCCGGAGCTGGGGGACATTGGGCCGAAGACCTACGAGCGGGTCTTCGAGCTGTTGCTGCGGCTGAAGGCCAACACCCTCTGGCCGGCCATGCACGAGGTGACCCGGGCCTTCAACCTTTATCCGGAAAACGCGGTCCTGGCCGACCGTTACGCCATTGTCATGGGCTCCTCGCACGCCGAGCCGATGCTGCGCAACAACGTGACCGAATGGACGTATCCGCATTCCGACTACAATTTCTCAACCAACCGGGAGGGGGTCCTCCGCTACTGGGAGGAGCGGCTGGAAGCCAACGGCCGGTATGAGAACGTCTACACCCTCGGGATGCGCGGTATCCACGACTCCGGCATGACGGCCGGGTCGACGGTACAGGACCAGGTGGAGCTGCTGGAGCAGATCATCGCCGACCAGCGGGACCTGCTGACCCGGCATGTCGATCCGGATGTGGACTCCGTTCCGCAGGTCTTCACGCCCTACAAGGAAGTTCTCACCCTTTACGAGGCGGGGCTTCGGGTGCCGGACGACGTGACCCTGGTCTGGCCGGACGACAACCACGGCTACATTCGCCGCTTTCCGAGGGGGGGAGAGCGGATCCGGGAGGGCGGGTCCGGCGTCTATTACCACATTTCCTACCTTGGATCCCCGCTGGCCTACCTCTGGCTATACACCACGCCCCCGGCCCTGGTCTGGGAGGAAATGAACAAGGCTTATGCCCTCGGGGCGCGGGATTACTGGATCGTTAACGTGGGGGACATCAAGCCGGCCGAGCTGGGGATGGAGTTCTTTCTGCAGATGGCCTGGAACATCGATCAGTGGGACATCGAAAGTCAGAACCAGTTTCTCAATGCCTGGTTCAGCCGGGAATTCGGTTCCGAGGCCGGTCCCGCCGCGGCCTCGGTCATGGAGGAATACTTCTCGCTGAATTTCGAACGCCGCCCGGAGCACCTGCAGTGGTGGCTGCCGCATACGCGGGTCCGCTCCAGTGACTGGCCGGCGGGGAAGGTGGCGGAGCGGGTGAAGCGCTTCGCCCCGGGTGTGTCGGTGGCCCGGGTGTCGCTGGAGGCCGCCGGGTGGGGCTCCCTCACCGGGGGCGAGGGCGCGGCGCCCACCGAGCCTCCGCTGGTGGTCACCGGAGTCGCGCAGCCCGAGGGCGTACGCACGCTCGCCCGGCGGCAGCTGGGGCTTGGCGAGGCCAGCCCCGGCGACGAGACGCCTCTCCTGGCCTTTCCCGACCACCACGAGTTCGACCTCGAAGACGTCATGGCCGTGGCACGGGTTGCCGCGGGTCGCCCCGTGGTGGTCACCGAGAAGGACGCCGTGAAGCTGGCGGAGTTTCCCGACGCCCTGTCGGGGGTAGCGGTCCACGTACTGCGCCTGGGGCTCCATTGGGAGGCGGGTGAGGCCGAGGTGCGTGCCCTCATGGGTCGGGTAGCCGGGGGGCAGGGGTGACGCCGGTGCGACAGGTCCAGGTCGACGTGGTGGTGGTGGGGAGCGGGATCGCCGGGCTCAGCTACGCTCTGAAGGTGGCCCAGGGG
>CAJXMX010000369.1 GCA_913056355.1 uncultured Opitutales bacterium
TTAAGATGCTCGAGAACAGGGCCCAGACCGGCGGCATCGAGACGGAGACCCGGGTTGTGGACTGGATGATCGGCGGGACCCAGGATTATGCCCGCCTCTTTCTGGAGTGCGCCGCCGGGGTGCCGTTGGATCCTTCGGCGTGGGAGTGAAAGCGGGACAGCCTGTTCAAAGTCAAATTAAGCCTGGAAAATGCATGGCCACGGACCCGGGACAGTAAAACTCCCGGGCGGCGCCTGACACCGTATATAGGATGCCAAGTGCTCCATCCCGGGAGTTTGTCTGCCCTCCTGGACGGACAAGTTTTGAGTTGATTAATCCTCCGCCGCCGTGACGCACAGGTCCGGCAGCTTCTTCAGGATGTAGATTTCCTTTTTGACGCTGCTGCTATCCATGTCGCCAAAGACTTCACCCGCCTTGTCCTCCCCGTGGACCCGGACCATGAGGTCCCAGACACTTTCATCCGGACCGGCCAATTCGGCATAGCTGGAGGCGGGAATGGCAATGGTGGCAACCTCCCTGTCTCCGCCGGCAAAGTTGGTATGGAAGCTGTAGTGGACCGGGTGTTCCTCTTCCATCATGGTCTTGTGTACCTGCATGAAGCTGTCTTTCAGCTTCCACTGCTGGCCCGGCTTAACGAGGAAATCCATGATCATGACGTAGTCGTTGGCTGTTCCCTCGGGCCAGTTGGTGCAGTCCCAGTGCAGCATGCTGATCAGGTTGGTGATCTTGGAGATGTAAGGCATCACGTCCTCCCGCCATTTCTCGGAGCCCTTGTCGAGAAACTCCTGATAGGCATCGAAATCCTCCAGGTTGTGCCCGAAGGAAACAATCTCGAAATTGGTCAGGCCTTCCCCGACCACAACCTGATAGACATCCCATGACCAGGGATCGCCGTGGTCTTCCCGCCATTCCGCGTGGTCCTTGATGGCCTCATAGAGTTCATCAATCTTGTCGGGGTACCCTTCCACGATGTAGACCATGCCGAAGTTGTTCTCCATTTCCTGGGCCGATAGGCCGGGAAGTATCCATCCGAGGCACAGGGTTAGCATAATACCGAAAACCCAGTTTCGCTTATTCATTTTGTTCTCCTGTTTATGAGTTGAGTATGCTGCGGGGGACAACTCGCCTCACGGGCACATCCGTTCTATTGAGAGAGATCGCTAAATGGGATGCCCTTCGGGTTGTTACGATCCAAACAACTTTCCCTGCCCTGTCAAAGGTTTTTCCAGATCAACAGGTTATGAACCAGCCCCCGCCCCCCTGGACCGGTTTTCGCCACCGGGTGCATGGTGTCCCCAGCTACTCCAATCCCCGGCATTTTGTCCTGGCCGAGTGGGAACTGTTTCCTCTGTTGTGACGGCAGCCCCTATGGCTGTCGGTCGACCCTGATAAAACAGGGAGCCTGAGCAGAAATTTCCAATGAGAGCACTTCAATGGACTCCGCCGTCATGGGATTGGGAAGGATGCTTCCCTCCAGGGTCAGTTGGGCGGTCGACCAGTTGACCAGGTCGCTGCTGACCCGGACGTGATAGGTCAGATCAGGGGCCACCGATAGGCTGACCTGATGCTGCGAGCCGTTTTGTGGATGGACCTGCAGCCCACCGGGATTATCGAACGGAACCGTATCGTCCCTGTCATCCAGGTCCCAGCCACCGGGAATCCCATCCTGGTCCTTGTCCACCAGGATGATGAAGCTGTCATCGCCGGCCGGCTCGAATGCGACCTCCACCGTATGGTCCGCCTGAATGTCCGGGAAAAAGACCGTCTGGAGACGACCCCGGTCGATGCCGTCGACCCTCACGTTGCGGATCCGGTAGCCCGCGTCTGCCACAACGGCCACCGCGCGGTCCATCCCGGCGGGAGTTGGAAAGGTTCCCGCCGGGCGGGTCTTACCTCCTGCGTTAGTGGTCACGGAAACCAAAGGCAGGTAGCCCTCCGTCTCGAAGGTGATGTTCTCGGTAGTATTGGGATCGATGTCGAAGTAGGTGGCATGGTTTTCGGGCGTGATCAGCACGTTGCCGGCCACCATGTTGACAAAGCGGATGTTCCGGATCATGGCCTTGGCCCCGTTGTACGCGAAGCCGCGAATCGGCTGCCTGAAGATCTGCCCGTTGGGCGTGCGGAAATCCGACTCCAGGATGATGTTCCGGAAGGTGAAGTTCTCGATCAGGCCGGGGTTTTGGGGATCGAATGATTCGTTGCTGTTACGCTCGATGGTCATGTGCAGGAGGATGCCCATGTCGTCCTCGCAGTACAGGTTCTGGATCAGGTCGTCAGTCAGGTGTACTCCCTGTTCCAGTACGGAACCGATGACCCCGACGTTCCGCTTGTCGGCGGCGCCGTGCCATTCGCCGTTGATGAAGTAGATATTCTCGTACGTGGTGTGCCCGTCCCCGAGGTTGTTCCAGCCCAGCTGGCCGAAGGCCCCGTTGCGCGGGGGCCAGATGACGCTGTTCCGGAAAATGTGCTGGTTGCGGGCATAGTCATAGTCGTCGCTGGACCGGATAAAGACCTCCTCCACCAGGGAACCGCTGGAGGGGCGGACGCCGTCATGGTTGGAGGCGAATCCGATAATCTTCAGGTTGCGAATGGTGGTCCGGTTGGCCGAGGGTATGGTGTGGTGGGTGGGATTGACCACCGTGATCCCCTCGAATGTGGAGTCGTCCGAGCCGAGGAAGTTCATGAAGGCCTCCTTGCGCAGGTCGCCCTCGCTGCGGACCGCGTGCCACCAGAAATCCTCCCCGGTGAAGACGCCGCGGCCGAACAGCTTAAGGCTGTCGAATCCCCGGGCCCAGACACTGCCGCGGATAAAGGCGCCGCCTGCCACGTAGACCGCCTGTCCGTTCCGGCTGTAACGCAACTGGGCCCCGTGTGGCAGCAGCGGCACGAGGGTCCCCGCGACCGGCTCGTAGAAGGGATAGCGGTCCCGGAGATCGTAGTCCCCGGGCGGAAAGTATATCAGGCTGGCCGAGGCCAGTTCCTCGTTTGTCATGGAATCCGAATAGACGACCACCCCGGGATCATCCGGCGAAGGCACCCCGGTCTCCGGTGCATCCCCGAAGAGCATCAGGCCGTTCTTGACGTTGAAACCGCCGTTGAGATCCGGATCCAGGTTGTCGCTACAGACAAAATTCACGCTGACGTACTCGATTCGCTCATCGAGATTGCGGAGCATGAAGCGCACCGTTCGCCCGTCGAAATAATGGGGATTGATCCCGTAGGCCTTGGGCTGGATTTCCACCCGGGGAGCGGCGGTGCCGTAGAGCTTGGTCACCTCGACCTCGATTTCCCCGGTAAAGGCAAACGGCAGGTAGGACATGGACCGGTCCTCGAACAAACCCGTGACCCCCGTGTTGTCATCAAAGGCCGGATCCACACCCGCCGGGATGCGGTTCAGGCAGGGTTTGGCGACAAGGGTGGTCATCTCCTGCTCCACTCCGCCCTGGCGGATCCGCACCGCATAGAATTCGGAGCGGGGAGCACTATCCGGCCATGGATAGTCGATGACCGCCGGGGCCTGCGGCTCTACGGGCGGTTCCC
>CAJXMX010000370.1 GCA_913056355.1 uncultured Opitutales bacterium
GCCAGGACCTGCTCAAGAGCGGCGACCTGCCCCCGCACCTGATCCTGGCCAATCCGCAGTTTTGCCGGTCCTGCTACCGCCTGGCCGAGAATGTCCGGCATCCCATCCATCTCTACGCGGCCGACCTGGCCCGCTCGCCGGACGGCAACTGGTGGGTCCTCTCGGACCGGCTGGAGGCCTCCTCCGGACTCGGCTACACCCTTGAGAACCGCTTTATCTCGACCCGCATATTTCCCGGCATCATCCGGCAGCTGGGGGTTCGCCGGCTGACCAAGTTCATCGCCAGCCTGTGCACCTCCTACGAGGACCTGGCTCCCTTCAACAAGGAGAA
The DNA here is from genome assembly GCA_913056355.1 of uncultured Opitutales bacterium. GTDB lineage: Bacteria > Verrucomicrobiota > Verrucomicrobiia > Opitutales > Oceanipulchritudinaceae > Oceanipulchritudo. The sequence continues at coordinate 332 of CAJXMX010000370.1, forward strand.
TCCGCGGATTGTCCTCCTGACCCCGGGGCCGGCCAACGAGACCTATTTCGAGCAATCCTACCTGGCCCGCAACCTCGGCTACACCCTCGTCGAGGGGGCGGATCTGACCGTCCGCGACAACCGCGTCTACCTCAAGACCATCGGCGGGGTCAAGGAGGTCGATGTCATCATCCGGCGCGTCGACACACCCTGGTGCGATCCCCTGGAGCTGCGCAACGATTCCTTCCTCGGCATTCCCGGCCTGGTCGATGCCATTCGCGGCGGCCGGGTGGCGGTGGCCAACGCCCTCGGCTCCAGCCTGCTGGAATCGCCCGCCATTCCGGCCTTCCTGCCCAGCCTGAGCAAGCAGCTGCTGGGCGAGGACCTGAAGATTCCCTCCGTAGCCACCTGGTGGTGCGGACAGGAAAGGGAGATGGCCTACGTCCTCGACAACCTGCAGTTCCTGGTCCTCAAGACGACCTTCCGCACCGGTTCCGGCGATCTGGTCTTCGGCCCGGGACTGAGCAAGAACTCCCTGCAATACTGGAAGGACCAGATCCGGCGCAACCCCCGCGCCTTCAGCGCGCAGGAAATGGTCGCCCAGGCCACCACGCCGGTCTACCGCAAGGGGCATTTCGAGTCGCGGCACTTTCTCCTCCGGGTCTACCTGGCGCCGACCGGGAATGGCTGGGAAATCATGCCCGGCGGCCTGGCCCGGATCGCTTCCGGACCCGATTCCATCAACGTCTCGATGCAGAAGGGCGGGGAAAGCAAGGATGTCTGGGTCATCAGTCCGGGAGAGGTGGTCCAGGATCCCGTCCGGCCGGAAGGCCACCCCGCCGAGGTCAGCCTGCGCCGGGAGTCCTTCGACCTGCCCAGCCGGGTGGCCGACAATTTCTTCTGGCTGGGCCGCTACGTGGAGCGCACCGAGGGGCTGGCCAGGATCCTGCAGATCATCTGGGAAAGCCTCATTGAGCATGTCCGTGACTCGGACCTGTCGGTGGTTCCCCTGTACGGGTATTTCCGCGACACGGAGCTGGTGGAGCAGCTGACCGAGGGCGATCCGCCCCAGCTGGTGATGGAAGTTGCCGAGAAGGCCCTTTCCCTGCAGATCCGTGACAGCCGCAACCCGGGCAGCCTTGTATCCAATTTCCGCTACCTTTCCCAGGCCTCGGCCAAGGTCAAGGAGCGCCTCTCCTCCCAGTCCTGGCAGCAGCTCATCCGCCTTCAGGAACTGACCCAGGCCGCGTCCACCCAGCGCCCGGTCTTCGACGAGGAGACCAACCACCTCCTGACCGATTCCCTCTATCTCCTGGCCGGCTTCAACGGCCTCATGACCGACAACATGACCCGGGGCCAGAACTGGCTCTTCCTCGAGCTGGGCAAGCGCATGGAACGCTGCTTTGTCATCCTCAACCTGCTGCAGTCCACCCTCGGGGCCCAGCATGAGGCGGAGGACGAGGTGCTCTGGAAGCTGCTGGACTGTGCTGACAGCACCATGACTTACCGGAGACGTTATCTCACCCAGGTCAATGTCTTTGCCGTCCTCGACCTGCTGGTCTCCGAGAAATCCAATCCGCGCTCGCTGGCTTTCCAGATGGAGGAGATCCAGAAGCATGTCCGGGGGCTCCCGCACAGCTTCCTCTCCTCCATGCCCAATCCCATCGACCTCAACACCCTGAAAGCGCTGAGCCGGATCGGCTTGGCCGACCTTTCAGCCCTGCAGGAAGTGGATGAATCGGGAAGCCGGCCGGCATTGCTTTCATTCGTGGATGACGTCAGCAGGGACCTGGTCCAGTTGTCGGCCCGGATCGAGCAGCATTATTTCGCCCACACCACGCCCGCGGCCCTCCAGCGGGCCCATCACCGGAGCCTGTAGGATGCCGCGTTACGCCATCACCCATACCACCGAGTACAAGTACCTCTATCCGGTATCGGTCTCGCATCACGCGGTCTACCTGCAACCCCTCGACCTGCCGACGCAGGATTGCCTCGATTTCTCGCTCACCGCCGACCCGATGTACCAGGATTACCGGACCCGGCTGGATTACTTCGGCAACCGGCTGGGCCTGTTTTCCATCCAGGAGGAGCACCAGTCCCTGGTCATTACCTCACAAAGCACCGTTGACGCGCATGGCCAGGTACCGGATCCCGGGGCCTTTCCCATGACCTGTGCCGAGGCCCGGCAGCGCTTCCAGTCGGGAAAAGACATTCCCATAGAGGCGCTGCAGTACTTGTTCGAGTCGAACCGGATTCCGGCCGATCCCAGCGACGCCATCCGCCGGTATGCCGCCGGCATTTTCCAGCCCGAGAAGCCGGTCCTGCAGGCCTGCTCGGACCTCATGGCGGACATCAGGGCCAACTTCAGCTTTGATCCGGAGGCCACCGACATCAGTACCCCCGTCGAGGACTTCCTGCAGCTCCGTCGCGGGGTCTGCCAGGACTTCGCCCATTTCGCGATCACCGTGCTGACCGTGATGGGTTTGTCGGCCCGCTATGTCAGCGGATACATCCTGACCCACCCTCCGCCCGGCAAGCCGCGGCTGGAGGGCGCTGACGCCTCCCATGCCTGGGTCTCCGTCTTCCTTCCCGGGCAGGGCTGGTTTGATTTCGATCCCACCAACAACATCTTCTGTGCCGACCAGCATGTCACGGTCGCCCTCGGCCGCGACTTCGACGACGTCAGCCTTGTCCGCGGCGCCGTGACCGGGGGAGGGGAGCACGAGTTGAAGGTGGCGGTCACCATGAAGCCGCTGGAAGGCTGAGGAGGCCCCGCTGCCTCCGGTCATCCAGTAGAGCCATACAGGGAAATCCTCGACCGTACAGGCGCTGGAGAATGCGGAATATGGATCCTATGCTATATTCTCCCCAAAGATTCCGGTAAACGGGCCGGGATCCTTCTCTCCACATGGTACAACAACTTTTCAAAAAGGTCACAGGGATTGCGGCCGGGGCCCTGCTTTTGGTTCTGCTGGCCTCCTGCGTGCAGGCCCCGGAACCCTCCGGTCCTCCGGTCACCCTGTCCCCGGGGTTTTCAGCCGCCGGCGAGGTGCCGCTGGCGGACAGCTGGTGGACGGCCTTTGACAGCGATCACCTCAACCAGCTGGTCGGCCAGTCCCTCGAGTCGAATTTCGACCTGCTTGTTGCATGGGAGCGGCTGCAGGAGGCCAGGGCGGTTGTGGATCGCAGCTCGGCC
>CAJXMX010000371.1 GCA_913056355.1 uncultured Opitutales bacterium
GAAGGCTTTCCGGAGCTCTACCTGCTCTTCAACACCAGTGAAGGGCACCGCAAGATCGCCGAAGCCGTGGTCGACATGTGGAATACCAATCTCGGGATCAACATGCAGCTGGAGAACAAGGAGTGGAAGGTCTACCTGGATGCCCAGACCCACCTCGACTACGATGTCTCCCGATCGGGCTGGATCGGGGACTACATGGACCCGGTCACCTTCCTCGAGATGTTCACCACCGGGAACGGCAACAACGATACCGGCTGGTCCGATGCCCGCTACGATGAACTGATCCACAAGGCCTTTCGCTCGCCCAACCAGGAGGCTCACTATGCCAGCCTTCTGGAGGCTGAGAATATCCTCCTCGATGAGCTGCCCATTGTCCCGGTGTACTGGTACACCCGGATCTACCTGCAGGACCCTCGGGTCCGTAACTGGAACCCGAAACTGCTGGACAACCGGCCCTACAAGTACATCTATCTCAGCGAATAGCGCCCCCGGGCCGTCCAGCTTGTCATGTTCAAGTTCATCGCCAGGCGAATCCTGCAATCCATCATTGTCCTGTTCGTGATCACCACGGTCACCTTCTTCATGGTGCACGCCGCGCCAGGTGACCCCTTCAGTGCCGAGCGCAAGATGCCGGAACACATCAAGCAGCGCCTGATGGAACACTACGGCCTCGATAAACCGGAAATCGTCCAGTACTTCCATTACGTCGGCAGCCTGCTCAAGGGGGATCTTGGCCCCTCCCACGTCGAGACCCGCTCCGTCAACCGGATCATTGGCACGACCTTCCCGGTCAGCCTGGAGCTGGGCAGCTGGGCCCTCCTGATTGCCCTCGGCATCGGATTGCCGGTGGGGATCATCGCGGCGGTCTTCCGGAACACCCTGGCCGACTATATTCCGATGTCCATGGCCATGATCGGGATCTGCCTCCCCACCTTCGTCCTCGGTCCGGTCCTGGCCCTCATCTTCGGGGTCTGGCTCGGCTGGTTCAACGTCTCGGGATGGTTCATTCCGGCGGACCGCGTCCTCCCGGCCCTGACCATCGGGCTGGTCTATGCCGCCATCATCGCCCGCATCACCCGCGGCGGGATGCTGGAGGTGCTCAACCAGGACTTCATCCGCACGGCCAAGGCGAAGGGGGTTCCGTTCCCGCGGATCATCTTCTTCCACACCCTCAAGGGCGGTTTGCTGCCGGTCATTTCCTTTCTGGGTCCCGCCCTCGCGGGGATCATCTCCGGCAGTTTCGTCGTGGAAACCATTTTCCAGATTCCCGGGATGGGCCGGCAGTTTGTCCAGTCCGCCTTCAACCGGGACTACGCCCTGGTCATGGGGACGGTCATCGTCTACGCCTGCCTGATCATTGTCGCCAACCTGCTGGTCGACATCGTCCAGGTCATCCTTAACCCGCGACTGCGCTTCGAAGATTCCTGATGTCCAAGAACCCACAGCTCAGTCCCTCCGAAAAGCGTCTGCCGGACGTCCCGGTCGACCTCGACGCCATCGAGAGCGGAACTTCCCTCTGGCAGGATGCCTGGCACCGCCTGCGCAAGAACCACATGGCCCTGATCTCCTTCTGGGTCCTCGTCTTCATGGTCATCTTCTGTTTTGTCGGGCCTTTCCTGACCTCCCACGATTTCCGCAGCAACGACCTTGAGAAAACCCTCCTTTCCCCCAGCAGCCAGCACTGGTTCGGGACCGACGACCTCGGCCGCGACCAGCTGACCCGGGTCATGATCGGGGGCCGGGTCTCCCTCGGGGTGGGCATCATCGCCACCACCGTTTCCCTCCTCATCGGCGTCACCTACGGGGCCACCGCGGCCTACATCGGCGGCAAGGTGGACGCCTCCATGATGCGCCTGGTGGATGTCCTTTATGCCCTGCCGTTCACCATTTTCGTGATCCTCCTGATGACGCTCTTCGAGCGGAGCATCGTGCTCCTCTTCATCGTCATCGGGGCGGTGGAGTGGCTGACCATGGCCCGGATTGTCCGCGGGCAGGTGCTGAGCATCAAGAAACAGGAGTTTGTCGAGGCCGCGGTCTCCCTGGGCTACTCCACGCGCCGGATCATCCTCCGCCATATCATCCCCAACGTCCTGGGAGTGGTCGTGGTCTACGCCACCCTGACCGTCCCCTCGGTCATGCTCCTGGAGAGCTTCCTCAGCTTCCTCGGCCTCGGGGTCCAGCCCCCCATGCCTTCATGGGGCAGCCTGATCAAGCTCGGCGCGGACAACATCCAGCTCTATCCCTACCTGCTGGTCATCCCGGCCCTCTTTTTCTCCCTGACCCTCTTTTCCCTCAACTTCCTCGGTGACGGGCTGCGCGACGCCCTGGACCCGAAATCGAGCAAGGACTGATCGAAATGGCCATTCTCGAAGTCAAAGACCTCAAGACTTATTTCCACACCCGCAACGGCACCGTGCGGGCCGTCGACGGGGTGTCCTTCTCCGTCGAGCGCGGCGAAACCCTCGGCATTGTCGGGGAGTCGGGCTCCGGAAAGTCGGTCAGCTGCTATTCCCTTATGGGGCTGATCCCGCAGCCGCCCGGCCGGATCGAGTCCGGCCAGGCCATTCTGGACGGGAAGATCGACCTGCTCAATTCCAGCGAAAAAGTCCTGCGGAAGATCCGCGGACGCCGGGTCTCGATGATATTCCAGGAGCCGATGACCTCCCTCAATCCGTACCTCCGCGTCTCGACGCAGCTCATCGAGGCCCTGCGGATGCACGAGAAGCTGGGACGCAAGGAAGCGCTTTCGCGGGCCATCAAGTCCCTCGAGGAGGTCGGCATCACCGAGGCCTCGACCCGGGTCCATTTCTATCCGCACGAGTTCTCGGGCGGCATGCGGCAGCGGGTCATGATCGCCATGTCGATGATCACCCATCCGGAGATTCTCATTGCCGACGAGCCGACGACCGCGCTCGACGTGACTGTCCAGGCCCAGATCCTGGAGCTGATCCGGGAACGCCAGAAGGCCAACAACAGCGCGGTCATCCTCATTACCCACGACCTCGGTGTGGTGGCCGGGATGTGCGACCGGATCAACGTCATGTATGCCGGCAAGATCGTCGAGTCGGGCACCGCGGACGACATTTTCAAGAACGCCCAGCATCCCTACACCATCGCCCTGCAGCGGAGCATTCCCTCATTGGGAAGCAAGGGAAAGGCCCTCTACACCATTCCCGGACTGCCGCCGGACCTTTCCCGGCCCATCCCGGGGGACGCCTTTGCCCTGCGCCAGGGAATCAAGAGCGGAGGCAAGTGGGCCAATACCCCGCCCCCGATGAGACAGGTCTCCGAGACCCATTGGGTGCGGGAATCCGATGTCATTCTGCCCAGTCTGGAGGAGGTGCTCGATGTCCGCTGAATTTCTGATCATGGAGGACGTCAAGACCTGGTTCCCGATCACCAGGGGTTTCATCCGCCGGCATACGGTCGGCCATGTCCGGGCCGTGGACGGCATTACCCTCTCCCTCCAAAAAGGCGAAATCCTGGGCCTGGTC
>CAJXMX010000372.1 GCA_913056355.1 uncultured Opitutales bacterium
GGTTACCTTCGCCTTCTCCCGCTGACCAGCCGCAAAAAGGAATTGCCTCCTCCGGTCAGGCCCCCTTTCTTGAGCTGCTTATCGATGCCCGGGTGGCGGAATTGGCAGACGCGCTGGATTTAGGATCCAGTACCGGAAGGTGTGCAGGTTCAACCCCTGTCCCGGGCACCATCCTTCCAGGGTGCTGGCATTCCTTGCCCAATCGGGTCAGAGCAGTCCCGACTGAAGTCCGGGGTGAATGGCTAGCCAAGGAAGAAATGGGTCTTCGCGGCTGAAGCCGTGAATCCGAGGTGCCGCCTGGGAGTTGCGCGTTTACGCGCGAGGAGGCGGCGCTCAATGCTCCGGTATCGAAACCAGGAAGACAATCGTGACCAGGCCGGCCAGGGTGATCAGGACGCTGAGCGCGATGCCGAGGGTAATCCCGCCCCGGGCGGCCTGGATGCCTTGTTCGGCGTATTGGCGGCGGAATCGGGTGTGGATGATGCCGGCCGCCGCGCTGGTCAGGGCCCCGATGACGACCAGGCCCACGCCCATCCAGAAGGTATAGGAATAGGGCAGCCACTGATCGGCCGTCTTGAATACCTCCAACCGCAGGAAAATTCCGAAGCGGTCCAGGACAAAGCCCAGCCCCATCAGGCCCAGTGCCAGCCGCAGCCAGGACAGGAGGGTCCGTTCGCTGGCCAGGACGACCAGTTCGCGTCCGGTATCCTCGGGTTCCTGGGGATCTTGGGGCTTCATCGTTCTACCGTCCAATATAAGGGCGGGGATGGGAATCGTCCAACTTCTGCGGGGATTCCAGCCGGCCTCTCTCCCCGGTCCGTTTGCGATTCTCCGGGGGAACGATATGGTTTAGCGGTGAGCGTACAATTCTACGACAAGCTGATCGGACTACTCAAAAGTCATGGGGTGAATGAAATCTACGGTGTTCCCGGCGACGCCATCAATCCCCTGATCGATGCCTTGAGGCGGGATGGCGGGATCCGCTTCATCCATGTCAACCACGAGGAGGGTGGGGCCTTTTCGGCCAGTGCCGCCGCAAAGCTGACCGGCCGACTCCAGGTCTGCGCCGGCACTGTCGGTCCGGGAGCCATCCATTTGCTGAACGGCCTCTACGATGCCCGCAAGGATCACGCTCCGGTCCTGGCCATCGCCGGCCAGGTCCCGACGCGGGAGATTGGCACGGCCTATCATCAGGAAGTGGATCTGAAGGCCCTCTTCAGTGATGTGGCCGGCTACCTCGTCGAGCTGCGCAATCCCGAGCAGCTGGCCTCGGACGGACAGGAAGCCTGCCGCTTTGCCATGGCCAACAGGACCGTCTCGGCCCTTGTCATTCCCCACGACGCGGGATCCGCTTCAGTGGATGACTTTCCCATTTCCAACGAGCCCGGATACGCCTTGGCTCCGGTTAGGCCGGATGAAGAGCGTTTGCGGGCCCTGGCCGTGGCCGTGCGGGAGGCGGAAGCGGTCACCTTGCTGGTCGGCGAAGGGGCCCGTCAGGATGCAGGGGATGTGCTAAAGTTGGCGGATCGCTGGAAGGCTCCGGTTATCCGGTCCTTGCGGGCCAAGGATATCGTTCCGGAGGATTGCCCCTTCCTGGCCGGCGGCCTCGGCCTGTTGGGCGACCGGGGCGGCGTGACCGCGATGGATAGCGCCGACCTGCTGGTCGTCCTGGGATCCGACTTCCCGTACCGGGAATGGTACAACCAGACTTGCCGCGTCTTCCAGATCGACAACCGGGCGGCGGTGCTGGGTCGCCGCCGTCCGGGAACGGAGGGGATTCACGGCGACCTCGGTCCGGCCGTCCAGTGGCTTCTCCGGGAGACGCCTGAGAAAACCGACGAGACGCATCTCCGGAAAGCCCGGAGTAGTCGGGAGCGCTGGGAGAAACTGCTGGATTCCAAGTCCTCAACCGACCGGTCGGCGAATGTGATACATCCCCAGGCCGTGGCCCGTCTGGCCGGCGAGCTGGCCGACGACGATGCCATCTTCACCTGTGACACCGGGGCCGTGACGGTCTGGGCCGCCCGCCACCTCCGGATGCGCGGCCAGCAGCGCTTTTCCCTTTCCTTTAACCTGGCCTCCATGGCTTACGCCCTGCCGGCGGCCATTGGGGCCCAGCTCTCGCATCCCGGCCGCCAGGTGATCTCCCTTTCCGGCGACGGCGGCTTCAATATGCTGATGGGCGAGTTGCTGACCGCCGTGAAGTACCGGCTCCCGGTCAAGGTCATTGTCTTCAACAACCGCAAGCTGGGCCTGATCCAGATGGAACAGGAGGCGGAGGGATATCCCGAATCCGAAACCGACCTCCAGAATCCGGAATACCTCGGCCTGGCCCGGGCCATGGGAGCGGAGGCCTTCCGGGTGGAGGATCCGCAGAAGCTGGAACAAACCCTCAGGGAGGCCCTGGCAATCCGGGGACCTGTTCTGGTCGATGTGCCGGTCTATCCCACCGAGCTGACCTGGCCGCCCTCTATCCAGGTCAGCCAGGCCGTTGGTTTCGGCATGGCCAAGATCAAGGAGCTGTTTGAGGGGTGAAACTCATCCCGCCGTGGCCCGGCGGGTCAGTTCGGAGATGGTCAGGTAGAGGTCGGAGCGGTCGAGGGTGCCGCGGACGTGCTCGGTGCCGTCGCGGATTTCCACTACGGGGAGGGTTTCCTCGCTGGTGTTGGCGAAGATCCGCATGGCTTCCGGCAGGTCCTGGTCGACCCGCAGCCGCGGCAGGTCATTGCGCATGATGTCAGAGGCGATGATGCTGTCGGCGAGGACCCGGTCCCGCAGGTAGGGTTTGACGTCCTCCAGCAGGATCACCCCGGCCAGGCGGTCCCCGTCCCGGGTGACGGTCAGCATCCCCTCGGAGGCGCGGAGGAGGTTCTGGGCCACCTGGCCGAAACGGGAATTGCTTTCCACCTTGGGAAAGGTCGGCCGGAGGATCTGGCCGATGCGGATCTCGCCGAGGCTGAGGTCGAAGACGCTGCGCGGTCCGGCCCGGACGGTTTCCTCGTAGAGGGATTCGCCGGGCAGGGAGCGGGCAATGAAGTAGGAGATGACCGCAGCCGCCATCAGGGGCAGGATAATGACCGGGGTCAGGGTCATCTCGAAAAGCATCAGGATGGCCATCACGGGAGCCCGGGCGGCCGCGCTGAGGAAGGCCCCCATGCCGACCAGGGCGAAGACTTCCGGGGAAACGCCGCCGGCGAGTCCGGTCATGTTGGCCAGGCTGCCGACCAGGAAACCCAGTGAGGCGCCGGTCAGGAGGGAGGGGGTAAAGACGCCGCCAACCGCGCCGGAGCCGAAAACCGCCGCCACGGCGAGGACCTTGTAGGCCATGATGGTGCCCACCGTGGGCGCATCGTAGTGACCCTGGATAATCTCGTGGATGACGCTCTTCCCGTTGCCGGCCACCTCCGGGAAGGAAAAGGCGATGATCCCCATGATCAGGCCGCCGAGGGCCAGGCGAACGGCCAGCGGAGCCTTCAGGGGCTCGAATACCCGCC
>CAJXMX010000373.1 GCA_913056355.1 uncultured Opitutales bacterium
TCGGGCAGGGCGCTCTGCGACACCGAGGGCAAGGTGCTGGCGGGAGACCCGGAGGCGGTCGGCGGCAAGGGCGCGCGGGTCATGCTCTTCGGCGAGCCGCTGGGCACGGCCTGGGGCGACCGGGCCGAGGAGCTCGCCCGCGTGTTCCAGGCGCTGGCGGTGCAGGAGCACGAGATCCGCGAACTCGGCCGCGAGTCGCTGGAGCGGTACCGCGAGATCACCATGCTCTACTCGCTGGCGGAGAAGATCATCGGCGCGCCCGACCCCGCCCGCATCGCCGGGGTGATCTGCGACGAGGCGGCGCAGTTCTTGCGCTGCGACGGCGCCGCGGTGCTGCTGCTGAACCCCGACACGCAACGGCTCGAGATCATCGCCAGCCACGGCGCGTCCTTTCACAGCCGCGCCACCCGCGAGGTAGGGAACGACATCATCGCATCCGTCCTCGAAACCGGCGCGGGCGAGATCGTGAACGACATTGCCGCCGATCCCCGGGCCGCCGAGGGGGAAGCGGATGTGGTGTTCCGGGTAGGCTCCCCGGAGCCGGAACATATCACCGGCCTCAAGGCGGGCTGCCTGCATGTCAGTTTCCTGAATCCCTTCGCCCGTAAGGACCTGCTCAAGGCCTTTGCCGAATCCGGCGTCAACGCGGTTTCCATGGAGATGATGCCGCGGACCACCCTGGCCCAGAAAATGGACGCCATCAGTTCCCAGGCCAACCTGGCCGGTTACTACGGGATTGTCCGCGCGGCTGAGCGGCTCAACCGGATTATCCCCATGATGATGACTCCGGCCGGGACTATTTCCCCGGCCCGGGTGTTCGTCATCGGGGTCGGCGTGGCGGGGCTGCAGGCCATCGCCACCGCCAAGCGCCTGGGGGCCCGGGTGGAAGCCTTCGACACCCGGCCGGTGGTCGAGGAGCAAGTCCGCTCCCTCGGGGCCAAGTTCGTCAAGATCGACCTTGGGGAAACCGGGCAGACGGCCCAGGGATACGCCAGGGAGCTGACTCCGGAACAGCTGGAAAAGCAACGGGCCGGCATGGCCAGGGTCTGCGCCCAGAGCGACATTGTCATGACCACCGCCAAGCTCTTCGGCCGCCCTGCCCCGACACTGGTGACGAAGGAAATGGTGGCCGGCATGAAGCGGGGGAGCATCATCATCGACCTTGCGGCGGAGACCGGGGGCAATGTCGAGGGGACCGTGGCCAACGAGGAAGTCACCACCGACAACGGCGTCCTGATCGTCGGCACGGCCAAACTGGAAGCCTGTGTGCCCTGCCATGCCACGCAGGTCTACGCGGCCAACCTGGCCAGCTTCATTGAACATTTCTGGAACAAGGAGGCGGACAGCTTCACCTACAAGCTGGAGGACGAGATCCTCAAGGGCTGCCTGATGACCCACGACGGCAAGATACTCGACGAACGCTTCCGCGATTAACCCCCCCGATTACCAATTACCATGGACCTGATACAGCTCGTATTCATTTTCGTGCTCGCGGCCTTCCTGGGCTACGAGCTCATCAAGAAAGTCCCGTCACAGCTGCATACCCCGCTGATGTCCGGATCAAACGCGATCAGCGGCATCACCATTGTCGGCGCCCTGCTGGCGGTCAAACAGAGTGACACCAAGGTCATCCTGATCCTCGGGATCCTGGCGGTGATCCTGGCCACCATCAACGTGGTGGGCGGTTACCTGGTGACCGACCGCATGCTGGCCATGTTCAAGAAGAAGGAGACCCGCAAGTGAGCCCGGCCCTGATCAACACCTGCTATATCATCGCCTCGATCCTGTTTGTGATCGGGATCAAGATGCTCAGTTCGGCCCAGACCGCGCGCCGGGGCAACATGTTGTCCTCGGTCGGCATGCTCCTGGCGATTGTCGTGACCCTTCTCTACAACGGCCTGGACTACAAGTGGATCGTGGTCGGCCTGGTGGTCGGCGCGGTAATCGGCGCACTGGCGGCCAACCTGGTCAAGATGACCTCGATGCCGGAAATGGTGGCGCTCTTCAACGGCTTCGGGGGGCTGGCCAGCCTCCTGGTCGGCTGGGCGGAATATGAAAAGATCCGGGCCGAGGGTTTCCACGAATATTTCCTGGCCAATGCCGCCCCGCCGGTGTTCACCACCACGGTGATCGCCCTGGCGGTCCTCATCGGCGGCGTGACCTTCACCGGCAGCGTCCAGGCCTGGGGCAAGCTCTCGGGCAAGCTGGGCAGCAAGGCGGTCATCATCCCGGCCCAGCGACTGGTCAACGGCGCGGTCCTGCTGGGGATCGTGGTCCTTTCCCTGCTCTACATCTTCGCTTTCCAGCTGGAGATCCCGGCCGGCACCGAGCTGTGGATCTTCCTGGCCCTGGTCGGGCTTTCCCTGGTCCTCGGGGTCCTGGGGGTCCTGCCGATCGGCGGCGGGGACATGCCGGTGGTCATTTCCCTCCTGAACAGCTTTTCCGGACTGGCGGCCTGCGCGGCCGGCTTTGTCATTCTCAACAACGTCCTCATCGTGGCCGGCTGCCTGGTCGGCTGCAGCGGGCTGATCCTGACCATCATCATGTGCAAGGCCATGAACCGCAGCCTGACCAACGTCCTCTTCAGCGGATTCGGGTCGACCACGCAGACCGCGGGCGCGGAAGTGGAGGGCGAAATGAAGCCGGCCAGCATCGAGGACGCCTATTACGTCCTGGAAGCCGCCTCCTCGGTGGTCATCATTCCCGGTTACGGGATGGCGGTGGCCCAGGCCCAGCACGTGGTCAAGGAACTGGGCGAGCTGCTGGAAAACAACGGCTGTGACGTCAAGTACGCCATCCACCCAGTGGCCGGCCGCATGCCCGGACACATGAACGTGCTCCTCGCGGAGGCCGATGTGCCCTACGAACAACTGGTGGAGATGGACAACATCAATCCGCTGATGCCGACTGTCGACGTGGCCATCGTCATCGGCGCCAACGATGTCGTCAATCCGGCCGCCGCCCAGGACGAATCCAGCCCGATCTACGGGATGCCGATTATCAACGCCCACCTGGCCAAGACCGTCTATGCCCTCAAGCGCGGCCAGGGAGCAGGATTCAGCGGACTGATCAACCAGCTCTACTTCCTGGAGAAGACCCGCATGCTCTACGGCGACGCCAAGGCCACGGTCAGCGCCCTGGTCAGCCAGTTCAAGGAGCAGTAATCAGGGGAAGATCCCGCGCAGGGCCTTGGCCTTGGCCACCCGCTGGATCCCCAGCGTGAGGGCGGCGTTGCGCCGGCTGATCCCCAGACGCTCGCTCTGGTTCTCGACCTGGTTGCGCGCCTTCTCGAGGATCTGGTACAGCTTGCGCAGGACCTCATCCCGCTCCCAGAAGAGGCTTTGCAGGTCCTGCACCCATTCGAAGTAGGAGCAGACAACGCCCCCGCTGTTGCACAGGACGTCGGGGATAATCTCGATATCACCCCGCTCCTCGATGATGGCATCC
>CAJXMX010000374.1 GCA_913056355.1 uncultured Opitutales bacterium
CGTTTCGGGAGCGATCAAGTTGCAGAGCCGCCAGCCGGGGAAGGACCTGGAAGGCAGGGCCTCGGCGACCCTGGGCAGCGACGGGCTGAAGCGCATCTCGGCGGGACTTGGACAGGGCTTTGGCCAATTCGGTCTGCGGGCGGGCGGATCCTGGTCGGAAACGGACGGATACCGCGAGCATTCGGCCGGCAAGGCCCGATCGGCCCATCTGGGCTGGCGGGTGGAAACGAAGGGCGGCTCGGAATGGTCGGGGCGCTTCAGCCTGGACCGGAGCGAGCTGCAATTTCCCGGGCCCCTGACCTACGCCCAGATGCTGGAGGATCCCCGGCAGTCCACCGGCAGCGGCCGGGACCTTTCGGAGACGGATATCCGGCAGGCCACCCTCCGGGGACGGGGGGACTGGTCTCACGGCCAGTGGCAGCTGGCCGGCGGGGCGCTGGACCGGGAGCGGGCCTGGAACCTGGACGGGGTCCGGGCCGACAACCGGCAGAAACGGTACACGCTTTCGCCCCGGGTCAAATGGGGCGGGGACGGGCGCTGGCTGATGCTCGGGATGGACCTCGAGCAGGACCAGCTGGACTACACCGATTACGCGGATGCCACCGGGGAGGTGATTGTCCGCTCCTGGGCGGATGTGGCCCGGACCACCGCCGGGGCCTACGCCTTCGCCTCGAGGGAGCTGGCCGGGGACATGGAACTGTCCGGCGGGCTGCGGCTGGAGAACGCGCGGACGGACAACACCTACGTCCGCTACAAGGAGGAGCAGTTGCGGCCGGTGCTGGAGACCAACCGGGGTCCGTATCCGAATCCCAACTACAAGGATCCGCCCGACCCGGATCCGGACCTTTCCTTCGACGGGCCCGTGGACAAGTCCGGCTGGGCGGCCGAGCTGTCCCTGTTGAAGCAGCTGCGGCCGGGCCTGAACCTCTGGACGGGCTGGGACCGGGTCTACCGTTACCCGGCGCTGGACGAGGCGGCCGCCTACCAGGGCTATCCGTTGAGCGATCCCCTCAACACCGGCCTGGAGCCTGAGACGGGCCACAACCTCGAGGCCGGCCTGAAATGGTTCGGGACCAACTGGGACCTCGCCTGCACGGCCTTCATTCTCCGGATGGACGACGAGATCGCCTACGACGACGTGGAGCGGCTGAACCGGAACATCGGGTCCACGGTCCGGAGGGGGCTGGAGGTTGATTTTTCGTATCGGAAGGACCGCTACGGGACCCGCCTTCACATGGGGCTGGTCCGGGCGGAATTCCGGGACGAGGCGGTCGGCCGCCGGGTGCCGCTGGTGCCGGCCTTCGAGGGCGGGATTTCGGGCTGGTGGAAGCCGGTTTCCGGACTGCGCCTGCAGGCCAACTGGCGCTACCTGTCGAGCCAGTTCCAGGGCAACGACTTCGCCAACGAGTTCCGGGAGATACCCGGTTACGGGCTGCTGGACCTGTCCCTCGGATGGGAGCCCCTGCCGGGATGGTCCCTCCTCCTGGCCGTCAACAATGCCGCCGACCGTACCCACGCGGTCAGCGCCTACAGCGGCGGATTCTATCCCGGCGCCGGCCGCACGGTCCAGGGGCGGATCCGTTACACATTCTAGACTGTCATGAATATCCGGATACCAATATTTCTGTTGCCCCTGCTGGCCGTCGCGGCCCTGGCGGATTACCAGGCCCCCGCATTTCCTTTCGCCCCGGCGGCGGGCGAGGTTGGCAGCACGGCTGTGGCCTACGGGGATCCGCGCATCCTTTCCTGGGCCGCGCAGGTGGATTCGGTGGTCTATGGCGAGGATGTCGACGCCGTGTGGCAGGATCCCGGAGCCGCCCTCGGACCGGCTGACGGGGGCAGCCTGGATGTCCTTGTCCTGGGACGCGGGGGCCAGGCCACACTGACCTTTGAACCGGCCATTGCGGACGGGGAAGGGGAGGACTTCGCCGTCTTCGAGAACGGGATCTCCGACTACTTCCTGGAGCTGGCCTTTGTCGAGGTCTCCTCCGACGGAATCCACTTTGTCCGCTTTCCCGGCTATTCCTTCACCGCTGCTCCGGTCCCGGGTTTCGGCACCCTGGATCCGACCTACATCGACGGCTTCCCCGGAAAATACCGGGCCGGCTTCGGGACCCCCTTCGACCTGCAGCTGCTGAAGGAGGCCCACGAGGCGGTCCAGGGCGACTATGCGGCCTTTAGCGAGGCCTACCGGCAGCAGCTGGTGGAGAACTTCCCGTACCTCGATACGGAGGCGGTGAAATTTGTCCGGCTGGTCGACGTGGTCGGGGACGGCAGCGCCCTCGATTGCGAGGGGCAGCCGGTCTATGATCCCCACCCGACGGTGGGCTCGGCCGGCTTCGACCTCGATGCCGTGGCGGTCCTGAACGAGGCCGGTCCGGGCTACCCGGGCTTTGCCGATTGGAGCGCGGGCCACGGGCTAGCCGCGGATCCGGACGCCGACAGCGACCGTGACGGATGGTATCAGTGGCTTGAATACAAGATGGGATCCAGCCCGGTGGACGGGGAGAGCATTCCCGTTTCCGGCCTGCAGCTGACAGGGGAGGCCTCGCTGGAGCTGGTCTTCTCCGAAGTCCCGGCCGCTTCGGGAACGCTGGAGATACAGGTCCGCAACCAGGCTGGAGAGTGGGTGCCGTTTGAGGGGGATGTGGAGCCGGTTTCCGGGGGAGGAGAGGCCCCGGACGGAGTGGCCTTCCGCAGGATCACCCTGCCGGCCACGGGGGAGGCGGCCTTCGTGCGCTTCGCCGGCTCGGGGGATTGAGGAACGGTTGAGCTTCCTCGCTCAGGAAAGCGAGGCGAAGACCTCCCGGGCAATCCCGGCATAAACCAGGGCCTGCTGGTAGCGGTCGCTTTCTTCCCACAGGCTGCCGTCCGATTGCCGGAACAGGCGGGCGTAGTAGATGGAAGGGGCGAGGATTTCCGGGGCGAATACAAGGGTCGCCGCGGGATCGGCATTGTCGAGAAAGCCCTGCATGGCGCGCTTCCACATTTCCCGGTAATCGGCCAGGAAGTGCGAATGGCCATGCTCCTGCTGGACCGGCTCCGTGCCGTCCCCGATGTCGACCTGGATATGTGAGGGATTGCCGATCCGGCCGTGCATGAAACGGACCTTGTCGAAGATCGGCTGCATCCGGTCCAGCTTGCCGGCAAAGTCCCCGTAGACCAGCTCCAGTCCGGTGTAGTAGTGGCTGAAGTCCCCGTTGATCATCAGTCCGGGATTGCGCTGCAGGAGGGCAATGGTGCGGAACGGATCCTGGGTCATGGTGGCCCGGTGGGTCTCCACCATTAGGGGGAATCCGGTTTCCCCGACCGCCGTGATGATGGCCCTGGCCAGGGCATCCATCTCGGCGTCGGTTTCGAATCCCCGCCCGACATGAAGGGTGGCGCTTTCATATCCCTGGTCAATCAGGCGGCGCGCCAGCGGCTCCGCCTCCCCGGGCTG
>CAJXMX010000375.1 GCA_913056355.1 uncultured Opitutales bacterium
GAGCGCCACCGTCCGGTTCAACATCCTGGACAACCTGCGCCTGCGTTTCAGTTATGGACAGACCCTGCGTCGTCCGAACTTCGACCAGTTGAATCCTTACATCACCTACAACCAGGACGTGACCGACATTGGTTACGGCACCGCCTCGGGTGGCAATCCCTACCTCGATCCGGTGACCTCCAAGAATTACGACCTCTCCCTGGAGTGGTACTTCGCGCCTGCCAGCGCCTTCTATGTGACGGCCTTCCGGCGTGAGATCGACGGACTGGTGGTGGACTTCGTCCGCCAGATCCAGTACGACCACCCGGATTGGGGGCCTGGCACCTACATCCTGTCCCAGCCGAACAACGCGGTCAACGGTATCCTCGACGGTTATGAGTTCGGGCTGATCTGGTTCCCGGAAGACCTGCCCGACCTGCTGGACGGCTTCGGCGTCCAGGCCAGTTACACGATTCTGAACTCGACCCAGGATATTCCGGTATTCGACAGCGTGGGGAACATCACCAGTTACAAGACGACCCCGTTCTTCGGTGTATCGGATTCCTCCTACAGCGTGGTCCTGGCTTATGAAAAGCCGCGCTTCTCGGTTCGTGTCTCCTACGTCTGGCGCGACGACTTCCTGAACAACAACGAGGCCCGGCTTTTCGCCAACCCGTTGGGGGTCTACCGGACCAAACAGGAAAGTCTCGACCTGCAGGTGACCTTCCGCGTCACGGACAACTTTGTCCTGACCCTGGATGCGACCAACCTGACCGACGAGGTCTACCACAGTTACTACGAAAAGGCCGCCACCAACAACTTCGGTTCGTGGGTCATCGGCCGCACGGTCGCCCTGGGTGCCCGTTATTCCTTCTAACTGGAATCGGGGCCTTGTGTTGGTCGGCCCCGTGTTCTAATCGGGCCTTGTTTTCCGGCAGGGCGTCCCGCCTGAGCGGCGGGGCGCCCCCGGAAGCGGCCTTCCCCCGGGGATCCGTGCAATCCCCCGTTTGAATTCCCGCGCCGGCAGCTTTGGGCTGCCTTTCCGCCCCAAACTTTCATTTCATTCCTCCATGCATACCCGGAAACTGACCCTGCTCGAGAAGATTGGCTACGGCTCGGGCGACGCGGCCGTGAATGTCGTCATCTCGGCGATGTTCCTCATCATCTCGTTCTTCTACACGGACATCTTCGGACTGGATCCCAAGCACATGGGGATCATGTTCCTCCTGGTTCGTTTCCTGGATGCGGTGACGGATCCGCTGATGGGGATCATCACGGACAAGGTGGAGACCCGGTTCGGCCGCTACCGTCCCTGGTTTCTCTGGCTGGCCATCCCCTTCGGGATATCCGTTTTCCTCACCTTCAGCACCCCCGACTTCGATTACAACCTGAAGCTGGTCTATGCCTATTCCACCTACATCCTGGTGACCCTGATGTTCACCGCGGTGACCATCCCCTACATTTCCCTGATCAGTGTCCTGACCGAGAATCCGCAGGAACGTCTCTCCGCCAATGGCTACCGGCTCTTCTTCGCCAAGGTGGCGGCCTTTGCGGTCAGCATCGTGGTTCCGATCCTGGCCGAAAGCTGGGGCAAGGGTGACATGGCCCGCGGCTACCAGCTGGCCATGGGGGTCATGGCCGTGGCGGGCACCCTGCTCTTCCTCTTCTGCTTCGCCACCACCACCGAGCGCGTCGAGTACCACGTCGACAAGAAGCCCTTCCTGACCCAGGTGGGCCTGCTCCTGCGCAATGACCAGTGGATGGTCCTGGGTGCGGTCTGCATTGTCGGCACCATCGGCTACGTTCTCCGCAACTCCGTCGCCGCCTATTATGCCAAGTATTTCCTCGGCGGGGATGCCAAACTGATCTCGACCTTTCTCGGGACCGGGGTGGCCGCGGCAATCCTGGCCATGGTGGCCTCGACCTGGATCACCAAGTACTACTGCAAGATCAAGATGTTCCGCTACACCCAGCTGGCCGTCTTTGTCCTCAGCGTGATCATGTATTTCGCCGTGCAGCCGGGCGATGTCGCCCTGGCCCTGGTCCTCTATTTCCTGATCAGCTTCATCGTCGACCTGCACGCTCCCGTTTTCTGGAGTGCCATTGCCGAGGCCGTCGACTACGGGCACGCCAAGACGGGCCGCCGCGTGGCCGGCCTGGCCTTCGGGCTGATCTCCTTCTGCCAGAAGGCCGGAATGGGGATTGCCGGTTTCGGAGTCGGAACCCTCCTGGCCCATTACGGCTTCGTCGCCAACCAGGAGCAGACGCCCTACGCCTTGAAAGGCATCGCACTGATGCTCTGCGTCTTCCCGGGACTGTTCCATGCCGGCATGGGCGGCCTGATGTTCCTCTTCAAGATCACCGACCAGTATTACAACGACCTCAAGGAGGGAAGGATTTCCGGACTGAAAACCATCACCGAACTCAAGCATGCCGAGGAAAGCATGCCGCACAGCGATCACCCCGAATCCTTTTGATGCCATGGCTGTCCTGAAACCATTGATTCTCCAGCGCGCCGATCCCTACATCCACAAGCACACGGACGGCTACTACTACTTTACCGCCTCGGTTCCCGCCTACGACGGCATCGAGCTGCGGCGGGCCAGAACCATCGCCGGCCTGGCGGAAGCGGAAACCGTCATGGTCTGGCGCAAGCCGGAAACGGGACCGTATTCCGATCTCATCTGGGCTCCGGAAATCCACTTCAACCAGGGGCGCTGGTATGTCTACTTTGCCGCGGCCCCGAGCCGCGAGATCAAGGACGACCTCTTCCAGCACCGGATGTACGCCATTTCCTGCGGGGATGACAACCCCCTGACGAGACAATGGGAAGGTCCGGTGCAGATTGTCACCCGCTTCGACACCTTCTGCCTGGACGCCACCACCTTCGAGCACAAGGGCGTCCTCTATTACCTCTGGGCCCAGAAGGATCCGGAGATCCGGGGCAACTCCAACCTCTACCTGGCCCCCATGGAAACGCCGGTCAAGCTGGCCCGGCAGGGAGTCATGCTCAGCAAGCCGGAACTGGACTGGGAAATTCGCGGCTTCTGGGTCAATGAGGGGCCCGCCGTGGTCAGGAAGCACGGACGGATCTTCATCACCTACTCCGCCAGCGCCACGGACGAGAATTACGCCATGGGCCTGCTTCATGCGGACGTGAATGCCGACCTGATGGACCCCTCCGTCTGGACCAAGTCGCAGGAACCGGTCCTCCAGACCGATTTCGAACACAGGATCTACGGTCCCGGCCACAACAGCTTCACCAAGGCCGAGGACGGGGAGACCGACATGCTGGTCTATCATGCCCGGACCTACACCGAGATCGAGGGGGATCCCCTTTGGAATCCCGACCGCCACACCTTCGTCAAACCCCTGCGCTGGGATGCC
>CAJXMX010000376.1 GCA_913056355.1 uncultured Opitutales bacterium
CGGTGACCCCGCCGATGAAGGCCAGGGGCAGGAACACGGCCACCAGGGAGGCGGTGATGGTGACGATGGCAAAGGCGATTTCGCGCATGGTCATGATCGCCGCGTCGAACGGTTTCATGCCGTCCTCGATGTGCCGGTAGACATTCTCCAGGACCACGATGGCGTCGTCGACAACGATCCCGATAGCCAGCACCAGGGCCAGCAGGGTGAAGATGTTGATGGAGAATCCCAGGACATACATGACGCCGAAGGTGGCGATGACGGAAACCGGCACCGAAAGGGAGGGAATGATCGTCGAGCGGACGTTGCGGAGGAAAAAGAAGATGGTCAGGACCACCAGGACAAAGGCGATCCCGAGGGTCTCGTAGACCTCATGGACCGCTTTCTCCACATAAACCGATTCATCGTAGGGATAGCTGATCTCGATGCCGTCGGGGAGAAGGGGGAGGATTTCCTCGATCCGGCTCTTGACCCCTTCCGCGACCTCGATGGTGTTGGCCGTGGACTGGCGGACAACCCCCAGGCCGATGGCGGGCTTGCCGTTGAAGCGGGCAATGGAGCGTTCATCCTCCACGCCTTCCCTGGCCTCACCGATGTCGGAGAGGCGAATCACCCGGTCGCCGTCCTGCCGGATGATCAGGTCGTTGAACTCATCCGCGGTGACCAGCTGGCCCCGGGTCTGGATGGTCATTTCCCGCTGCAGGTTCTCGACCCGGCCGCTGGGCAGCTCCACGCTTTGTTCGCGCAGGGCCCTCGAGACATCGAGGACGGTGATCCCGCGGGCGGCCATTTTTTCGGAATCCAGCCAGAGCCGCATGGCAAAGCGTTTCTGCCCGCCGATGATGACCGAGCTGACTCCCGGCACCGTCTGCAGCCGGTCGCGGACCTGGTCCTCGGCGATCCGGGTCAATTGCTGGGTATCGAAGCGCTCACTGAAGAAGGCCACCCACATGATCGGGCTGGCGCTGGCGTCGGCCTTGGAGACGATCGGCTCGTCGACTTCCTCGGGAAGCTGTCCACGGGCCCGGCCGATGCGATCGCGTACTTCCTGGGCGGCCACATCAATGTCCTGGTCCTGCTCGAACTCGATGGTGATGGAGCTGACCTGTTCGCGGGTGGCACTGGTCAGGAGCCGGATCCCCTCGGTACTGCTGATGGCATCCTCGAGGGGCTCGGTGACTTCGCTTTCCACCACGTCGGCGCTGGCCCCCGGGTAGACCGCGAGGACGTTGACCACCGGGGGATCGATGTCGGGCAGCTCCCGTACCGGAAGGCGTTGCAGGCCGAGGATCCCGAAGATGACCACCCCGACGCTCATCATGGCGGTCATGACCGGCCGCCGGATACAAATTTCAAAGAAGGAACCCATGTTATTCCCCTTCAACCTCGATGCCGTACTTGGCGGATTCCCCGGAGATGCGGATCAGGCTGTTCGGGCCCATTTTCTGGTACCCCTCGACCACCACGCGTTCCCCCTCGGACAGGCCGTCGAGGATCTCCGCCTCGCCGGCCATCCGGAGACCGACCTGGACAGTCCTGAACTCGGCCCGCTTCTCGTCGTTCATGACCACCACCATGGCCTGGTCACCGGTGTAACTGATTGCCGCCTCGGGGATGACCAGGGCATCCTCCTTGGTGCGAAAGACAAGGTTCAGCTGGCCGAACATGCCCGGCTTGAGCCGGCCGTCGGGATTGTCGATCAGGGCCTTGACCAGGATGGTTCGCGAATCCCGGTCCACCCGCGGGGAAATGAACACCACCTTGCCGGTGAAGGACTCGTCGGGCCAGGCCTCGATGGAGATCTCAATCTGCTGGCCGGACTGGAGCTCGCCGATGTAGCGCTCCGGGACGTTGAACTGCACTTCCAGGGGATTCACCTGGACCAGGGAGGCCAGGATCTGGCCGCGGGTCAGGTACTGCCCGAGGCTGATCATGCGTTCGGTCATGACGCCGTCAAAGGGGGCCTTGATGGTGGCGTCCTCCAGCTGATCCTGGACCAGGTCCAGCTGGGCCTTGGCGGAGTCGGCCTCGGCCTCGGCCCGGTCGAAGTCCTGCTGGGAAATCGATTCGCGTTCCAGGAGGGAGGCGTTGCGGTCGAGATCGGTCCGGGCCAGGTCGTAACGGGAACGAGCCTCGGCCACCGCGGCAACCAGCTTGCGGTCGTCCAGCCGGACCAGGACCTGCCCCTCTTGCACCGGTTGGCCCTCGTCGAAGTTGATCTCGGTGACCCGGGCGTCGATTTCACTGACCAGGTCCACTTCCTCGATCGAGGCCAGGGACCCGACCAGGAATATCTTTTCCTCCAGGGCGTGAATTTTGACCGGCGCGATGATGGAACTCACCGCCCATTCCTGCTGGCCAGCGCCGCTGGAAGCTTCATCGCTGCAACCAACCAGGGAAGCTCCCAGGCCGAGAAGGCTTAATTGAATCAGGAGCCGGTGTGAGAGAGAAGGATTTCTTGGATTTTTCATAGTGGAAAGGCCTCAAACGGGTTTCCTAAAGCACAGCACCATAAGCGCCACTGGATGGTCGGCAAGTCCAGGCTTATTATTCCCGCGATTCCTTCGCCGGCGCTACATCCTCCCGCTCGCCGCGCGGTCAACTCTCCCTTCCGGACCCTCCACCGGGGCTCCACGGCCCGGGCCGGTCAACGGATCAGCCCATTCCCCGCTTGACCTACTGTAGCGCAGTAGTTTTATCTACTGTTATGCAGTATGAAGATTGGGAAATGAACCTGGCCGGGGGGCCGTGGCGGATGGCGGGGCTGGTGCTGGTAGCGGTGGCGGTGGTGGAGCTGGGGCTGCTGTTCGAGGAGCCGGGGGCGGGGCTGGGCCTGTGTGCGCTGGGCTACGGGGGGATCATCCTGGCCTCGCGGCGGGCGTGGCGTCCGGAGGGGCTGGAGTGGGGGCTGTTGGGGCTGCTGGTGCTGAGCGCGGTGCAGACGGTGCGCTGGATCAGCCTCTCGAACGTGGTCGCGACGGGGGTATTGCTCCTGTGGCTGAGCGGGTGGACGGCGTACCGCGGGCAGGGGACGGGCTGGTCGCGCTGGCTGGACGGGGGGCTGACCTTCCTGAGGCCCTTGGGGGTGGCGCTGAGCGTCCGGGAGCAGGCCCGGCTGGGGGAAGGCGGAGGGGAAGGCGGGCGGCTGGTCTTCTGGCTGCGGGTGCTCCTGCCGGCGGGGGTGCTGCTGATCCTCTTCAGTTGGCTTTTGGGATCGGGCAACGCGGTAATGGGCCAGTGGATACGGGACGTGCTGGAGACAGTGGAGGAATGGCTGAAATTCATTCAAATCCCGGAACCGGCGCGG
>CAJXMX010000377.1 GCA_913056355.1 uncultured Opitutales bacterium
CCTCTCGGGACGGGCCGATGCCCTTGTCGCCGGGGCCACCATGTCCACTTCCAGCGGTCTCCGCTCCCTGTTCCGGATTATTCCCACCCAGCCGGCTGTCCGCACCGCCTCTTCCCTCCTCATCCTCGACCAGGAAAACACCAGCGTCGGGATGGACGGCATCCTCTTCCTGGCCGATTGCGGGGTGCTGCCCGAGCCCTCCGCGGAGCAACTGGCCGATATTGCCGTCTCCACGGCGGACCTGGCCCACCACCTGACCGGCAAGGATCCCCGGGTGGCCTTTCTCAGCTTCGCCTCCCACAGCCGCGCGCCCAAACATGCCTCGATCCTGAAAATCCGGGAGGCCGTCCCGATCGCCCAGGCCAAGGCGGCCGCCCGGGACATCAACGCGGATTTCGAGGGCGAGCTGCAGGTCGATACCGCCCTGGACCAGGTGGTGGCGGCCCAGAAGGGTTTCGCCGACAGCGAAGTCGCCGGCAAGGCCAACATCCTGATCTTTCCGGACCTCAATTCGGGAAATATCGCAGCCAAGTTGCTGCAGGTGGTGGCCAAGGCCCGCACCTACGGCCAGATTATCATCGGACTGGAGAAACCCTGCGCGGAAATCAGCCGCGGCTCCCATGTCTATGACATTGTCGGGACCGCGATCATCACCGCCTGCCAGGCCATCGACCGAAGCCTCCTTTTTGGTAGCCCCAGCAAAGCCTGAATTATCACGTGATGCCCAAGGACACCTACCTGACGAAACCGGAAAACAACCTCACTCCCCGCCTTTTTGTTGCCGCCACGCGGCAGAACGACGGGAAAACGACGACCTGTCTGGGGTTGTTTTCCGCCCTGCAACACCAGTTCAGCCGGGTTGGCTACATCAAGCCGATCGGCCAGCGGTTCATCGAGTACCAGAATCACCTGATCGACGAGGACTCGCTCCTCTTCGACAAGACCTACGACATTCGCACCCCCATCGAGAGCATGAGCCCGGTGGCCATCGATTCCACCTTTACCCGGCGTTACCTGGACGACCCGAAAGGCATGTATCCCATCCTCGTCGACAAGGTGATCCGGGCCTTCGACCGCTCCGCCTACGAGAAGGATATCGTCATTATCGAGGGATCCGGGCACGCCGGGGTGGGTTCCATCTGCAACCTTTCCAATGCGGAGGTGGCCCGTCTGCTGGGCGCCAAGGCCATTATTGTGGCCCGGGGAGGCATCGGCAAACCGGTCGATGAGATCTCCCTCAACAAAAGCCTTTTCGACCGTTACGGGGTCGAGGTGGTGGGGGCCATCCTGAACAAGGTGGAACCCTCCAAGATGGAACTGGTCCGGAACTACACGGGAAAGGCCCTGGCCCGCATGGGGGTGCCCCTGCTGGGGACCATTCCGACCACGGCCTCGCTTTCATTCCCCAACATGGCCCAGGTCGTGGAGGCGGTCCAGGGCCGCTGGCTCAACGCCCAGTCCTCCGGCCAGTACAACCGGATCCTCAACGTCGTGGTCGGGGCCATGACCGCAAAAAGCCTGATCGAATATATCCGGCCGGGCGTCCTCGTGATTACTCCCGGCGACCGCGACGATGTGCTCCTCCTGACCATTGCGGCCTGCAGCGTGACCGGTCACAAGCCGCTGGCGGGCATTGTCCTGACCCGCAATATCCTGCCCTCCCCGCACGTCATGGAAATGATCGCCCAGACCAATATCCCGGTGGTCATCAGCCATGAGGAAAGCTATTCGGTCGCCTCCCGCATCAACTCCATGACCGTCAAGACCCAGCCCGGGGATGCGGACAAGATTCCCCTGATCAAGAAGCTGATCCTGGAGAACGTGGATACCGAACACCTCATCCGGGCGCTCGGGGTCGGCTGATCCGGCCTCAGCGGGTTTGCTTGCGGCGGCGGAACTTGACCGTGACCAGCTTGTCCAGTCCGGCAAACTGGATGACCCGGTTGATGGCCGGGCTGCTGATCCGCAGGACGAGGCTTTTCTTGTGCTCCTTCAGGCGGACACTTTCCGCGAAGAGCCAGTTCGTTCCCATGGAATCGATCATTCGCGCATTGCGCACGTCGAGGTAGAGGGCTTTCCAGGAATCAAAACCATGTTTTTCAAGAATCTGCATCATGGCATGCCGCAGTTCAGGGACCTGGGTACTGGTGATGTCCTCCCGGACATCGACCAACAGGCGGCCTTTTCGCTCATCCAGACGCGCAGCAAGGAGGGAAGACCCTTCAGAAGATGTCATCATTGGTGTCAATTGCGTTGCGGGAACCTATTCCGCGGAAATCCTGAAGTCGAAGACCAGGGAGGTTCCCTTGTTCTCGATAGAAAAAGAGTCGCTGAGGCGCTGAATTATTCCCAATCCCAAGTGTTTGCCTGTCTTCTGGTTAATCTGCTCCAGCCGTTCCTTGAGATCGAAGGAATGTCCCCGTCCGGGATCATCGATATGGATGCGCAGGATTTCCCTGGACTCGTTAATGCTGACCTGCAGGTGGGCGAACTTCTCCGCGGAGCGCTCGCAACCGTGAATCAGGGCGTTCAGCATGCCTTCGCGAATGCAGATCAGGAGATCATATAGCCGGTCGCCCAAGCGGTCGCCCAGGGCAAAGGTGATGCTCCGGCGCCAATTGGCCTGCAACTGGTCGATATGCTCACATTCCGTTCCTGCGTAATGCTCGCTCAGGATCGGTTCAAAGGATTCTTCTAAACTCATACTTGGGTTCAAACGGTAACGTAGGGCCAATATGTCATCCGAGGGCTCCTCGGGCAACCCTTCGAGGCCATTAATTGTGTGCATAAGGCGATATAACAAGGAGAAATGATTGATTCTGAGCGTATTTGCAAATTCAGCCAGACCGTCTGTAAAAATGTATAATAGCTGGTTCCCGCGGACCTCCAGGTTGTTGGATTCGGTCAGGATATCCTCGACCCAGCCGAGGGGGAACTGCCCGAAGTCGCAATCGCCCAAACGCCCGCTTTCCGAGACCAGCGAACACGGGGTGAAACCGAAGTTCCAGTGCTGGATATATTCGTCCTCGGGTCCGAAATCAATGGCCGAAACGGAGAGGCTGATCAGTTCCCCGTGGGAGAAACTCTGCCGGCCCTCCCGGAGCAGCGTCCGGTTGAACAGTTGCAGGGCCGATTCCAGGCGCCCCCCGCTCTCGATGCAGCCGCGGAACATCCCCTGGAAATAGGTGGATACAAAGCCTGAACGGATATCGTGGCCGGAAACATCGCCCACCAGCAGGACCCAGCGGTTGTGCCCGAAATCATGGGTTATCAGGAAATCGC
>CAJXMX010000378.1 GCA_913056355.1 uncultured Opitutales bacterium
GGGGTGGGGCCCCGGTCCGTCCGGGAGGCTGATCTCGACCCGCATCGTGGCCTGGCCTCCCGGGCCATACTCCAGGCGGACCTGCCGGGTCGAGTAGCCGGAATGGTTCTCGAATTCTATGGGCACGATCCGGACCAGCTCCGGTTTGGGCGGGAAGCGGCCGAGCAGGTAATGCTGGTAATTGTCGAGGATCTCCTGCCGGCGCCGTGGCCATTCGGCCGGGGAATCGACCGCATCTCCATCCCTAAACAGGAGGGGATCCGGAAGAAATTCACTCCCGGGCAGGGATTGGAAATCCGGCGGAAGCTCCCCGGTCTGCTCCTGCCATGCATTCCACTCGGGGACATCCGCCAGGTTCGCCCGCATCCAGTCGAGGTACAGCTGTGGATCGGCATCCGGTGCGGGATTGGCGGCTGCAGCGAGACTGGAACCCAACGCCAGGATTATGAGCATTCTGCCATGGGAGAGGGAAATCATGGGCTCCGGCATGAAAGAAGTCTTACATTTGGCCGGCCCTTTGCCAACTGAAAGTTGCGCCGGTCCAAATCACATTGACGATATGGCCGAGCTGATGAAAACTCATGCCTCTGGGTATGGACAACAAAGACAGCAGGCACGCAGACTGGGTGGAAAAGTTGTATACCCGCCTCGCCAACGAGGAGGATGCCCGGGTCTGCAAGGCGATCAGCGAGGATGCCTGCCGGGTGGTTTCGGGCAATTTCCTCCTGCTCCTCTTCTCCAACGCATTGACCAAGATCGGGGACCGGCTGGCCAATCCCAAGACCACCCTGGCCTGGCTGCTGCAGGCCCTGGGCGCACCGGCCTTCTTTACCGGGATCATTGTCCCTTTGCGGGAGGCGGGATCCCTGGTTCCCCAGTTGGTCATTGCCGCCTACATCCGGGCCCTGACTATCCGCAAGTGGGTCTGGGTGGTCGGGGCGCTGCTCCAGTCCGTGGCTGTGGCCTGCATGGCTGTCTGCGCCCTGACGCTGGAGGGAGCAGCGGCTGGATGGGCCTTGTTGGCGGCACTTTCCATGTTCAGCCTCTCCCGCGGCCTCTGCTCCATCGCCTCCAAGGATGTCATGGGAAAGACCATTCCCAAGACGCGCCGGGGACGGCTGAAGGGATGGATGACCTCGGCCAGCGGCCTGGTGGCCATGGGGGCCGGGGGCGTCATGATCCTCCAGGCTTTCCGGGATGGGGGTCGGGATTCCGTGATGGCTTTTTCACTACTCCTGTTTACCGCCGCCGTCCTGTGGCTGGCCGCGGCCGGGACATTCGCCTTCATCAAGGAATTTCCCGGGGAGACCGAGGGCGGCGGCAACGCCATAACCGAGGGGCTGGCCCAGATCCGGACCATGGCCACCGACGCGCCGTTTCGCCGCTTTGTGATTGTCCGGGCCCTGGCTATGGGATCGGGTCTCAGTGCCCCTTTTATCATTACGGTGGCCCACCAGCGCCTGGGTGGCGAAGCCTGGTGGCTGGGCATCTTCATCCTTGCGGACGGCCTTTCCGCGCTGCTTTCCGCCCCGCTGCTGGGCCGGTTGGCCGACCGGGACAGCCGCTTCCTGCTCCAGGCTTCCCTGCTTTCCGTCTTCAGCCTGCTCCTGCTGGTGATCCTGATCATGCAGCTCAGCCTGCCGGATTACCTCGACTGGGTGCTGTTCCCGCTTCTCTTTTTTGTCCTGGGGATCATCCACAGCGGCGTCCGCCTGGGCCGGAAGACCTACCTCATCGATATGGCGGAAGGCAACCGGCGCACGACCTACGTGGCGGTCAGCAACACCCTGATCGGCCTGGCCCTGCTGGTGGTCGGTGCCCTCACGGGCCTTTTGGCGCTCCTTTCCATCGAGGTGGCCCTGGCCTTTTTTGCCGCATGTGCGGTCGCCGGATGGGGGTTGTCCAACCAGCTTCCGGATGTGTCCGGGTGACGGCTCCTCCGGTCTCTGCTTTCCCCTTATTCCAGGTCCAGGACCAGGAGGGAGACCCCCTGCCGGGGAAGGTTGAACCTTAGGCTGGCCACGCCGCGGTCGATGTCGACCGAATCGGGCGAATCCTCCAGCCGGGCCAGATCGGAGGCGGCCTCCAGTTGTTCGTACTGGTGTTCGTCCGGGGCCACCGGCTCACCCCAGCGTCGCCACAGGTCATAGGCATTGCTATGGAATTCATCGACCCGGTAATGCTTCAGGCGGGCCCCGCCGGCCGATTCTGGCAACCCTTTGATCTTCAGGCTGACGAGGGCCTCGGGTCCCGGTAAATCGTCGTCATGGTAGTGCCAGACCATGACCCAGACCCGCCGGCCATCAACGCTGGCCAGGGCGGCGACGTCCGGATCCTCCCGCACGCCCGAGTCGATCATGGTCTGCAGGGGCACCTCGCTGGTGCTGCGGCAGGCGACCCGATTCCCGGACATCCTGCTCATCATCCGGAAGACGTTGAGGACGGGCAGGGCAATGCCGTTGGAGGCCAACTGACGGAAACCGGCAAAATAGGGTTGGTCCTCGAAAGTGAAGGCCCAGGTCAGGGCCCCGGCAAAGTTGATCCCGTGCTTGTCGGCCAGGTCCCGCTTGCGGGCGAAGCTGGCCGCGGTGTAGCTGGAATACATGGTCCCGTTGCGGTAGCTGAAGCGGTCGCCCTGGCAGGCCGCACAACCTTCCGGATCCGATTCCCCGATGACGATGGGCGTATCCCGTAGTTCCGGAAAGGAGGCCACGAGGGCGAATCCCTTGTCGATCTCCCGCAACTGATGGGCGATTCCCATGCGGATGTGGTCTCCGGCATACTCCGGCGAGCCCTTGGCGTGAAAGGAAACGAAGTCCAGCCGCGTTCCTGTTTCCCCTGTTGCGTAATTCCTGCCACGCAGGCAGTGCTCGAGGAAGGACCGGGTCCAGTCGCCTCCGTATCCCGCGGAATCCGGACCTCCGACCCGGGCCTTCGGGATGGCGCGCAGGACGCCGGCCATCGCATAGTCATGGAGTTTGTACAACTCCTCCGGCGTGCCCTGCCAGTAGGGGGCGTTGGACTCGTTCCAGGTTTCCCAATACCATTGTTCCACTTCCTCCATGCCGTAGCGCTCGACGCAGTGAAGGGCCCACTGGTGGCAGAGCTCTCCCCATTTGCTGTAGTCATTTGGCGGATACGCCCAGCCGGTGTAGATCCATTCATAGGGCAGTCCGGGGCGCCAGGTGTGTTTGTAGGGATCCGGATGCGAGGAAAGCGCTTCCGGCATGAAGCCCATCTGGACATA
>CAJXMX010000379.1 GCA_913056355.1 uncultured Opitutales bacterium
CGGGGATAACCACAGCCTGTTTCTGAAGACCGACGGATCGGTCTGGGCCTGCGGATTGAACGACCGGGGCCAGCTGGGGGACGGAACGGACACCACCCGGATCAGTCCGGTCCAGGTCATGACGGACGTTACAGCCATCGCCGCGGGAGGGGACCACAGCCTGTTCTTGAAAAGCGACGGCACGGTCTGGGCCAGCGGGGACAACCAGTACGGGCAGTTGGGCGACCGAACCACTGAGGACCGGTTCACGCCCGTACCGGCCCTGATCGACATCCAGGCCATGTCGGCCGGCGGACTGCACAACCTGTTTTTGAAAAAGAACGGCATCCTGTGGAGCGTGGGCAGCAATTTCTTCGGCCAGTTGGGCAACGGGAACAACACCAGCTCCGTCAATCCCTACAAGTTGATGACCGATGTGGCAGGGATGGCGGCCGGGTATTATCACACCCTCATCCTCAAGAAGGACGGGACCGTCTGGGCCTGCGGGAACAACCTCAACGGCCAACTGGGTGACGGCGGAACGGAATCCAAAGCCTCCCCGGTGCAGATAATGAGTGGCGTCGGCATATCCGCCGTGGCCGCAGGTTGGTACCACAGCCTTTTCATTCGGGAGGACGGGAGGGTCGTGGCCACCGGGGACAATGAATTCGGCCAGCTGGGCGACGGGACCTGGCGGATGCAGACCAACCCCAAGCAGGTCTGGTACGTCAGGGATGCCTTCGCGATCGCCGGCGGTTCCACCTTCAGCCTGTACCTGACCGAGGACGGCAGCGCCTGGTCGGTGGGCCAGAACGACACCGGCCAGCTGGGCATCGGCATCCAGCCGGACAAGGGAAGGCCGGTATTTGTAAGGGACGGCATCATGACCCGCCCGGAGGGCTGGGTCCGCGATCCGCAGCACGGATATGAATACTACATGGGGAACGGCTGGAGCTTCAATGCCACCATGGGATTCATCCACGAGGCAGCTTCCGGTTGGCTCTACAACGAGAAAGTGGGGTACTTCTATTTCAGCGGAACGGATATCCAGCAGGGCGCATGGATCTACCTCGGCGAAACGAAGCGATGGGCCTGGCTCACCGAATCCGGCAGCGGCTGGTTCTACTATCTGAACGGAACGCGGGATTCGTTCCGCACCAGCGGGCCATAGACGGCATTTCAACCCAGCGCCTCACGGCTGAAGATGCCCTCTCCCACTTGCGGAATCGGGTAACTTGGGTCTCTTACCTCCATGAAATTGCAAACCTCTCTCCTTTTAGCCGTTTCTTCCCTGCTTCTGCCCGGTCTTGTCCAGGCCCAGGGGAATTTTGACAATGTTGAATACGAGGTCAGCGACCTTGGCCACGGGATCTACATGCTGGTCGGCCAGGGAGGCAACATCGGCCTCTCGGTCGGCGAGGACGGCGCCTTCCTGATCGACGATCAGTTCGCCCCCCTCACGCCGAAATTGCTGGCCGCGGTCAGGAGCGTGACCGACCAGCCGGTAAAGTTTGTCCTCAATACGCACTGGCACGGGGACCACACCGGCGGCAACGCCAACCTGGCCGGCAAGGGCGCGCTGATCATGGCCCATGACAATGTCCGGTCCCGCATGGCGGCCCCGGGTGACCAGCAGTCCCCCAAGGAGGCGCTTCCGGTCATCACCTACTCGGAGAGCAGCACCTACTACCTGAACGGGCATGAGATCCACGCCTTTCACGTGGAGCATGCCCATACCGACGGGGACTCCATTGTCGTCTTCAAGGACGCCAACATCATCCATTCCGGGGATGTCCTCTTCAATGGGATCTATCCCTACATCGATCTCGGTTCCGGAGGCTCGGTTTCCGGCTACATTGCAGCCATGGAGAAACTGGCCTCCCTTTGCGATGACTCCACCCGGATCATCTCCGGGCACGGCCCCGCGGGCAACAAGGCCGCGGTCCGGAAATCCCTGAAAATGGTCCAGTCGGCCCAAGATTCCGTGGCCGCCCTCGTCAAGCAGGGAAAGAGCCTTGAGGAGGTCAAGGAGGCCAACCCGCTGGCCAAGTTTGATGACGAATGGTCCTGGGCCTTCATCAACACCGAGCGCTTCACGGAGATCCTTTACAATGATTTGAGCCAGTAATTTCCGGTTGAATCACCAGCCATCTTTCGTCAACC
This sequence comes from uncultured Opitutales bacterium, assembly GCA_913056355.1. Taxonomy (GTDB): domain Bacteria; phylum Verrucomicrobiota; class Verrucomicrobiia; order Opitutales; family Oceanipulchritudinaceae; genus Oceanipulchritudo. Next base: position 2,143 of record CAJXMX010000379.1, read on the forward strand.
CCTTCAGGCTTGCCCTGAAGGGGTTTATTGCAAATAAGGAGTCACCTCTATTCCTCCTTCACTGACTCCTCAACCGTGATGAACAGCCCTTCGACCCTGGCCCTGGCGGACGGATCCCTGCAGCCGGTCTGGATATTGCTGGCCGGTATTATCCTCGTGGTGATCCTGATCGCCTGGATGCGCGTCCACGCCTTCCTGTCCTTGATGCTGGCGGCGGTCCTGGTCGGCACGCTTACCCGTTTCACCAGCGGACAAGACGGCAATCCCATTATTGAAGCCTGCAAGGAGTCCATGAGCGAGTTCGGCCAGACGGCCGCCGGTATCGCCTGGATTATTGCCCTGGCGGCTGTCATTGGCTACTGCCTGATGGAAAGCGGAGCGGCCGACCGCATTGTCCGGGCCATGCTCCGGCTCTTTGGTGAGCAACGCGCGGGGCTGGCCATGCTGGCCTCGGCCTTCGTTCTCTCAATTCCGGTGTTCTTTGATACCGTGTTCTACCTGCTGGTGCCCCTCGCCCAGGCCCTCGCCTTTCGCATGGGACGACAGTACGCCTACATCGTGGTGGCGATCTGCTCAGGGGCGCTCATCACCCACAGTCTCGTTCCGCCGACCCCTGGTCCGCTGATTGTCGTCGAGTCTCTCGGTCTGAACCTCGGCCTGACCATTCTCGGGGGAATTGCCCTGGGGATCCTGCCCGCTTTCCTGGCTCTTCGACTGGGTCGCTGGATAGACCGCCGCATGCCCATCGAGTTGCGTCCGGGCGGCGTGGTTAAGATTGAGGACCTCAAGGCCGTGGCCGCCAAGCCCGAGTCCGAGCTGCCCCCGCTCTGGTTGTCCAATGCGCCGGTGCTCCTGCCGGTAGTGCTGATTTCACTCGCTTCCATCCTTGAGGAGTTCGTCGGCCCGGAGCACATGGGAGCCTTCTACCCGGTCATCGAGGTCCTGGGCTACAAGCACGTGGCCATGTTCCTGGGAACCCTCATCGCCCTCTACCTGCTGGTCCGCTGGAAGGGATTGGACCGGCGGGCCCTCTGGCGCTCACTCGAATCCCCGCTCTCCATGGCCGGGACCATCATCCTCATCACCTCCCCGGGCGGGG
>CAJXMX010000380.1 GCA_913056355.1 uncultured Opitutales bacterium
GCGACGTAGTGCTCGAGTGCCTCCTTGAGCCCGAGCGTGCGCGGGGCACCGTCGACGAGCGCGACGCAGTTGACGTTGAAGTTCGTCCGCAGGTCGGTGAGCGAGTACAGCTTCGCGAGCACGGCCGCCGGGTCCTCGCCCCGCTTGAGCTCGACGACGATCCGCATGCCGTCGCGCGAGCTCTCGTCGCGCAGGTCGCGGATGGCGTCGAGCTTCTTCTTCTGGACCAGGTCGGCCATCTTCTCGAGCAGGGTGGCCTTGTTGACCTGGTACGGGATCTCGGTGACGACGATGACATAGCCGCCCCTGCCCGTGTCCTCTTTTTCCCAGCGGGCGCGCACGCGGAAGGAACCGCGGCCGGTCTTGTAGGATTCGAGGATCGAGGCCGACGGTTCGACGATGATGCCGCCGGTCGGGAAATCCGGACCCTTGATGAGCTGGGCCAGCTCCTCGATGTCCATGTTGGGGTTGTCGATCAGGGCGCAGGTCCCGTCGATCAGTTCCCCGAGGTTGTGCGGGGGAATGTTGGTGGTCATGCCCACCGCAATCCCGGTCGAGCCGTTCAGGAGCAGGTTCGGGAGGGCGGAGGGCAGGACGCTGGGCTCGGTGGTGTCCTCCTTGTAGTTGGGGACAAAGTCTACCGTGTCCTCGTCGATCTGCCGGATGATCTCCTCCGCGGCGGAGGTGAGGCGACATTCCGTGTACCGGTAGGCGGCTGGCGGATCGCCGTCGATGGAACCGAAATTGCCCTGGGGATCGACCAGGGGAACCCGCATCACCCAGTGCTGGGCCATGCGGACCAGGGTATCGTAGACGGAAGCGTCGCCGTGGGGATGGTACTTGCCGAGCACTTCACCGACGACGGCGGCGCACTTGTCAAAGCTCCGGGTATGGACCAGTCCCTGCCGCAGCATGGAATAAAGGATCCGGCGCTGGACCGGCTTGAGTCCGTCCCGGGCATCCGGGAGGGCGCGGCTGATAATGACCGACATCGAGTAGTCGATGTAGGCCCGCTCCATGACATCGGTAATGTTGGACTGCGTGACTTTTTCTTTTTCGGTATACATTTTCGCGGATTCGCGTGGTTGGATGCGGGTGGATCAGATGTCGAGGTTGGAGGCGTTGAGCGCGTTGTCCTCGATGAAGGCCCGGCGGGAGGGCACGTCGTCACCCATCAGCATGGTAAAGGTCTGTTCGGCCTTGGCGGCATCCTCGATGTTGATGCGCAGGAGGCGGCGGGACTCCGGATTCATGGTGGTCTCGTAGAGCTGCTTGGGATTCATTTCCCCGAGGCCCTTGTAACGCTGGATGTTCAGTCCCCGGCGGCCCAGTTCCCGGATCTTCGGCAACAGTTCCAGGATGGAATACAGTTCAAGCCGGTTTTCCTTGTCCTCGTTGCCCATGTTCTCGACCAGGTGGTAGCGGGGTTCCTCCCCGGGAGTCCAGGTCTGGACCTCCAGGCCCAGGCGGGTGTGCTCCTTGAGGACCTTGCTCATGGCCCCCGCCTCGAAGATCTCGTGAATGCTGAGACGCTGGTTGACGGTCCGGCCGTGGTGCTCGACCTGGCGGATGATGACCTCGGCAAAGGCATCCTCGATCCCTTCCTCGGCGATGAAGGCCACCCGGGCCTCCTCGTTTTTAAGGAAGCGGAATACTTCCTCGTTGCCGGTGCGGATCCGTACCAGGTACTTGGGCAGGGCCTCGCCGTCGTGCTGGTCGAGGAAAGTGTCGAGCGGGCAGCCATAGCGGGTCACCCCGTTGCCGAGGGCTTCCAGGCGGGCCAGCGATTCCACGATGCGGTCCACCTTGGCCGGCGGGAACTGGTGCTCGTCGCGCAGGCGGAGCAGGGTCACGTCCTCGGAGCCGAGTTCCAGAAGGATGCGGTTTAGCTGCTCGTCATTGTCGACGTACTGCTCGCGGCGCTTGCGCTTGATCTTGTAGAGGGGCGGCTGGGCCAGGTAGACGTAACCGTTCTCAATCAGGCCCCGCATCTGGCGGTAGAGGAAAGTCAGGAGCAGGGTCGAGATGTGGGCGCCGTCGACGTCCGCGTCACACATGATGATGATCCGGTGGTAACGGGCCTTGGCGGCATCGAAAGCCCCGTCGCCCTCGTGGTCGCCGATGCCGGTCCCCATGGCCGTGATGATGGTCCGGATTTCATTGTTGTTGAGGACCTTGTCGATCCGGGCCTTCTCGACGTTGATCAGCTTGCCGCGGATCGGGAGGATGGCCTGGTAGCGCCGGTCGCGGCCCTGCTTGGCCGAGCCGCCGGCGGAGTCGCCCTCGACAATGAAGATCTCGCACAGGGCGGGATCCTTTTCAGAGCAGTCGGCCAGTTTGCCGGGCAGACCGCCCGAGGACATGACGCTCTTGCGGACGGTGTCGCGGGCCTTCCGCGCGGCATCGCGGGCCCGGGCCGCGTTCAGGGCCTTGTCGATGATCTTCTTGGCCAGGGCCGGGTTGGTCTCGAATTCGTATTTCAGCTTCTCCCCGACAATCTTCTGGACGATGCCGTCCACTTCGCCGTTGGAGAGCTTGGTCTTGGTCTGGCCCTCGAAGCGGGGCTCCGGGACCTTGACCGAGATGACCGCGGTCAGGCCCTCGCGGACATCGTCTCCCGAGATGTTGGGGTCCTTGTCCTTCACCAGGTTGTTGCTCTTGGCATAGTTGTTGATGACCCGGGTCAGGGCAGTCCGGAAACCGCTCAGGTGGGTGCCGCCCTCGATGTTGTGGATCGAGTTGGCGTAGGCGTAGATCTGGTCGTTGAAGCTGTCGTTGTACTGGATGGCGATATCGACGATGATCTTGGCCCCGTCGGCTTCCTTCTCGTTGGCCGGGGCTTCCCCGGAAAAGGCGATGGGCTTGGGGTTGACCACGGACTTGCCCCGGTTCAGGAAGGTCACGTACTCGGCAATGCCGTCCTTGAAGAGGAAGGACTCCTTGCGGTTGCTGCGCTGGTCCTCGAGGGTGATCTCGATTCCCGGATTGAGGAAGGCCAGCTCGCGCAGCCGGTGTTCAAGCGTGCTGAAATCGAACTCGGTCTTTGTGAAGGTTTCCGGTGACGGCAGGAAGGTCACCTCGGTCCCTTTTCTGCCGTTGGCCGGGCCAACCACCTTGAGCGGTGCCTGGGCATCGCCATGGGCGAAGGTCATGGAGTGTTCTTCGCCGTTGCGCCAGATGCGCAGTTCCAGCTTTGTCGACAGTGCATTGACCACGGATACGCCCACGCCGTGCAAACC
>CAJXMX010000381.1 GCA_913056355.1 uncultured Opitutales bacterium
CTCGTGGCACTGTCCGCAGGTCCTGGCCAGGTTGCGGGGATTGACCAACGACTCCGGGTCGTCACTGGTCCGCACATCGTGGTAGCCATGGCAACTGCCGCAATTGACCACCTCCACGGCGCCTCCCCGCGAGGCCAGCCCGTGGAAGCTGTCCTCGAAAGTCTCCAGCTTCTTGGAGTCAAGGCCGTAGCGCTCGGCCAGCCGCACCGATCCGTGGCAGTTCCCGCAGACCTGTTCGGCCATGTTGACCGGGGCCACCGGGGAGTTCGGATCCGTATGGGCCAGGATGTTGTGCTCGCCGTGGCAATCCGTGCAGACCGGGGCGTCGAGGTATCCCTTGGCCAGCACTTCCGCGTGAATGGAATGCAGGTACTCCTCCGCCGCCCCGGGATGGCACTGCGAACAACTGGCCACGACCCGGCCCCGGTTGACCGGGGAATCCACATCCGAGGCCCGGGCCACCGAGTGGCTGTCGTGGCAGTCGATGCAGGTAGGGGCATTTTCATTACCCTCATAGAGGGCCTTCCCGTGCACGCTATTGGCATAGGAAGTGATGAAGGGCGTCCCGTAAAGGGTCTGGCCGGAGACTTGGGGATCGTCGACATGGCAGCTGATGCAGAAATCGGCCAGCTGGGCCTTGTGCCGGGCCGGGTCCATGCCCCGTGAATCCACTACCAGTTCCGCGGTGTGGCAGTCCAGGCAGGCCGGCGCGTTTTCCACGCCCGCCTCCAGGGCCCGGGAATGGGCGCAATGCAGGTACTTGATCGACTCCTCCTCGTGACAGGTGCCGCATTTGCTGGTCTGGCGCTCCGCCGTGAACGGGAAGTCCTCCGCCTCCACCGCCGGGATGTGGTGCCGCCCGTGACAGCTGTCGCAGCGAATGCCCTCCTCCAGCACGGTCTCCTCGTCCGGTTCCCCGAAGCCGGGGTGAAAGGCATGAGCCGCGGCCAGGTCCCCATGGCAGTCCAGGCAGCTGACCACCGCCGGGGGAATCGGGTCCGCGTGCGGCAGGTCGTCCTCGTCCAGGCCGGCGTGACAGTCGCCGCAGTCAAAGTCCTCATGGGGTGTTCCGGCGAATTCATCGGCCGAGACCGACAGGGAGATCTCGATACCGTCACGGTCCAGGGTCATTTCCGGATCGTCGTGACAATCCAGGCAGGTTTCCCCGGCCGCCAGGCCGGCGCTGAAAATTAAAAGGCAAGCGATGGCCGGGACAGCGGTATTGAGCTTCAGGAATTGCTTCATCAGACAGGGTTGGTACAAAAGCTGAGCTCATCCTATGCACGCAGAAAATTAGTTCAACTAATTTAATGCCGGCCCTGGTCATTTCCTGTGCGGCCCATCCGCCGAAATTGACAATAATGCCCGTTGCTGTTTTAACATGACGAAGTCATGACGCCCCAATTCAGCTCCGGGGCCCCCGTAAACCGGCGGACTTGGACCGTGAATCCAAAAAGCCCGCCCCGGATGCGGTTTATCCGAATCCAACTCCAGCGAAGGAAAACCATGAAATCCCTGCTTACCCCTACCCTGCCCGGATTGCTCGTCCTGGCTATTCTGAGTGCTTCCGAACCCTTACTGGCCATCGACTACACATGGAACGGCGGCAGCGGCCAGTGGACCGAATCCGCCAAGTGGACCCCGAACGGAATTCCCAGCTCCGGCGACAAGGCCACCATCAACGGCGGCACGGTCAACATTCCCCAGGAAGGGGCCGGCATCGCGGAGCTTATTCTGACCGGCGGAATCATCGAAGGGCCGGGCGACCTGACGGTGGCCACGGCCATGGACTGGCATGCCGGAGCGGATCTGCGTGGAACCGGCACCACCACCATCGCCCCGGCGGCCACCCTGACCTTCGAGGGAGACGGCAACCGGGGACTGCATAACCGGACGCTGCAGATCAACGGGACCTTCCTGGTCGACGCGGAAGGCACTTTCTGGCTGCAATCCGGCGCCATCGTGCACGCGGGCAGCCCGGCGGTGATCGAACTGCGTGCCGACAGCGTCTGGAACCACAACTACGGGACCGGCCCCACGGTTACCCTGGCCGGGAGCCTGAGCAAGACGGCCGGAGGCGGCAGCGCCTCATTTTCAAATTTCATTCCCAACCTGGACAACCTCAGTGTGGAATGTTCCAGCGGCAGCCTGGTCTTCCCAAGCGGGGTCACCGGCAACGGAAGCTTCCATGCCGGGACGGGGGCACGCATCACCTTCCCGACCAATACCTCGCTGGTTGATTCCAGCTTCACCGGAGCCGGCGTGGTGGAATTCACCGGCGGCGAACTGTATCTGGACGGCTCCTTTACGTCTGAAAATGTAGAGCTTCATGGCGCCACCTTGTACGGAACCCATATTCTGCAGGGGGAATGGAAATGGCTCTCCAACGATCTCAGGGGCGATGGGTTAACCACCATCGGCACAGGCGCCACCCTTCGGCTGCAGGGGACGGGCGACCGGGCCATCCACAACCGGACCCTTCAGGTTAACGGAAGCTTTATCGACGAGGGGACAGGGACCCTCTGGCTGCAAAGCGGGTGTTCCGTCCAGACCGGCCTCAACGGGACGATCACCCTTCCGGGCAGCCTGTCCTGGAACCACAACTACGGCACCTCCCCCACCGTGACCAACCTCGGCACCATTGAGAAGACCGGCGGCGGTGCGGTGAACCTGTAAAACCTGCCCCTGACCAACGAGGGCCTGGTTCACCTGGTGGACGGATCCCTGACCACCTCCAACGTCACCTTCGACAACAACGGGGAAGTCCGGGTCGACAGCGGGCCGCTGACCCTCGGCGGCGGCGGCACCAGCACGGGCCAGTTCAATACCGCGGAGGGCACCACCATCACCTTCGCCTCGGGCTCACCGGTCATCGCCACGGGAGCGACTTTCGGGGGATCCGGTGAGTGGCGGATCACCGGTGCCCGGGTCGACTTCGCCGGGGACACCTCCATCTCCCGCCTGGCCATCAGCAGCGGCTGGATGAATGGCGACGGTACGGTCCATATTACCGACAGGATGGACTGGACCGGAAACGCCGAGCTGCGCGGAAACGGCACCACGGCCATCGATGCAACGGCCATCCTGGCGCTGAGCGGCGACTCCGACAAGGGCCTGCACAACCGAACCCTGCAGATCGAGGGGAGCTGCATGGTCGCGGGGACAGGCACGCTCTGGCTGCAGTCCGGGAGCAGCATTGTAACCGCGCCCGGCAGCCTGGTC
>CAJXMX010000382.1 GCA_913056355.1 uncultured Opitutales bacterium
GGCCATCCTCTTCGGGGGAGCGCTGGTCTTCATGAGCCAGATGGACCGTCTCGTCCAATGGTCCGGGATGGCCGGCGCCACCGCCGCGGCCATGACCGTGGCCTCGATCGGCTTCCTGGGCATCCGCTTCTTCGGCCAGGGCATGGTCACCCTCGGATCCAAATCAATGATGACCAAGTGGTGGAACCTCCGCCGGGGCCTGGTGGTCTCCATCAACGGCTGTTTCGTGGCTTTCGGGTTTTCCATCGCCCCGCGGATCCTGGACTGGGAAATCCAGCTCCTGGGCTGGCGTGGCAGCCTGCTCTGCAACGCCTTCCTGCTCGCGGTTCCGGTTGCCGGGGCGGCCTGGCTGGTCTTCCGGGACAATCCCGAGGAGTGCGGGCTGGAAATGGACAACGGCTGGCGGCCCAGGAACCGTCGTGAAAACCCCGATACAATCCTGAAAAAGGAATTCACCCGGGCCGAGGCCCTGCGGACCTGGTCCTTCTGGATCATCACCCTGGCCCTCGGGTTCCAGGGCCTCTTCGCGACCTCCTTCACCTTCCACGTGCTGGACATCGGCCGCACCTTCGGGGTGGCCCGGGAGCAGATGCTCAACAGCTTCATCTACAGCAGCGCGGTCTCCGTCGCCACCAACCTCAGCGTGGGCTACATCACCGACTTCATCCGGATCCGCTTTGTCATTATTTTCTTCTGCCTCTGCGGGGTCCTCTTCTGCAGCGGCATCTTCCTCCTTCCCGGGACGGTCGGTTACGTGATGATCGTCGTCGGCATGGGCTCCACCTGGGGAACCTTCCCGGTCCTCAGCTCGGTGGCCTACCCGCGCTATTTCGGACGGCAGCACCTCGGCGCCATCACCGGGGCCTCCCTGACCGGAATCGTCTGGGGCGGGGCCATCGGTCCGCTGGCCTTCAGCTTCTGTCGGGATTACGCCGGGGGATACACCACCGCCATGACCGCCAGCCTGGTCATTTACGGGGTCCTCGGGGTGGCCGGTTTTTTCGCCACCAATCCCAGCTCCAAAATCCAAGGCTTGACCCCTTCGAAGCCTCTTGGGAACACTGGCTCCCGCTAATCGACCGCCACCCACGAAAAACTCATGCCGAGATCCGTCTTAAAACGACTCTTCCTAACCGGATTAATCCTGCTCCCCATCCTGGGTGGCCTGCGCCTGCTGGCGGCTCCGGAGGAACCGGCCGGAACGGCCGTGGCTGTCGAGCCGCGGCAGTTGGGGAACCGGGAGGCGGTCCTTCTCGGGCTGGTGGAAGGCATCACGGAATACCTTCCCATTTCCTCCACCGGGCACCTGATCCTGACCAACGCCGTTCTCGGCCTCGATGCTACGGACCCGGTCCTGGACGAGCGAGGCTATCCCCTGCTCAACAAGGCCGGTGAACCGATTTCCCTGAAGACAGCCGCCGATGCCTACGCCATCGTCATCCAGGCGGGAGCCATCCTGGCGGTCCTGATCCTTTACTGGCCCCGGATCTGGCAGGTCATTCTCGGCCTCCTCGGCCTGAGCCCGAACGGCCGGCGCCTGGCCCGGAACCTGATCGTGGCCTTTATCCCCGCCGTTGTCCTGGGGCTGCTCCTCGACGACTGGATCGAGCGCATGCTCTTTTCCCCGATCCCGATCGCGGTGGCCCTGGTCGTCGGCGGGCTGATCATGCTCGGGGTTGAATCCTGGCGGAAGCACCAGCTGGGCGATGACGACAACCTGATCGATCTCCATACCCTCGGCGTCCGGCAGTCCCTCTTCATCGGGGTCCTGCAGTGTTTCGCCATGTGGCCCGGAATGAGCCGCTCCATGATGACCATCGTCGGGGGCTACATCGCCGGCCTGAGCCCGGCCAAGGCGGCGGAATTCAGCTTCCTCCTGGGCCTGATCACCCTTTCCGCCGCGGCCGGCTACAAGACGGTGACCAGCGGCCGGGAAATGTTCATGGTCATTGAAATGGGGCCGCTGATCCTGGGGATTGCGGTGGCCTTCGTCTCGGCTGCCCTGGCCGTGAAGTGGCTGGTCAGCTACCTGACGCGGCACGGTCTGGCCATTTTCGCCTGGTACCGCTTTGTCCTGGCCGCGCTTGTCCTTTTGTTCCTGGCCCGATAGGTTTCGCGACCATGGATATCACCCACCTGCGCCAAGACTACCGCAAGGAGGTCCTCAACCGGGAGACCCTCCGGCCGGCGCCCATGGACCAGTTCCAATTCTGGTTCGGGCAGGCCCGGGAAGCCCTCCTCAAGGAGCCCAATGCCATGGTCCTGGCCACTGTCGATGCGCAGGGGCAGCCCTTTACCCGGACCGTCCTGCTCAAGAAACTGGATGACCGGGGCCTTGTCTTCTTCACCAATTTCGAAAGCCGCAAGGCGGCCCAGATCGCCGGCAACAGCAAGGTTTCGGCCTGTTTCCTGTGGCTGGACCTGGAGCGCCAGGTTTCCGTCAACGGAACCGCTGAACGTATCTCCACCGCCGAGTCCCTGGCCTACTTTGTCAGCCGCCCGCTGGGCAGCCGCCTCGGGGCCTGGACCTCACAACAGTCCTCGGTGATCAAGTCGCGATCCCTCCTGGAAGCGAAGCTGCACGAGATGAAGCAGAAATTCGCCGACAGGGAGATTCCCCTTCCCTCCTTCTGGGGGGGCTACCGGATCATCCCGGAATCCTGGGAATTCTGGCAGGGCCGGCAAAACCGCCTCCACGACCGCTTCCTGTATTCAAAATCCGGTGACCGCTGGCAGATCGACCGGCTGCAGCCGTAGGGTTGGGTAGAAAGGCTAAAGCCCGCGGCTGGGGCAGTGCCGCGAAGGATACCCCGCAGGGGTGACAGCCATTAGCGCGGGGCGGAACGAGCCCGCAAAGCGGGAGAGCGACACCCCGGGAACCAGCGGCATTAATATTATCAGTCCCGGAGGGATCGCAGGTTCTGGCAGCTTGTTTCTGCGGCCCCTCCGGGGCCGTGGCGATATTAAGATGCTGGTTTCCCGGGGTTCCTCCCGCTTCGCGGGATCCACCCCGCGCCAATCGCTAAATCCCTCCGGGATAGGGGTTCCTTCTGTTCCAACAGCACTCCGGTATGACTATAGGTCTCAAGACGAGTAGTCCCCCCGCAGGAGGGATGCCGGCTGCACGGTCAGGGCCGGCCGGCCTTAACTGGGTCCATCGAATTGGCGCAGGC
>CAJXMX010000383.1 GCA_913056355.1 uncultured Opitutales bacterium
CGGTCTATGCCGTGAGCGTGAAGTCGGGCAGCCGGCTGGAGACCGCGCAATTGCAGCGGCAGCTGGCCGGCCGCTTCAGCAACGTCAGCCTGATCGACCTCTCCCTCGTCTTCGACTCCCTGCAGGAGATCCTCGACAAGGCCAGTTTCGTCATCCAGTTCATGGCCGGATTCACCATCGGGACGGGATTGGTGGTCCTGGCCGGTTCGCTGATCGGCGGCCGTTACCAGCGCATCCGGGAGAGTGTCCTCTTCCGCACCATCGGCGCCAGCAGCGGCTTCGTCCGTCGGGTGCTGGCCATGGAGTACCTCCTCCTGGGGCTGATCGCCAGCCTTTCCGGAATCCTTCTCTCCTGGGGCGCCGCATGGGCCCTCTTCCGCTATGTTTTCGAGATGCCCTTCCGCATCGAGGCCGGTTCCGCCGCCCTGGTCGCCGCCGGCCTGGTGGCCCTGACCCTCCTCACCGGCTGGCTGACTTCCCGCGGGATCGCCGCCCAGCCGCCCCTGGTGGTGTTGAGGAGGGACTGAGGACTAAGGACTAAAGTCGAAGGACGAAGGTCGAAGTTGGGGGTCTTGACAGTAAGGGTGGCCGGGGGCAGATTCGTGCCACTCCCTGTAGCGGATTGCATCCTTACCATGAAAAACGTTCCCTCCGCCCGTTCCCTGGCTATTGGTTCGATCATTACGGTGGTCCTCCTGGCCTTCATTTATCTCTATCCGAGAATCATCATCGCCTGGCTCGGCGAAGCCAATCCATGGACCAGTTACCTCTACCATTACGGTTTCGGCCTGGTCTTTTTCCTGATGGGGATCTACCTCATCCTCCGCTCGGGTGCCTGCAGGTTCGGCCGGGGACATGACTCCTTCTGGTTCGGCGTCCTGATCGCGGGCTTTGTCTTTTTCGCGGCAATGCATGCCATCTGGATCGTGGCCGCCCAAAGAATCCCTTACCTGGGGGGGCAATAAGATGGCGGCGCCCAGCTTTGGCATCGAACTCTCCTTCACGGCGACGGTCGTCATCGCCCTCATCGTGGTCGGTTACTTTTTCCTGATCACCGCCTTCGGGACCTATTTCTCCCGCTTCAGTCGCGACATCAATGACTTCTTTTTCAGCGGCCAGCGCTTTGCCTGGTGGCTGGCGGCGGCCAGCATGGTGGCCACGGGAATCGGCAGCTACAGTTACCTGAAGTACTCGGAACAGGGATTCCGGACCGGCATGAGCAGCGCCATGACCTACACCAACGACTGGTTCATCGTGCCTTTCTTCATGTTCGGCTGGTTGCCGATCATCTATTTCGCCCGGGTCCGTTCCATTCCCGAGTACTTCGAGCGGCGCTTCAACCGGACGGCGCGCTACATCGCGGTGTGCATCATCATGGCCTACATGTTCTTCTACATCGGCTACAACCTCTTCACGATCGGGGTCGCCCTGGAGGGCATGTTCGGGCTCCCGGTTTTGTACTCCGTTCCGGTGGTGGCCATGTTCCTCGGGGCCTACGTCACTTTCGGCGGACAGACCGCCGTTATCTTTACCGACCTGTTCCAGGGAATCATGCTCTATGTCGCGGGCGGCATCGCCATCCTGGCCGGGATCTATGCGCTCGGCGGCTTTGCCGAGTGGTGGAGTTTTCTGCCGGAGTCCCACCGGCTGCCGTTTGTCCACCTGACCGAGAATGAGAAATTCAATACCTCGGGCCTTTTCTGGGGCGAGGCCCTGGCCGGAAGCATCGCCTTCACCTTCATGAACCAGGGCTTCATCATGCGTTACCTGGCCATCAAGAGCGTTCATGAAGGAAGAAAGGCCTCGCTTTTCAACGTCCTCATCACCTTGCCCCTGTCGGCGGTCATCGTCGGCGCGGTGGGCTGGATCGCCAAGGCCCTGATCGTCAAGCAGGCGTCCTCGGGCGGCGTCCTCGAGGGGCTGGACCCGATCCACATCGAGAACACCTTCCATACCTTCATCATTGTCACCTGGGAGACCCTGCAGCACAACTCCTGGCTGTTCGGCTTTGTCATTGCCGCCCTGACTGCGGCCCTGATGTCGACCATCGATACCCTCATCAATGCCTGCGCGGCGATCGGCATTTACGATATCTACAAGCCGCTCATCAAGCCGGACGCCGATGACCGGCATTACCTCAAGGCGGCCCGCTGGGCCTCGGTCATCACGACCGTCATCGGGGTCCTGCTGGTCATCTGGTTCGCCAATCAGCAGGGAAGCCTGATGCAGATCCACTACAAGGGCGTGATGGTCATCATTCCCTCCATCGTGACGACTATCTTCCTGGGCGCCTTTTGGAAGCGCTTCACCGCTCCGGCGGCCTGTATCTCGATGCTGGTCGGGAGCGTCCTGACCATTATCACCAACTGGACCCCCAACTGGATCGATCCCCTTTCATGGTTCGTCAGCGGCCCGCACAACGACGTCTACATCTACATGCGGGCCCTCTTCGGAATGGTCGTTACCGGGGTGGTCGGAGTGGTCATTTCCTTCCTTACCCAACCGCGCAAAACGGCTGAGATCCAGGGCCTGACCATCGACACCCTGGACGCCGGAATGGCGATCTACAAGGGTGGGGAACCCAACCACGAGCTGGGTGAAAAGGTCCGCCGGCTGCCGTTGAAGATCGATGACAGCATCGAGGAAGGGATCATCCGGCTGACACCGAAAGTCATGGACCTGCTCAAGGCCCGGGAAGGGGACCTGGTCTACGTGGAGGACAGCCGCTGGTTCCTTGGAGGCCTGCGTTCCGATCACCTCAAGGCCGGGACTCCCTGCGACGGCCCGGACAACGCGGTCCTGATGTCCGGCAAGACCGCCGATAACGGCTATTTGCTGGAGCGCCGGACAGTGACCCTGGAAAAGATTTTCTAAAGGTCAGATCGGTTGGATTGGGGGCCGTGGATCCCGGATGTGGCATTAAACAAGCCTCCGGGATCCCTACGTGAGCCTCAGAAGAGATAATTCACCCAGGGATAATTCCTGTCTCCTAATAACATCCGGAATCCTGGCGCGGGCTTCCGGGATCCTGGTCTCGGCCACCGGGAAGGTTTATTTCCCCGGTCCCCAAATTCTCCTCAGGCAAGTTCCTGCGGGAAGGTGACCCGTGGGGCGGCGATTTCGATGGAACGGCCTTCGCGCATGCTGG
>CAJXMX010000384.1 GCA_913056355.1 uncultured Opitutales bacterium
GTTCTCCCGTCGCGACCTCAGCCGGGATGCCATTTCCGCCAATTCCGTGGTCATCGCCGGAGGCCAGACCGGTCCCGACAGCCTCAACTTCTGGTCCAGCTTCGGCACCGCCAGCCTGGATTCCGAGCTGACCCAGGCGGCCGCCTATGTCTCCGGGGCCTTTGGTCTCGGCAAGCGGTTCACCCTGTACTACGGGGGCCGCCTCGAGGAGGCCTTCTATAACGGCGGCCTGCCGTCCGAGCTGGACCGGGTCGACGCGGCGGCCCGTGAGGAGGCGGCCTTCGATGACGACGAGTTCCTCTGGCAGCTTAACCTGAACCCGCACTTTGAGATCCTTCCCGGGATCTACCTCTACGGGGCCGCCCAGATCGGCAAGGCCCTTGCCCCCGGAGATGGAGGCACGGTCTCCGGTCCGGACAGCTTCACCGATGCCGAGCTGTTTGAAGCCGGCATCAAGACCAGCCTCCTCGACGGCAACCTCTATTCCTCCCTCAGCGTCTACCATTGGGACCAGGCCACCTTCTCCACCCGCGATGCCTCGGCCCGGCCGTTGCGCGCCAAGGGACTGGAGTGGGAGCTGACTTGGTCGCCGATCGAGAGCCTGACCCTGATGGGGGCCTTCACGGCGCAGCGGGTCAACCTGCGCACCGATGTCCTCGGCTTCGGCGCCATCCCGCAGGACGAAGAGGGCTGGGCCCTCAACGGCGGAATCCTCAATGCCGCCAGCGGGCGCAGCGCCCCCGACAACCCGGACATGGTCTTTGCCGGGATGCCGGAGCTCAGCGCCCACCTCTACGCGGCCTGGGATATCGGCCACGGCTTCCAGGTCTCCGGCGGACCGCTCTGGCGCGACGGCTACTTCCACGACATGCAGAACACCCTGCGCATTCCCAGCTATGTCCTCTGGACGGCCCAGCTTCGCTACGATGCAGAGACCTGGTGGGTCCGCCTGCATATCGAGAACCTCCTCGACGAGGACTACTGGATCGGCCAGGAGCCGGTCTTCTCCGCCGGCACGCTCATCCTGCAGGGGTCAGGCCGTCGCTACCAGCTGAGCGCCGGATGGCGGTTTTGAGGTAGGCGAGTCATGGGACGGTGAACAGGTTCGAATCCTGTTCCCACCCGGTACAAGGCAAACGCTGAACGGTCTCAGGCCGTATGGCGCATTGATTGTAGATCATCCCTGAAGATTGCGTTTCGGAACTTCACGTGCACCCGAGGGCAGCCCGAAGTCCGCTTCCTGCCAAGACGGTGACAGCTCGTAGTACTGCGGCTCGCCGGGGGTGACGGCTTCCAGGTGACCTTTGGCTTCCTGTATCAGGTCTTTCACGACATCGGGATGGTCGGCGGCGATGTCGTGCTGTTCGGAAGGGTCCTGGTCGAGGTTGTAAAGCAGGGGAGGATTGTGGGATTCCGGCGGGACCTTGGAATAGCCGTCCCAGGTGTTGAAATGCGCCTTCCAGGGCCCTTTGCGGATGGCGCACAGCTGATCTCCCCGATAGTAGAAGAACAGGTTGCGCGGACCGGCTTTGTCGTGAAAAAGCAACTCGCTGAGATTCATGCCGTCGATCACCCGGTCCTGCGGGACTTTTCCGCCGGCGAGGTGGACGGCAGTCGTGAATAAATCCATCGTGCTGGCAATGCCGCTGTTGACCGTCCCGGCCGGGACCCGGCCCGGCCACCAGGCTATGGTGGGCTCCCGCTGCCCGCCTTCCCAGGTGCTGCCTTTTCCGTCGCGAAGCAACCCGGCTGATCCGCCGGCGAACTTCTTGCGCAGCCAGGGACCGTTGTCGCTGGTGAAGACAACCAGGGTATTTTCAGCCAGTCCCGTTTCGCGCAAGGTCCTGATGATCTCCCCGACACACCAGTCAATTTCCTCGACCACGTCGCCGTAACGTCCGCGACTGCTTTCGTTGCGGAAGTCGTCCGAGGCAAAGAGCGGGACATGCGGCATGGTTTGGGCCAGGTAAATGAAGAAGGGCTGGTCCTGGTGCTCCTTGATGAAGCTCACAGATTCCTGCGCGTAGCGCCTAGTCAGGGTGTTCTGGTCGGCCGGGCGCTCGATGATCTCCCCATTGCGCATCAGGGGAACATCCCACCAGTGGAAATCCGCATCCGGATCCATGCTGGAGGCATGGCGCGGATGCCCTTCCTCGATGTTCATGTCATTGGAGTAGGGCAGGCCGAAGAAGTAATCAAATCCCTGGCTGTTGGGCATGTACTCGGGCTTGTCGCCGAGGTGCCACTTGCCGATGCACGCCGTGGCGTAGCCCGCGTCCTGCAGCAGCTCCGCTATCGTGATTTCCTCCGGTGGCAGGCCCCCTTCGTCGCCGGGATAAAGGACCCGCTTATCGCCGCCCCCGCTCATCCCGCTGCGCACCGGCAGGCGTCCGGTCAGGAGTCCCGCCCGGCTGGGGGTGCAGACCGGGGCGGCCACGTAGAAGCTGGTCAGTTTCATGCCCTCCGTCGCCATCTGATCAAGATGCGGCGTGCGGATGGTCGGGTGGCCGAAGCAGCCCAGATCCCCGTAGCCAAGGTCGTCGGCGAAAACAATGATGAAATTGGGCTTTTCCGAAATCGGTTCAGCGGCCGCTGAGAGCAGCGGAATCCCAATGAGGGCGATGGCAAGGAGCCGGAGCAGGAGGCGGTTTCTCATGTTGAATACAATTGTGTTCTCGCTTCAGCATTTGCCTACAGCCATCGCTCGCTGAAAGCAAGGCCTGAAGCGGGATCAGCACTCGACCACGTTCACGGCCAGGCCGCCGCGGGAGGTTTCCTTGTACTTCTTGCGCATGTCGTGACCGGTGTCGCGCATGGTCTTGATCACCGCGTCGAGGCTGACGGTGTGTCGCCCGTCGCCGCGGAGGGCGATGCGGGCGGCGTTGATGGCCTTGACCGCGCCCATGGCGTTGCGCTCGATACAGGGGATCTGGACCAGTCCGCCGATGGGGTCACAGGTCAGCCCGAGGTTATGCTCCATGCCGATTTCGGCGGCGTTCTCGACCTGGTGCGGATTGCCGCCCATGATTTCCGCGAGGGCCCCGGCGGCCATGGAGCAGGCCACGCCGACCTCCCCCTGGCACCCGACGTCGGCCCCGCTGATGGAGGCGTTTTCCTTGAAGAGG
>CAJXMX010000385.1 GCA_913056355.1 uncultured Opitutales bacterium
CCCGGACGTCATGCAGGAAAGCCTCGCTGCGTTCCCGGCTCAGGAGGGGGATCCCGGCCATGGCCGGCAACCACTCCAGCGGGTCGTATCCGTGCTGTTCAAGGAAGGCCGCCCGGAATAGCGGCGACCAGTTCTGGCTGCTGCATTCCCAGCTGTCGACGTGGAAACCGTGCAGGACGCGCTCCGAAAGTTCCGGCCCGACCTGCCGCATGGCTTCTCCGAACCAGCGGTCAAACTGCAGCTCGGCGGCGGCGGGATTGAATTTATCTATTTCAAGGCCTTTGCCGGCCCCGCCAATGTAGTTGGTGTGCCCGGTCGAGGTATGCCCCATGCGGACAATTGTCCACCGGCCTTCCGGGGCTTTCCACTGGAGGTGGCCGCCGGAGTCCATCCGGTCCGAGAGGTCGATGACGCGGTCCGGGTCCACACAAAGGTAGTCCGGCAGGTCGCGGGCCGGTGTCTCCGGGCTGATCCGCCAGACGCGCCCGGACTTGCCTTCGTACTGGTGGATAGAGGGCTCGGCCAGCAGGGTGATGCCGCACAGCTTGAGCGAGGGTCGCCACTTGGCGGAGTCGAGGTCCTCGGATCCCGGTTCGGTTCCCTCCGGATCGTAGACGAAACGGAAGTACCGGGCCCGGGTTTCGGGAATGGAATACGTCAAGGGGGCCTCGCCGTCCTGCCAGCCGTGGCGGGGGGACTCCAGCTGCCGGACGAGGTAGAATTGCTTCCCGTCGTCACTGGCTTCCAGGCGCAGCCGCTTGGCCCAGAAGTTGGTTCCCTGGGGAAAAACCCGGACCGAGCGGGCGGTAAACGGCTGGTCGAAACTGTACTGGATCCAGCCGGCCTCGCGCATGGCCAGACGCTCCTCCGTCTGCTCCTCGACCAGGAATTCCGCCTTTTCGCCCGGCAGGCTGGTTGTGACGACCGGCCTCACGGTACGGGTGCTGATCCCGGCACCGGTCAGGCCCGGGATGGCGTAGACACCCAGGTCCTCGTAGTAGTCCTCCCGCGTCGGCGGTTGCGGCAACACCAGGGCCAGTTCCTCCCCGCCCCGGACTTCGGTCCGCGACCAGACCACTTCCTGCATGGACAATTCGGGCGTCACCCACGGCCCCCCTGCCATGGCAAATCCGTCGCAGGCATGCAGGGTCAGCTTCAGCCCGAGGCGGTCCGCCTGTTCGAAGGCGTACCGGACCATGCCCCACCATTCCGGGCTGAGCTGGTTCACCGGCTCCATCCACGGCGGTTCGGCCGGCCCCTTGATGGGCATCAGGTAGGCTCCGGCAATTCCGGCCTCCGCCATCGCCTCGAGATCGGCCCGGATGCCTTCCCGGGTCACGCTGGCCTGCATCCAGTACCAGAAGACCCGGGGCCGGGCCTCCGCCGGGGGATTGTCGAATTGCTCCGTCATGCTGTCGGCCGGGCAGGCGTTGAGGGAAAGCAGGCCGAGGGCCAGAGGGAGAAGGAGTCGTTTCAGGATGCTGAAGTTCATATGAAATAAAGAGTCATTGAATCTGTTTCATGAAAAAGCTTGTCTCAAAGGCAAAGGCTGGCATTCTCGGGACGAGATTTCAATCCCCGCCTTTTCCATTCCGCAAGACACCCCCCTCCCCTGACTGGAAAGGCTTCCGCTACTTCATTATAAATTTCTGCCATGGAACGACTTAAACAATCCCGTTGCCGCCTTTTCAGTCAATCCCGATTTGTTGCCGCAGTCCTGGTGGCCGGAATCGCGGGCGGACTCGCCACGCCCCTCCAGGCGGGCCAGGAGCTGCCCTTCAACAAGGACTGGCAATTTCATCTTGGTGAAATTGAATCCGCACCGCCGTACGCGGTCGGGGAACGCAGCTGGCAGCAGGTCCAGCTCCCGCACGACTGGAGCATAGAACGGCCCCGGGCGGCGGAGGATCCCTCGGAGGGCGGCGGCGGATTCTTCGAGAGCGGAACCGGGATCTACCAGAACACCTTCCTGTTCCCCGAAAAATGGCAGGGCAAGCGGGTCGTCCTTCATTTTGAAGGCATTGCCCGGGAGTCGGAAGTCTGGCTCAACGGACAAAGTCTGGGCAGCCATGTGAATGCCTACACACCGGCCATCTTTGACCTGACGGATCACCTCGATCCCGCCGGCCCGAACACGGTTACGGTGAAGGTCGACAACTCGGGCGAACCGGCCTCGCGCTGGTACACCGGATCCGGCCTCTATCGTCCGGTCTGGCTGGAGGCCTCGGATCCCCTCCACATTCCCTTCGGCGGATTGGCCGTGCGGACCCGGAGCCTTGAGGACGGCCGGGCCGTGCTGGAAATCGAAGGCAGCGTGCAAAACGATACCGCCTCGGCGGTGAAGGCCCGGCTGGACCTGAACCTGTACGATCCCGAGGGCCGGCTGGCCGGACGGACGGGAATGCGGCTCGACATTCCGGCAGGCGGATCTGCCGGCGAAACCACCCTGCTGGAGGTATCCGATCCCGCCCCCTGGTCGACGGATACGCCGCAGCTCTATTCACTCCGGGCGACCGTCTTCAACGGCGAAGCCATGGTCGACCGGAAGGAGGCCCGGGTGGGCATCCGGACCATCGAGATCAGCCCGGAGAGCGGGCTCCTGATCAACGGACAGGCCGTCGAGCTGCTGGGGGCCAATGTCCACCATGACTACGGACCGCTCGGGGCGGCGGTTTTTCCGGCTGCCGCCCAGCGCAAGGCGAGGATCCTCAAGAACGCCGGCTTCAACGCCGTGCGGACGGCCCACAACCCCCCTTCGACTGAATTTCTCAAGGCCTGTGATGAAATCGGCCTGCTGGTCATGGACGAGGCTTTCGACACCGGGAAGGTGGCAAAGGTCAAGTACGACTACAGCCGCCACTTCGAGGACCACTGGCGGGAGGACCTGAGAACGCTGGTCCTGCGCGACCGCAACCATCCGTCGGTCATCCTCTGGAGCACCGGCAACGAGATGTACGACCGCGGCAAGGACTATGCTCCCGAGCTGTCCCGGCAGATGGTGGCCCTGGTCAAGAGCCTGGACCCGGGCCGTCCGGTTACCGCCGGTATCAACGGACTTGGCACCACCGGGGAATGGTCCGACCTGGATCCCCTGTTCGGG
>CAJXMX010000386.1 GCA_913056355.1 uncultured Opitutales bacterium
CCGCGGTTCGGAGGTGCCCGGCTGGCCAAAGGCCAACACCCTTGCCCAGTACAGCCTGGCCTTGTTCCTGGATAACTCCCTGGCCCGGCAAAAGGTGGTCAGCAAAGCCAACGGCCTCTACAGCGAATGGCTCAACTCGGCCTACCGCGTGCCCATGCAGACCTGGGATTACTACTGGGGCAGCAACTCCGTGGCCGCCAACAAGGGAATGCTTTTGATCGTGACCTACATCTTGACCGGGGAAAGCAAGTACCTTGAGGAAGCCGTGGCCTGCCTGGATTATCTTTTGGGACGCAATCCACACGGGACAAGCTTTGTCACCGGATTCGGAATCCGCACTCCGATGCATCCCCACCATCGCGTCTCTTATGCCGACGGTATCGCGGATCCCGTTCCGGGCATGCTGGTCGGCGGCCCCAACCAGCAGAAGCAGGACGCCACGGGAGAGGATCCTCCCGTTTATCCCGATGCATCCGGAGTCGCACTGGCCTGGGTTGATGACTGGCGCAGTTACGCCTCAAACGAGGTGGCCATCAACTGGAACGCCCCGCTAGCCTTCCTGGCCGGTTCGTTGGATTTCCTGACCGCCGTTCCCCTGGCCAAGGGGGCCTTCGGGATTGATGATGGGCCCGAGGAAGGCTTCTACCGAAACGGATTCGGCTTCATCCGGGCCAATATTGACAACGACTGGATCTACCATGATCGCCATGGCTGGATGCTGGTTGTCCGGAACAGCCGGGGCCTCTGGCTCCATGGCGAAATGGGCTGGATCTGGACCTCGGCTGAAATCGTGCCCTGGTACTACTCTTACGCCGGCCAGGGCTGGGCCCGGTGAATTCCGGCTGACGCGGACCGCGACCGACCGGATTCTTTCAACTGGAATCCGCCCCGGCCTACTGCTTCCAGGGAATCGGGGGAGCCGGGTCGCGCTGCATGGCCTCCTTGAAGAACTCGCCCTGCGGGGAGAGGTTGAAATCCCAGTCCTCCAGCATGTTGGGATGCCACAGGGGATCCAGCACCCAGGCCACCCAGCTGATGCCGCGCTCCTCGAGAAAGCGCGTGATCCGGTTGCCGTAGTGGTCGTCGTCGATGACCTCATCCTCCCCCTCGGGACTCCAGAAGCCGATCTCGGTGGCGATCACCGGCCACTTCATGGCCGCGAAGGCGAAGTTCTCCTCCCAGCGCGTCTCCCATGGTTCCGGGCGCTTGTTGGGATAGGGATGCGTGACGTATCCAATTCCCGCTACATCGAGCGGATCGTAGCGCAGGAAGGACAGGTCGTAGGCCCAGTCCAGGCCGGCGACCAGGGGAATGACTTCCTTGTCGAAGTAGCGGATGATGGTGATCATCTCCTCGTTGATTTCCTTCCATTCCGACCAGGTGAACTTCCCCAGCTGGCCGCGGTACATGGCCGGCTCGTTGTAGATCTCGTAGAAGGCCACGGTATTGTGCCCCTGGAAATGCCGGGCGATGGTGTGCCAGAACCGGCTGGTTTCCGGGATGGAGGTGTCGTACATGGGGTGCTGGAAAAGCCCCGTCTTGAGGTTTCCGATGGAGTGCCAGTCGATGATGAGGTACATTTCCAGCCCGGTCGCCCAGGCCGCCGCCTGGTCGAGGAGATGCAGGTAGTCATCCGCCCCGCGCCGGCGCCAGGCCGCTGGATGGACGGGGATCCGGACCAGGTCGGCCCCCATGTCCTTGATGAAGGCAAACAGCTCGCGGTTCCAGTGCCCGTCGAATTCCAGCTGGTCGGGATCGGCGATATTGGCCCCGCGGAACAGGACGGGATTCCCTTCGGGATCAACGAAGCGGTTCTCCTTCACCGAAATGAGGGGCAGGTCCTTGGACTCCGGTGCCTCGGCCGGTTTCCGGTAGGTAATTTCAAACCATGCCACCTCGTCCGTAATGGCATACTTCTCTTCCTTTTCCCGGGCAAAGAGGGGGACGGCGAGGAACAGGCTCAGGGAGATAAACAGCAATTTCCGCATATTAGCAAAAGTAAGGAATAGCCTTAAGTGGGGGGTCAACAATATGTGGGTACAAACTTTAGAATTCCCATTACAGGGCCTTCAATCCCGCCTGCAGGAATCCCATCGCATAGGCCATACCGGCATGCCACGGGGCCTGGCAGGACATTTGTGGAGCATGATCTGGAATAATGACCCCCTGGTAGTTGGTTTCCTTTAGAATACGCAGCACGCGAAGCACATCCACGTCCCCGTCGTCGATGAAGGACTCCTTGTAGCGGGGCACCTTGCCGACCACGTTGCGCAGGTGAACATAGCCGATCCGACCCTGCCGGCTGAGATGCTCGACCGCCTGGTAGAGGTCGCCTTCCGTCATCTCGGCCATGGTGCCGACACAAAGCTCGAGGGTGTTGGACGGGCTGGGATTGAGGTCGATCAGGCGCTGGAACATTTCCGGCTGGTAGACCAGGCGCGGCTGTTGGCGGACCGTCGGCATGGGGGGATCATCCGGATGGGCGGCCAGCCTGACCCCGCTGGCCTCGGCCACCGGGAGCACTTCATTGAGAAATCCCTCCAGCCGGCGCCACAATTCCGCTTGTGTGGCGGACGGGCGGATAGCCTCCAGGTTCCCGGGATCGACGACCATGTTCCAGGCCATTCCCATGGGCATCGGAATGTCATAAGGGCCCTCCATGCCGACCGCCGGTGCGCCTCCACGGGCGTAGGGACCGGTGGTCCGCCCGGCCACCCCGGCAATGCTGAAATTGTAGCCGATCATGGGAATGCCAGCTTCTCCCACATTCCGGATCAGGGTCTTGACGTTCTCCAAATGATTTTCCCGGAGCGGACCGTCCAGCAGGATGTCGTGCCAGTGGGCCGGATCAAAATTCTCGATCGCTTCCAGCTTGAGCCCGGCCGCCTCGACCTCTTGCCGCAGGGCCAGCAGATCTTCAACGCTCCAGAGCCGGTCCGGATCGCCGGCCAGGCCCCAGCCATAGTCCCCGCCGGTTGGCTGGTCCTCGGCATGGGCATGTTGTCCCCCCTTGAAATAGTCGACCAGGTGGACCACCAGATGCGTCGCG
>CAJXMX010000387.1 GCA_913056355.1 uncultured Opitutales bacterium
CCGTCCGAGGAGATAGCCCAGCTGCACGACCGGGATAAAGCCCGGATCCCGCCGGATATCGAAGCCCTCGGGCGCCGATTCAAGGAACCGGGCCGAGACATCAAGGACCACCCCCCGGAGGTCGAATTCATCCAGTGCGGCCACCGTGGCCAGGTCGATCTGGTCGTCCGGATCCTGGGGCGGATGGTACAGGTCCGTGGTGTGGACGAGGGGGATCTTGCCCTTGCCGGGACGGGGGCCCGGCGAGCCTTTCCCCATGATGGGAGCGAACATGACCGCAGCGGCGCCGAGGCAGGTCTTGAGCAGATCCCGCCGGGTGGAGGGGGCGGTGCCGGGCTTGCTGTCCATGATGGGGTCTGTTGGGTCAGGCAAAGTCGATCCTGACTTCGGCAGCCTTGTTGATTTGCAGGGTGGCGTCAACATAGCGGCTGGCGCGAACGGATTCCTCGGAGAATTCAATCGGTCCGCCGGGACCGGTGACCGCCCTGGCCCGGGCTCCTTCCGGCAGCAGGAGATGCAGGGCGACGGTTGATCCCGGGGCCTCGATCTGCAGGCGGATCGAGTCCGCCCGCTCCTCATAGGCGTAACCGGCTGAGACCCCGGAGACTTCGTAACCGGCCCTTGCCTCGGCCGAGGTCACGCCGGCCGCCGCCCAGCGCGGGCAGAGGCGAACCGAGTCCAGCTGCCGGCCCTTGTCCTGGATGCCGACCAGCCCTTCAAGGAAACCGTAGAGCATGGCGGAGGAACCCCATCCGTCGGTCGGCATGGCATCCGGACTGGTGCTGTTCTCGACGGAGGAAGCGGTGCCGTCCGGGAAGTACCAGAGGTAGGTTTCCCCCTTTTCGCTGATCATGGCGCTGTACTGGCGGAGGGTTTCCACTCCCTGTTGCTCGAAGCCGTTTTCCAGGTAGGCCCGGGCCAGCTCGCCGCCGACCAGGGGCATGATGCCGCCGTTGCAATAGGCCCCGGGAACCATCTTTTCCTCGCCGAAGACGCCGGCCGGGAAAGGGGGATCGATGGAGAACCATTCGGCAAAGGCGCCCGTGGACTGTTTGCGGGAACGGTACTCCTCAAGAATCGACACCGCCTGGGCCCGGCTGCACACCCCGCGGTTGATGTTCATGGCGTTGGAGAAGCTCAACTGACGATCCTCCTCCAGGCCCGGAATCCGTCCAGGCTTCTCCTTCACGAAATGCGTGTAGAAGCGTCCGTTCCAGCAAAGCTGGTTCATCCGCTGGCGCAGGCCTTCGGACAATCCGGCCCAGTGGATGGCCCGGTCCGGCTTGCCGAGACGGGTGCAGATGCGGGCCAGCAGGCGGCAGGCCTCGTAGTATCCGCTGTTGTCCCCGTGCATGATGCCCCAGATGGTGTTTTCATCGATCTGGAACTGCAGCCAGTCGTGGCTGCCGGCGGTATAGGCGAAATCCCATGAGTCGATGGTGTAGGCCCGCTTGACCAGCTGGTTCTGTTCATCCCATCGGTGTGGATGGCTCAAGGCGTACTGCAGGGCACGCTCGAGGGCGGGGAGATGCTGCTCGATCCAGGCATCGTCGCCGCCGGCCTGCCAGGCCAGGTAGGCTGCCTTGACGAAGCGGTACTCGACATCGGCTTCCACCGGAACGCGCACGTACTTGATCCAGTTCTCCCTTTCCGTCGGGGCATGGAGAGGCTGGTTGGAAAAGAAGTCGAAGATGCGGCCATTGGCGGCCTGGGTGTCGGCGAAATGGCTCACCGCGGAGGTCAGGTCCGTTTCAAAGTACCTGAAGCCGCGCATCATGTCGCTGTGGTCCCTCAACCAGATGGCGGGACAATCCGGCGAGCGGTAGCCGTGGATGGCCTGTCCGTCGATATTGAGGTCCATGGTGTCCTTTTCAAGGAAGGAGCGAATGCGTGGATACAGTTCGTCGAATTCAGGTCTGCCGGTGGAAACGAAAGTGAGTTCTGCCATAATGGATTTCTGAAAATATCAGGACATTCTTTGAAGTGGAATCAAGGGGCCAGGTCGAACGTGAATTGGATTTTACGGTATATCGCCATGACCGGTTGTCCGACCGCTTGAGCGTTGTAAAGTTCCCAGTATTCACATTTACTGCATCCCACCCCTTACCCTGACACCAACGTGCACATTTTCGGACTCCATTTCCTCGATCTCCTGGTTCTCCTGGCCTATCTCGGCATCATCCTCTGGATTGGCAAAAAGGCCGGGGAGCAGAACAACGACACGGAGGATTACTTCCTGGCCGGGCGTTCCCTGGGGAAGTTCTACCAGTTCTTCCTGAATTTCGGGGCCTCCACCAATGCCGACCAGGCCGTGGCCGTGACCCGCGAGACCTACCGCCAGGGCGTGGGCGGCATGTGGATCCAGTTCCTGGTCCTGTTCATCACCCCCTTTTACTGGTTTACCGCGCTCTGGTTCCGCCGCTGCCGGCTGACCACCATCGGGGATTATTTTTCCGAGCGTTTCCAGAGTCCCTTCCTCGGCGGGAGCTACGCCGCCTTCACCCTGGTGATGGCCTTCATCGGCGGCGGGGTCGGCTACATGGTGGCGGCCAAGACCATGATGGCCCTGACCCCCAAGCCCTTCGAGGCCTTGACCCATGAGGAACAGGTCACCGTGCAGGAATTCGAGGAGTACCAGCAACTGGCCAGCCTGACTTTCCTGGAGCGATCCCCGCAGGATGCGGCGCGCTACGATGTCCTCCGCCAGAAGAATCTCCGCGGCGAACTGAAGTCCTTTTATTCCTACACCAATCCGGTCGTTTTCTACCTCATCTACGGGTTTGTGGTGGCGGCCTACACGATCATGGGCGGCTTCCGGGCGGCCGCCATCACGGATGCCATCCAGGGGATCCTGATCATCACTTTTTCCGTCATCCTGATCCCGCTGGGTTTATACAAGCTGGGGGGCTTCTCGGGCCTGCACGCGGCGGTCCCGGACTTCAACTTTGAACTCTTCGGCTCGGTCTCGCTGAGCGAATACGCCTGGTACACGATCCTGGCCATGTTCCTGTCCAACCTGGTGGCCATTGTCGCGGTGGCCCAGGGGATG
>CAJXMX010000388.1 GCA_913056355.1 uncultured Opitutales bacterium
GCGAAGGCGGCCGTTCCCGTTACCGTTAAGCACGTTGTCGTAAGTCGGAAAGGACTTTAAACCTGATCGGGGTGCTCGTTTACCGGGCACCCCGTTTTTTTTGTCCCGCTGAGTCCAGCTCGTGGGGCAAAACGGCGTAGTAGATCCCGACCCAGAGGGACTTGGTGACCCGGTAAGTCAGGAAGGGGATGGCCACGGCGCCGAGGCCGGCCAGGACGAGGGCGGTGGTGAGGCTGAGGATCCCGGTCAGGAAGAGGAGGCCGACGGGGAGGATCCAGAACAGGCAGGTCAGGGCGTAATTAATGGGGATGGCGCCGAGGCTCCAGCCATCCTCCTGTTCCAGGGGCAGGCCGCAGTGGGGGCATTCGGGGCGCAGCCGGTAGCGGGACTGGAACAAGTCGCGGCCCTGGCAGCGGGGGCACTGTCCCTTGAGTCCCCGGAGGAGGCTGCGGATTCGATTTCCGGCCATGGGCTCAGTCAAGGATGGGGGAGGGATACTGGCCGGTTTCAATGAGCCGGAGGATTTCCTTCTGGACGAAGGGCTTGTCGCCGGGATAGGTGATGCCGAACCAGTCGGAAGATGTCTTGAGGACACGGCAACCGGTGTTCTCGTGAGCGATCAGGCGATCCACGAAGGAAGGGATGTAGAATTCGGCGGTAATCCCGTGGTTGTCATACTTGAGGAAGCGGCGGAACTGTACCTCCAGGGCCTCGAAAACCGATGAGGAAAAACCCCAGAAATTCATCGAGACCAGGCACTCCGGATCGAGGCTTACTTCGGTTCCCCTGGGATCCGAGCCAAGGATCACCCCTTGGCGGTCACGGGCGATGTCGACGACCTCCTCCACGGACTGGAGAAGCCCCTCCCGAACCTGGCAGATGCCGCGGTTGACGGTGCCGTGGTCCGAGAGCGTGTGATGGAGGGGATAGCCAACCAGGCACAAGGGATCGATTCCGGAGGCCCGGCAGTCCCTGAAATGGTCGACGATGACCCGGTAGGCATCGGCGCCGTAGAAATCGTCTGCATTGATGACGGCAAAATTCCCCGAGATGGCATTCCGGGCGGCCCGCACGGCATGGGCGGTGCCCCATGGTTTCTTCCGGCCCTCCGGCAAGCGGTACCCGGACGGCAGGTCCTCCAGTTCCTGAAAGACATAGTCGATGGCGATCCGGTCCTCGTAGCGGCGCCCGATGGTAATCCGGAAGGCATCCTCAATGTCCCGGCGAATGACAAAGACGATGCGGGCGAATCCGGCCCGGATGGCGTCGTGAACGGAATAGTCGAGGAGGGTTTCCCCGTGCGGTCCCATGGGATCCAGCTGCTTCAGTCCACCGTAGCGGCTGCCCATTCCGGCAGCGAGGACCAGGAGTGTCGGTTGTCCATCCATTGTCAGATTCGTGAATAGGGGAACCCGTTTCGTAAGCAAGGCCTATTCTATCATGCGCCAGACAAGGGGAAACCGGGCAAGGCAGCCGGCTGGCCTAGCTCCTGAGCAGGTAGAACTGGTCCAGCGTGAGGAAGGCCTGCAGGAGCCGGCCGGGATCGATTCCGGTAACCGGACCGGCCTCCGCGGACTCCAGCTTCCTGTAGATGCCGGCCAGCTTTTCGCCATGTTTTTCCGGCCCGTAGGCGGAACGGATGACCTCCTCGTTGGCCTCGATAACCGAGCGGTCCAGCTGCGCCGGATCAACCGGGGAAGCCACCCCATGGTCTCCGCGGGACTTGGTGACGGCGGACAGGACCTCTCCCTGGGCGATCTCATCAAGCCGGCCAAAGTCGACCCGTCCGTCCGCGGTCAGCTGTTCCAAGGCTGAGTCAACTGAGGCATCGGGCAAAGGCTGCCCGTAGGAGGCATAGGCGGTGGTGACCGCCTCCCGGTAGCGCCCGGAAAAGGCCTTGAGGTTGATCAAGCGGACGGGTACCGGCCAGCCCGGATACAGGTCCGGGAGGCGGATGCCGTTCTCCTTGAAATCGGCGGTGATATCCGGGAGGTCGCGGCCGAGGAGCGGCTTTCCAAACAGGAAGGGCTCCAGGAAGGCCAGCCCGAATCCCTCACCGACGCTGGTGGTGACCAGGGCTTTGGCGGAATTGACAAGGGAGGAGAACTCGACCCCGGGCTGCTCCCCCATGGCAAAGGCCACGGGAATGTCGAGCTGGTCGGCCAGCCGTGTCCAGTAGCGGTAAATGCCCTTCCACTGGGGGTTGTTGGGGGAGAGGGTGGTCCCGAACTGGAAATCCGGATACAGGGCCGCCATAAGCAGCAACTCTCCCAGGTTCTTGCGGCGGATGGCCCGGGTGGGGTAAAGGATCAACGGCTTTTCCGTGGGAAAGGTTTTGGAATCCCCCGGGACAGGGGGCGCGGCAACGATGTTCGGCAGCCAGTGGACCTGATCCCTTGGAACGCCGGCCGCCTGCAGGTTGGCCAGGTCCCGGCGGTTAAGGACGGCGTAGTCGACCTGCGGGGCGACCGGGTACAGGTCGCGGCTGAAGTCGGTAAAGATGCCTTCCTGGTAGGGACGGGCCTGGAGGGCGTAGTTACCGGGTCGGCCATCCTCGGCGAAATCGTGAATCTGCAGCAGGGCCCGGGCCCCGTTTTCGAGGAGAATTCCCAGGGCCCGGGGGAAATTGAGGTTCTTCCCCAGGCCATGGTTGTGGATGTGCCAGATATCGGGATCGGCGCCCAGTTGCCGGCGGGCGGCCCGGGAGAGGGCCATGGCCAGGGCGCCGGCATCCTGTTGGGAGGCGCCGGCCCGGTAGGCCAGTTCGGGGACGGAAACATGCGGGACCCCGAGTTCCTCCTCGGGCTCGCCGGAAGAAAGCACCACCATTTCCAGCCCCTTTTCCTTCAGGGCCTCCAGCGCCGTCGCGATGACCCGGGTCACGCCGCCCCGGCGCAGGTGGTAATGGACAATGGCCAGCCGCATCCTATTTCCTGGGATCCTTGATCCCGAACTTCCGGCGGTATTCCGGGATCTCGATCATCGGCGGCCGCTCCTCCTCGACAATGGTCCTGAGGACCTGTTCGTAACGGTTTCCCTC
>CAJXMX010000389.1 GCA_913056355.1 uncultured Opitutales bacterium
CGCCATGCTTCGGGCCCGCTACGAGAACCAGTAAGCGGTTCCCCCAACCTGATCATCCAATCCCTGCCCGGGCTCCCGGCGGGGATTTTTTTTCGATATTTGAGAAGGCTGGGGTTGCCCTTGGTCGTTGCATGCAAATCCTTTGAGAGCTGTTCCGAATGAAGTTTGCCATCTCCAGTTGTTGGAATTCGCACCGTCACGATGACGGGTACGCCATGCTGACGGAGCTGGCTGATCTGGGCTTTGGATACGTCGAGCTGTCCCATGGGACCCGTCTGAGCCTGGTTCCGGGAATCCTCCGGGGCGTCGAGGAGGGCCTGGTCAAGGTGGCCTCGGTACACAATTTCTGTCCGCTTCCGGTGGGGGTCATGGGGGCTGCGCCGAACCTCTACGAGCCCTCCGCGGTGAGCCGTCGGGAGCGGATTCTGTGGCTCCACAACACGATGAAGACCATCGAGTTCGCCAACCGGGTGGAGTGCGACCGGATTGTCCTTCATTCCGGCCGGGTACGCATGTTGTGGGGCGATCCGGGCAATGCCGTGGACGCTGCCTTCGACGATGGGGCCGACAATCTGCCCCAGTTGGTAAAAAAGGGCCTCAGCCGGCTGGGCCGGAAGAAGAAGGGCTTCATGAAGCGGCTCAAGGAGAGTTATTCCCTCCTCGCCGAGCGGGCCAGGGACCGGGGCGTCCGCTTTGGGATCGAGAATCGCGAAGCTTTTTGCGAGCTCCCCCTCGACGGCGACATGGAGGACCTCCAGGCGCACCTGAAAGACCTTGAGGTCTTCGGTTACTGGCACGATTCCGGCCATGCCCAGCTGAAGGACCGGATGGGCCTGATCGGGCACCGGGAGTTTCTCGAGACCCAGCGCCCGCATCTCCTCGGCTTCCACTTGCATGATGTCAGCGAGGACAATCGCGACCACCAGGTCCCCGGTTCGGGGGTCATCGACTGGTCCATCCTGGTCGACAACGTCCGGGTGGACGACGTGGTGGTGATGGAGATGAGCCCGCGCCTGCGGTCCGAGGATATCCGGACCGGCCGGGAGTTCCTCTTGCGGACCATACCCGCCCTTTCCGGTTCATGAGCAGGGCCGTGCCATGGATCCTGGCCTCCGGATCGCCACGGCGGAGGGAACTGCTGGCCCGGCTGAATCCGGATTTCCGGGTTGTTTCTCCGGATGTCGAGGAATGGGAGCCCGACCAGGCCGACCCAATCCATCAGGTTGAGGAAAACGCCCTCCGCAAGGGCCGGGCCGTGGCTGCCAGTCACCCGCAAGCGCTGGTCATCGCCGCCGACACCACGGTCGCCCTCGGCCGGAGGCTCTTCGCCAAGCCTGTCGACCGGCCGGACGCGGTGCGCATGCTGCAGGCCCTGAGCGGCCGCCGACACGAGGTGGTGACCGGGATGGCGCTGCTCCTGGGAGGCCGCGAGCACTGCTTCCATGACACCAGCGAGGTTGATTTCCGGGAACTTTCCGCTGCCGAAATTGATCAATACCTCGAGCGGGTCCATGTCTTCGACAAGGCCGGCGCCTATGCCATCCAGGAGCACGGGGACTTGATCATCAACGAGTTTTCAGGCTCATTCGAAAACATCATGGGCCTGCCGGTTCAACGTTTGCGGCAGGAGCTGGTCCAACTGGAATGGATCGATCCCGTTCCCTTAATTGATGCCGGAAGTTAAAGACAGAACCCAGCCCAGGAAGCGCCCCGGACTGGCGCGCTCGGACCGCCAGGCCGAGGCGCGGCAAAATCGGGACGGCCTCTTCGCCGCCATCCTGCTGGCCTTCTTCCTGCATTTGCTTCTTTTCTGGGCCACGCCGACGGAGTTCCTGCCCAAGCCCTCCGATGAGGTTCTCGTCCCCCAGACCATGGAGGTCTATCTCGAGGAGATCCCCGTCCAGCCGGAGAATGAGGAGACCTACGTCCGCGCGGCGCCCAACATCGAGGAGCAGATTCCGGAGGAGACCAACAACATTTCCGACCGCAACCAGCAGGTTTCCCAGACCGAGGAGACCGTGCCCGGCAATGAGCCGACCCCGTATATCGAAGGCGATGAGGAGGACTCCAACCGGCTGGTCCAGGGCAATCCTTTCCAGGAGCCGACCCCGCAAGCGCCCCCGGCGGCCAGCCAGACCTCCGGCCAAAGTCCGCTTCCGCAGCAGGAGGCGGCCCCCCGCGAGGAAGTGGTCGAGGTCCAGCCCGACTATATTGAACAGGAACCCGAGGAGGAAGAGGGGATTGCCAGCGTGGAAAAACCCGACGAGGCCCGCGAAGAGCCTGAGGAACAGGTCAAGCCGGAGGAGCAGGTCGCGGTGACCAGCGAGAACGACGGCCAGGGTGAGGGCCAGATGACCACGCCGCCGCAGGCCGCCGAAAACCAGACTCCGGTGCCCCGGCCGCGGCAGCGCGTCGAGCGGGACACCTCCTACGGACCGATCAAGGACAACCGCCAGGGCTGGATCCGGATCGGTGACGACGTGGCCTTCAACTCCAAGTACACCGAGTTCGGGGAATACTGGAGGCGCGTGGGGGAAATCATTGAAACCCGCTGGCGCAACCTCGTCTACAACACCAAGTCCATTCCCATTTCCGGCAACCGGGTGACGATTTCCTTTGCCATCACCCGGGACGGCCAGGTCACCGACGTCAAGGTGCAGGAATCCACCGCCGGCCGACTGGCCGATACCGTTTCCACCGATGCCATCGTCGGCGCCGCTCCTTTCTTCGAGTGGACCCCGGAGATGATCGTCAAGATGGGGGAAAAGGCCCCCTGCGCGATCGTCTTCATCTATTGAGCGTCTCATGGAAATCCCCCTCCATCCGGCTTGCCGCCTCTTGAAGGCCGATCCCTCCGGCCTGCTGGCGGTGGACAAGGCGGAGGGAATCCTTTCCCACCCAAACCCCGGGCAGGGCAAGGCGGCGGCTATCCTGGAGCTCGACTACGACGGCGTGGCCGAGGCCTATGTCGATGGCGACCATCGGTGGTACCTGCTCAACCGGCTCGACGGCCCGACCTCGGGGGTCATCCTGATGG
>CAJXMX010000390.1 GCA_913056355.1 uncultured Opitutales bacterium
GCCGGCCGGGGTCAACGAGCTCGTGGTGGATGCCCGGGACTGCCTGTTCGGCCGGCTTGAAGTGGAAAAAGGAACCGTCCGCATCGAACACTGCACCGTCATGGAGCGCCTGAGCTGCCGCCGCCTCCAGGCCAGCGACTGCATCCTGCCCGATGACGTGGAAGGCCCTCCGGGACTGGAGGACAAGATCCGCGGCTGCCTTCGCTACACGCGGGCTCCGCAAAAGCTGCTCGACCTCCCGGACCAGCAGCTGCTCCGGCACAAGCCCAGCGTGACCACCCGGCGCCCGGCCTTCTATTCCTTTTCCACCTGCGAATTTACCGGGGACGCCTCCGTGTTCGGGAATCCCGGCTACGGCGTCCTGCACCCGGCCACCGCCAAGGCGATCACCCATGGGGCCGAGGACGGAGGCGAAATGGGCGCCTACCACCACAAGCGGTACTGTCTGCAGTCTTCCGCCGTGCAGGACAAGCTGCAGGATTTCCTGCCTCTCGGTATCGAGGCTGTCCTCGTGCCCGATCCCCGCCTGCTGACCCGCCCCCCGAAAGAGAATTCTGAAACCTGATAGTGGAGCCAATCTATGAAGACACAAATTTCCAGAAACAGCCATCAGCCCGATAAGCGCTACTCGGGCGTCTACCAGCAGCAGGGCCGCATGTTGACCGATGCCGACTGGGACGAGCTGGCGGAGATCGTCAAGACCCGCCTCGACGACGCCCTTCATGACGTGGTCGATACGGGAGCCCCCCGTGAGCGCGGCGTCCGGATCGAGACCAGCGGCGGCCAGGTCCGGATCAAGGGATCCCATGTCTACGCGGACGGGGTCAAGGGCATCGTGGCCCCCGTGGCCGGAAAAGCCGGGGCGGCTTTTTTCCGTTTTGACCAGCAGGAGGATTTCCCGAATCCCCCGTCGCCGCCCAAGGAAAACCTGATCCTCTATGCGGACGTCTGGGAACGCACGGTCCTGGCCCTGGAGGATGCCCATCTGCTGGATCCGGCCCTGCACGGGGCGGACACCTGCACCCGGACCCAGACCATGGCCCAGGTCAAGTGGTGCCCGGACGGAAAGGACCCCGAAACCCCGTCCGTCAACCCGTCCATGGGCGACGCACCGGCCACCCTCAGCCTGCACAAGAAGCGGGCCGAGAAGGATCCCTGCGATCCCTGTGCCGACGAGGTGGCCCCCGATGCCCGGATCGGCAATTACCTCTTCCGCATCGAGATCCACGATGTCAAGGGGGCTCCGGACAAGCCGGACGAAATCACCCTGAAGTGGTCCAGCGAAAACGGGGCCGAGCAGTACGCGGTCGGGGCCGAACCGGATGATTTCAAGACCGGCGCATGGACCTGGGAATTCTACGACCTGGCCTGCGACAAGCACCTCGGGGTGCATCTCATGAAGGAGTCGGTCTTCTCCCCCCGCCGGGGCCTGCTGGTGGCCGCCGCGGACGGGAATTACCCGGACCCGGCACCGAAGGATGACGACGACAAGGCCTATCCGCTGGTGCGCCGCTGGGACGGCTACGTGGTCCTGCGGCGGGACGGAGGTGGCAGCCTGAAGCCGGTCCTGGTCGACGGGAAGGTGGCGGGCCAGGACCTCAATGCCGGATTGTTCCTCTCCACGGACAGCGGCGACAATGCCCACGGGGCCATCCTTCCCGGGGACGGCTTCACGGTGAACCTGCAGAGCCTGACCCTCTCGATGGTTTTCAAGGAGAAGACCTGCGTTGCCGGCGACTACTGGCTGGCCATGGTTCGCGAGGGCTTCCATTCCGAGGGATCGGTTGTATTGGATTCCTCGCTACCGATTGGAATCGTCCACCACTACCTGCGCCTGGCCAGGATTGATCCGGACGGCAAACTGGTCCCCTGGCAGGACGGGGGAGCGGACCACCGCCGGTTGGAGTTTCCCCCGCTGAACGACCTGCACGCAGGGGACGTGGCCTTCGAGAAGCCCTGCGACACCTCCATCTACGAGAGCGTCCCGCCCGCCAGCATCAACACGGTCGCCAAGGCCCTGGCCCTGCTTTGCGATATCCGGGCCCGCCATGTGGGATACGAGAACGACCAGCTTCCGGACGTGGAAAATGTCAAGGAGGCGCTCGACGAGCTGATCAAGCGTCCCGGCGGCGGACGGTGCTGCAAGGTCCTGGTCGGCAAAGGGGGCGAATTTTCAACCATCCAGGAAGCCCTTGAGAAACTGGCCAAGCAGACCGCCCATTTCAACCTCTGCCTCCTGCCGGGAGAGCACGAGTTCCCGAAGGAAGAATTCTTTGCCAAGCTGACCGAGGCCCTCGGGGGGGAATACGGCCTCCACCTGACCGGGCACGGACCCGCCGCCACCACCGTGGTCATCAAGGAACCGACGGCCGTCAAGGCGCTGTATTTTGTCATGGAAAACCTGCTCCTGGAGTGTCCGGATTCCCGCAGCGGCCTGGCCCTGTCCTGCGAGGTCAACCGTCTCGACCACATTCGGGTGGAGGCCACCAACCTGGCCCAGGGGATTCCCGCCCTCAGCCTGCAGGCCACCCGGGACAACACGCTGAGCAACTGCCACATCATGGCCTACGACATGGTCCAGGCGACGCCCGTCCAACCGGACCTGCCCAACGTGGCCGGCTTCCAGAACCTGTTCAAGCGGGAGACCTTGTCCAACCGGAGCCGCTTCAGCGAGACGGCCCTGGAATCCTCCAAGCAACTCGCCCGGAGCAACCAGGCCGCCAACCGGCGGCGCCTGGCCCAGGCCCTGGCCAAGCACCGGGAATCCACGGAAAACCTTTCGGAGGCAGAAAAGGAAGGT
This sequence comes from uncultured Opitutales bacterium, assembly GCA_913056355.1. Lineage (GTDB taxonomy): Bacteria > Verrucomicrobiota > Verrucomicrobiia > Opitutales > Oceanipulchritudinaceae > Oceanipulchritudo. The sequence goes on from CAJXMX010000390.1 coordinate 2,801, forward strand.
TACGACCAGTTGGTCAAGACCCTCAGCGGACCTGTACCCAATGAGGCGCTGTACATGAAAACCCTGGCCCGCGACCTGGAGAACCTGCGCCTGACCCTGGCCCGCTCGGCGGCCCGGATGGTCCAGCGGCTGGCGGTTGTCATTCCGGATGCCCGGGCG
>CAJXMX010000391.1 GCA_913056355.1 uncultured Opitutales bacterium
GGGCACGGGCACCCGCGTCAACGGGGGCGGGCTGAACATCATCTTCTCGGACACCAACACCCACTACCGGGGAGCCGAGAACTATCGCCGCAGCGGTGAAGTCGATCCGATGCGGATTCCCAAGGACGGCTACTACGCCCACCGGGTGATGTGGAACGGATGGGTCGACCCGGAGACGCCGGCGGCCCACATCCTCGGTCACTGGAACTACCTGGAGGGCGTGGTCAAGGACGTCTTTGTCGTGGCCAATACAGATTCGGTCGAGCTGCTCCTCAATGGGCGCTCCCTCGGCACCGGCACCGTCAGCCACCATTTCCTGCACGCCTTCAGGGACGTCCGCTGGGAACCGGGCCGGATCGAGGCGGTGGGCCGGGACGCCGCGGACCGTGAAGTGTGCCGCGCCTCCCACGAGACGGCCGGCCCGCCGCAGGCCCTGCGCCTGACCCGGATCGGTCCGGACCGCGAACTGCGGGCCGACGGGGCGGATCTCCTGCTGGTCCAGGTCGAGGTCGTGGACAATGAGGGGCGCCGCTGCCCGACCGCCCTGGATCTGGTGAATTTCGAGCTGGAAGGACCCGCGGAATGGCGCGGGGGCATCGCCCAGGGAGAGGATAATTACATTCTCGCTACATCCCTTCCGGTGGAGTGCGGCGTCAACCGGGTCCTGGTTCGCAGCACCACGCAGGCCGGGAGCATCCGCATCGCCGCCGCCGCGGACGGTTTGGAGGGCGATGCGCTCGCCCTGGAATCGCGTTCCGTCGAGGTCCGGGACGGGTTGTCGACCGCGTTCCCTGATGACGGGCTGGCCGGATCGCTCGACCGGGGGCCAACCCCGGCGGGGAATTCAGTTGTCCCGGTGCGCTCGGCCATCCCCGTTCGCGGGGCCGAATCCTCCGGCGGCAATCCGTATCTGGCTTTTGACGACAACGAGGCCACGGCATGGACCGGCGCCGGCCCGATCGTCTTCCACCTGGAACGGTCCGCGGAGCTGCACGAGATCACCATGAAGGTGGGCGGATTCCGGGCCCGCAGCTATCCCATCCGCGTCCGGGTCGGGGAGCGGGAAGTCTACACCGGGGCCACCCGGCGAAGCCTCGGTTACATCACCCTGCCCCTGGTTCCCGCCACGGGCGACCGGGTGGAGATCGAGCTGTTGGCCGGAAGCGAGGCCAGGGAGGCCTTCGGGGAAATCACCGAGCTGGTCGACCAGGGCAACGCCACCACCGGTGAGGAGAACGTCGGGACCCGGGAATTGTCCCTGGTCGAGATTGAATTATACGAGCCGGTTCACTCCCCTGAAGGGGACGAGACCCGGTAAAGCCCGGCGCCGTGGTAGGGCAGGGTCGGGGCAAAGCTTTCGGCAAAGCTGCCCAGGTCCTGGTGGGTCCACAGGTCGCGAATCCGGACCGGGCCTCCGAGGCCCAGCGCCTCGAGGTCCACCGGAACCGGCAACCCAAGGGCGGGGCCCCGTGTTTCCGGGGTTTCCAGACCGACGATGAAGCGCAGGTTTTCATTGGTCCAGTTTTGCACGACCCCCTTCGCGGTGAGACGAACGGCATCCCGCGGCAAAGGGAAAACCGCCCGCATCGGGGTCAGGGCGCTGATGCCGGTAATCTCTCCCGCCTCGTTTTTCTCGACCTTGGTGCTGTCCCACAGCGCATCGGCATGGGTCCAGCGATAGTCCGTCAGCGGCTTGCTGGAACCGTCGGCGAAGTGAAGGACCGGACCCTGCCAGATGATGAAATCGGAAACCATATCATCCCGGTCACCCTCCACGGCGAGGAACAGGGTTTCCGCACCGGCCAGGTCGACCTCGATTTCCACGCTGGAAACTTCGCCTCCCTTGAGAAGAGGATGGCTGGCCCAGGCCGCCTGCCCCGGGCGAAGGGGCACGCGGTCCCGGGCGTTGAAGAGGGCCAGGTACTTGTCCGGGCTGCCCGGGACATCGGCCATCCAGCCGATCAGGCCGTCATGGTTGAAGAGGGGGCGATTGCCCGAGCTGTGCTGGTTGACCGCCAGGACCTCGTCGTTGGTCATCAGGGACATCGTGAACGGGTCCAGCTGGGTCAGGTCGCCGCCCATCATGAGGGGTGAGCGGGCGATGCTCCAGAGGGTCATCAGGGTCAGCTGCTCGTCCTGGCTCAGGCGGGTGCGCCGCTTCCCCAGCTCGAGGACGCCGAGGGGCAGCATGTCCGCGTCCGGCCATGAGCCCGGCCGGCGATATTCATTCCAGTCGGCCAGGCGGGGAAACTGCTCCCGGATGGCCAGCCAGCGGTCCCAGAAGTCGTCGCTGATCCGCCAGAGGTTGGCGTGCCGCCCGGCGTGCTCCGCTGCTGTCAGGGCGGTCGCCCCGGGGGAAAGGCTGAGCACCATGGGGCGTCCGGTCTTGTCGATGGCCCTGCGGATGGCCTCGATCTCCCCTTCATGTTCGTGGTAAGGCCGCGAAATGTCGTCCACTTTGACATAGTCGACCCCCCATTCGGCGAACATGGAGAAGACGGAGTCATAATAGGCCTGGGCGCCCGGTTTGGACACATCGACGCCGTACATGTCCGGATTCCAGAGGCAGATGCTCTCCTTGTCGGCGATATCGCGGGCCCGGACTTCGGTCCCGAGGACCGGGAGGTTCTTCTCCACCGCCTGGCGCGGAATCCCCCGCATGAGGTGGATGCCGAACTTCAGTCCCCTGGCATGTACATACTCCGCCAGCCGGGTGAATCCGGTCCCGTCGGCGGCGGAGGGGAAGCGGTTCACGGCCGGTTGCAGGCGCCCGTATCCGTCCATGGTGAGCACGGCATCCTGACGGTAGGCATGGCTTTTGGCGCCGGGTTCGTACCACTGGATGTCG
>CAJXMX010000392.1 GCA_913056355.1 uncultured Opitutales bacterium
CCGCGCAGTGAGCAATTCCCGCTGCCAGTCCAGCGCTCCGCGCTGGCTGCGGGCCAGGGCCGTGCGCCGTTCCCGCTTCCCGGCGGTCTCGATGACCTGCCGGACCCCGAGCGTGATTTCCACCCCGTCCACCCCGGAGAAGGGACCGGAGCCAATGAAGTTCTCCACCTCCGCCCCGATGACCGGGTTGGGCCGGTTGTCGGCCTGCTCGATCCGGCCCTCGGCGGCCTCGATGCGCGATTCCAGCAAGGCAAAGCGCGGATCATTGGCCCTGGCCAGCTCAAGGGCCTTTTGGTAGTCGACCGGGACCGACCAGTCGGGGCCGGTTGCCGGATTGTTCCCGAATGCAATCGGCGGGATTGCGCTGAAAACTAGAAGAAATGTCCTTAAAAATAGATACTTTTGCATAATTCCTGATGGAGTAAAATCCGTGCCTGCCACCGCTGACACGTCGTCCGGACGTTGTCAGGAGCAGGCAAATTGACGGCCGGCACGACGCCAGCCGGGGGGGGATTCCTATCAGGAAATCTTACAATCGCAGGACAATGGTCCGCGTTATCAACGGTGCGGAGGCATCACCCGGAAGGTCCTGGACCAGCGGGAGGGAAACCGCCGGGGGCCGGGACGGCAATATCATCGACTCGGCCAGCCAGTGGAGGTCGCCACCGACAACCGGCGCCAGGACCTTGACCGACTTCAATTCATTGTTGCGGTAGGGGCCTGTGTCCGCCGACCCGATCAACCAGTCCGTGCATGTGGCCACCGCCTCGATGCTGGCGGTTGATTTCGGAGCGAAGCAGCCGCTTTCATCGGCATGCGGCTCGCCCGGACCGACCAGCTCCATGTGCGCGTCCCCTTCCGGATGCAGGCACAACAGGGCCTCATACCCGCCCAGAACCGAATTCCAGGCAAGCAGGAGGATCAGGAGGACTGTCGAAAATGGTCGCATCGCCAATAGGGAAACTACACATGCCGGGGGCAAGTCAAGGGGGATCGCACTTTACCTGGATTCCCCGGCTTTACCGCAGAGGCGCAGGGACAGCTCCCGCTCGAAGGCGGCCTGGTCCTTCCATTTGACAGCCACCCGGGCGGTGAACGGTCCGTCCGGATCCCTTCGGGTGTACCCGTCATCGGTGACCGAAAAGGTGATCGTCTCGAACTCAAGCAGGTCGTCCGCGTAAGCCATGTAGACGGCCACGTCATCAAAGAGGGTCGAGGACCGGGTCGTGAAAAAGTCACACTTCATCCAGGGAACCCGCGGCGCCCAGATACAGTAGTTCTCGATCACCGCCCGCAGGAGCGGATCGTCCATGGCACACCAGAGCCGGCGGTAGTCGTCCCCCTCCAGCTGGACCAGGCCGCAGGTGTCCAGCGGGGTGAGGGTAATGGACCTCCACGGGGCGGCCATGACTGTACGGAAGGCATCCGGATCGACCCGGACATTGGTCTCCGCGGACGGGTCCGGACTGCCGCCATAACCCAGGTCAAAGCTCCCGTACATGCCGTAGAGATCGCACTTGCGGGCGATCTCCGGATCCCGCCTGACAGCCTCCGCCAGGCTGGGCGGCGGGCCGATGGCGATCACCTTGACCGGCCCCTCGAGGCTGCGGACCCGTTCGATAAACGCATCGATGCCGTCCCGGTGAACCTGCCCGGGATAATCCTCCAGTGAGTAGTCCTCCACCCATGGACCCTGGTGACGGTGTTCGTCCCCCATTTTCCCGAAATCAATCCCCAGCGCCACCTCGACATCGGTCCGGCCCGCCACCTCCAGCAGCTTGGCCGCCACGGCCCCGCGGTAGGCCGCCTCCCCGGTCTCGGTGAGGACCATGCGCAGGTTCAGCTCCGGGGACCGAAGGATGTGGGCCAGGGCCCAGGTATCGTCAATGTCGCTCCCGATGTCGGTGGAAAGCAGGGTCGGGACCGGCTCCGCAGGAAGGGTGGCCAGGCCGGAGAGGAACAGGAGAATGGCAATCAGCTTGTTCATGGAGCCCTCACCTTAACTGTCTCAATCCGGATCAGACAAGCCCCGGGAAGCGTCCACAATCATCGACTAAGGAAAATACCCCACGCCGGCTTGACAATGATTCCAGACCATACACCTCTTATGCCAACCGTCCCGGGTGGTATTCCCGCCTCTGGCCGAACTCTTGTTGCCTGGTCCGTTGAAAAACATTTACCTGAACGCTTACCTGTCATGAGCATCTCCCGATCCCTGTTGCTGTTTCCGCTTCTGCTGTTGCCGGCCGTCATTTCCGCCCATGAGGACATCTTCCATCTCGACCCCTACGAGGTAACCGGCCGCTCCAATCCGCTCCTTGGGGAAACCATTTCCGCCGCCCAGGGACTGGTCCACAGGGTGGACCTCCAGAACCGCCCCATCCTGCGGACCGGCGAAATCCTGGAAACCATTCCGGGCTTCATCGCCACCCAGCACAGCGGGACCGGCAAGGCCAACCAGTACTTCCTGCGCGGCTTCAACCTCGACCACGGGACCGACTTCTCGACCTTCATCGACGGCATGCCGGTCAACATGCCCACCCACGGACACGGCCAGGGCTGGATGGACGTCAATTTCCTCATCCCCGAGCTGGTGGACAGCATCCGCTACATGAAGGGCCCCTACTATGCCTCGGTGGGCGACTTTTCATCCGCCGGTTCCAGCCACATCTCCACGGTGGACCGCCTGGAGGATGGCCTCCTGGTGCTCAATGTCGGGGAGGACAGTTTCTACCGGGCGGTTGTCGCCGATTCCCTTCCACTCGCCGGCGG
>CAJXMX010000393.1 GCA_913056355.1 uncultured Opitutales bacterium
GTGCCGTTTTGCTGGCGGGTTGTTCCAATATCAACGGGGCCAGTGCCGAGTCGTTGGGGACGGGATCTCCCCGGATGACATATCGTCCAATGCTGCCATAGGACGTAAAGCCGGTGGGAGGATTGGCCAGAGGGGTTCCCATTTCCCGGGCAGTGACTTTCAGGTAGTACCGTCCCGGTGGAAAATTGATTTCCTGAAAGCTGCAGCTGCCCGCCGCCGCCGGGCTGCCATTGGATAGAACCAGATTGCCTGAGGCATCGTACAATGCCGCTTCCGGGCTGAGGGAATAGCCCTCATTGTATTCGCCCATGACACTGAGGTTGATCCGGATGCCGCTGCCGATGTCCAGCCAGTACCAATCGATGTCGGAGGAACTGTTGAGCAGCCCGTAATACCATATCTTGCTTCCATTGGCCGGCAACTGCATCGCCCCGGCCATGGTCCCGGGTTCTTCATCCGGAAGCCAGCCGAGCTTTTGGCCGATCTTGAGCTGGTCGTCCTCGTGGTTATTGGCTCCATAGTACTCACCCTTGCTCCAATTGGTCACGGTACACTTGCCGGTGCCCATGATCGGACTCCAGTCCGAGTTGCCGGTAATGGGGTGACCCGGGTAATATTCGTGCGTGGCGTCTCCGTCATGGCTCAGGCCTAAGTAATGGCCGGCCTCATGGGCCGCAATGATTCCCGTGGCCGCTGTTCCGAGGCCCTGGAAGTAGACGAAAACCGGAGTTTTTTTTGAATACTCCTGGGTGCCGAACACGTTCAGGAAGGCGACCCCGCTGGCCTCGTCGGAATTGGGATTTTCGATCCCGTTCAGGTCCATGTCCGGGGTAATCAGGATATGGACCGTGTCGGGACCAAACTGATCCGGTTCCTCCGTGGTGACGTCCACGTCGAAATTCCTGAAATGCTGGGCCACGCGGCTCCAGATGGCCTCGATGGCGGCCTGCTCGTTTTCACTGAAGCTCTCCTGGTGGGAATCCGTGCCATAGGCCCCGCAATGGTATTCCGTTGACCCGAACGCGGCATTCCATTCCGTACCCTTGACCAGATGCCCGTTGAAATCGAGAAAGATGACCTTGGTCGCTTCGGGACGGCTGTGATGGATGGGAGGATGCGTGGCCGGAATTGTCTTCACGCCGCCCGGGAAGGGGGCGGTATCCTGGCTGCTGAGCGGCTCCGCTTCCGCCTCCTCGACCAGGGCGGCCCCGGCGAATGCCCGCTCCCTGCAGACGTAGTACAGGCTTCCAGACGGGGTCACATGGATGGAGTTGGCCAGGTCCAGTCGCGGGCGGGGTTGGCGGGCCAGCTCATCGAGAACCGATTCACGGACGGCATCGGGCAGGGTGGCCAGTTCCTCGCGCAGGGGGCCGGCCGGCAGGTCTTCCAGCTTCAGTTCGAGGCGCTGTCCGCCGGGCCTTACCGGTATTGCGGATGGCTTTCGGGAAACGTTGTCCGCCGGGCCAAGTGAACGGGAGCCTGAAGGTTGGGTAACCGCTTGCGTTTCCCCGGATGCCGGATCCACCGGACCGGTCCTGGTCCGGACCAGGGCGGTAAGGGCAAGAACCGCCAGGATAATCAGGATGCCCGCCCGCGGGCCTGGCTTGTGCAGCAGCATGACCTGATAAGGCCTTGTTTGTCGTCCCTAAAAGTCAAGATTTCCGTGTTTCAAATGCGGTCCGGAATGCCCGGGATTTAGCTTGAGATATTTGGCTCTCAAGCAAGCTTGGAGACATGTCTCGTAATGCCAAGCTGCTGCTGTGCTGCCTGATCGCGGCCATCCTCCCGATCCTTTACTTCAGTTTCAGAAGTCCTGACAATTCGCTTTCCTCCGCCACCGGTAACGCTGCCAATCCCGACCGGAAAATCACGGCAGTCAGCCAGGCTGCCCCAAAGCCCGCTACCGATTCTGACCCGGCGAGCCTCCGGGCCCTATCCGGGGTGTCGAGGCCGCTTCAATGGCTTTCCGATGCCCGCATCAAGGGAGGCGTCGTGGTCGTTGAGGAGACGCCCAGCGGAACTGTCAAATACGCGGGAACCCACCTCCTGGCCCGGTTGCGGGAGGACGTGGAGCCGGATCAGGTCGATCAATGGCTGGCCAACGAACAGGCGGGGCAAATTCTCAGCATTCGCGGCCGCCTGGTCCTGATTCAGCCCCAGCAAGTGACATTGGACGGCTTCCAACGCCTGCGGGCGCTGCTGGATGAGAATCCGCTGGACCTCGTTGAATTGAGCGAGCCGGATTACATACACGAATATGCGGCCCAGCCGAATGACCCGGGTCTGGCCAATCGGGGGGCCTGGTATTTCAACGAAGTGGGAGCCTTCGCCGGTTGGGACCTGCGGACCAGTGCGGCCGACATCGTGGTGGCGGTTGTCGATTCGGGGGTTGACTACCAAAACGCGGAATTTTCCGGAAACCTTTGGGAGAGCGACGGCCGTCATGGTTACGACTTCGTCGACGGCGATGACGATCCCGACGATGAAGCCGGCCACGGCACGGCCGTCGCCGGCCTGCTCGGGGCCCGGGGCAACAACGCCCTCGGTTCCTCGGGGATTGCCTGGTCCGTGCAGCTGATGCCGGTACGGGTCCTGAATGAATACGGTTACGGGTTGAACAGCGATGTCATTGAGGGGATTGATTACGCAGTTTCCCAGGGCGCGGATATCCTCAACCTCAGCCTGGGCACGGATGCCCGCAGCACCTTGTTGGAGGATGCTGTTGTGGCGGCCGGAAACGCC
>CAJXMX010000394.1 GCA_913056355.1 uncultured Opitutales bacterium
TCGGTGAAGCTCATGTCCCGCATGCGGGCCAGGTAGAGGCACAGCATGGCCACGATGTGGCACTGGGAAGTGAAGGCCTTGGTCGAGGCCACCCCGATTTCCGGACCACTGTGCTGGTAGATCCCCCCGTCGTTTTCGCGGGCGATGGTGGAGCCGACAACGTTGGTGATGCCGAGCACGCGGTAACCCTTGCGCTGGGCCTCGCGCTGGGCCTCCAGGGTGTCGATGGTCTCGCCGCTCTGGCTGATGGTGAAGACCAGGGTGTTCTTGTCGAGCGGGGCATTGCGGTAGCGGAACTCGCTGGCATACTCCACCTCGACGGGAATACGGGCGTACTTCTCGATCAGGTACTCGGCGATCAGGCAGGCATGCCAGGCTGTTCCACAGCCGATGAAAAGGATCCGGTCGATTTGCCGCAGTTCCCGCGGCTCGATGTTCAGGCCGCCGAACTGGGCCGTGGAATTGTCGAGGGAAAAGCGGCCCCGCATGGCGTTCTCGATGGCCATCGGCTGCTCGAAGATCTCCTTCATCATGAAGTGCGGGTAGTTGCCCAGCTCCGCATCCTCAATGTCCCAGCTGATGGTGTCGATGGTCGGCGAGATGGCCACCTCGTCCATGGTGGCGATGGAGAAATCCTCGCCGCTGACCACGGCCAGCTGGCTGTCGTCGAGGTAAACCACGCTCTGCGTCCGTCCGGCGAAGGCGGTCACGTCGGAGGCCAGGAAATTCTCCCCGTTCCCGACGCCGATGACCAGCGGGCTGCCCTTGCGGGCCCCGACCAGGACATCCGGCAGGTCGAGGCAGGCCATGACAATGCCGTAGGTGCCCTCAACCTGGGAAATAGCCCCGCGGAAAGCCTTCAGGAGGGCCTCCTGGGCGGAAACGGATTCCTGCTGGCGCTCGGCCTGGTAGAGGAATGCGATCAGGTTGACCAGGACCTCCGAATCTGTTTCACTGCTGAAGCTGACTCCTTTGCTTTCCAGTTCACGCTTGATGAAGGCGTAATTCTCGATGACCCCGTTATGCACCATGACCAATTTCCCGTCCCAGGAGACATGGGGGTGGGCATTGGCGTCGGTCACGCCCCCGTGGGTGGCCCAGCGGGTGTGGGACAATCCGCTGGTGCCGAGCTTTTGCAGGCCGAGGGTGTCCTTGCGCAGACTTTCCACCCGGCCGGTCTTCTTGACCAGGTGAAAACCCCGGTCATCCCGGACGCAAACCCCGGCGGAATCATATCCCCGGTATTCAAGGCGTCGCAACCCGTCCAGAAGGATCGGGGCAGCGCTTTGTTTACCAATATAGCCAACGATGCCACACATAATTGGTTTGCATCACAAAGCCAGCCGAACCATATAGCAAGCACAGATCCTTAACCCCGCAACACCCGAACCAACAACCCGTTTTGCCATGAAATCCAAAGTCGTATGCGTCGTCATGGGCGGAGGCCGCGGAACCCGTCTGCACCCGCTCACCTCCGAGCGTTGCAAGCCGGCCGTTCCCCTGGCCGGCAAGTATCGCCTGGTAGACATCCCGATCAGCAACTGCCTGCACTCCCATCTGAACCAGATTTTCGTGCTGACCCAGTTCAATACCGCCTCCCTGCACCGGCATATCCAGGAGACCTACAAGTTCGATCCCTTTGGCGGCGGTTTTGTGGACATCCTTTCCGCCGAGCAGACCCAGAAAGGGGACAGCTGGTACCAGGGAACCGCCGATGCGGTTCGCCAGAACCTGCACCACCTGAATGCGGAGGATCACGACCTGGTCCTGATCCTTTCGGGTGACCAGCTGTACCAGATGGATTTCGACAGCCTCATCCAGCAGCATCGTCAAAGCAAGGCCTCGGTGACCATCGCGGCCAAGGCGATGCGGGTTTCCGAGGTCCACGGCCTGGGCTTGATGCGTGTCGAGGACGACCTGTCCATCAAGGAGTTCGTGGAAAAGCCGACGGATCCGAAGGTTATCGAGGGCCTGGCCCTGAGCGAGGAAGTGACCTCCCACCTGAGCCACGGGGAAGGGGACAAGTTCGTCCTGGCCAACATGGGGATCTACTGTTTTGACATGCGGGTTCTCCGGGACGGCCTGGACAACAGCTACACGGACTTCGGCAAGGAGGTCATTCCGCACCTGCTGGGCAAGGTCAACATGAAGAGCTTTGTCTTCGAGGGTTACTGGGAGGATATCGGGACCGTGAAATCCTTTTTCGAGGCCAACCTCAGCCTGACCGACACGGTGCCGCCCTTTAACTTTTTCGACCAGCACGGCCTGATCTACACCCGGGCCCGGTTTCTGCCGGCCTCCAAGATCAACGGGGTCAAGATCAACAAGGGGATCATGGCCGGGGGCTGCATCATCAGTGAATCGAACTTCGAGCGGGTGGTGATCGGCGTCCGGTCGGTCATCGGCTCGGGCAATGAATTCCGCAATGTGGTCATGATGGGCGCGGACTTCTTCGAGGACGATTTCAGCCGCCAGAAGAACGAGGACCTGCAGCGCCCGGATGTCGGCGTGGGGAACAACTGCCACATCGAGAACGCCATCATCGACAAGAACGCCCGCATCGGGAACAACGTCCGCCTGAGTCCGGAAGGCAAGCCGGACATGTTCGAGCAGGGTGATGTGATTGTCCGGGACGGTGTCCTGATTGTTCTCAAGGGCGGGGTCATTCCCGACGGGACGGTGATTTAGGGGTTACGGGTTACGGGTTACTGGTTACTGGTTACTGGTT
>CAJXMX010000395.1 GCA_913056355.1 uncultured Opitutales bacterium
CACAATTCCTTGATTTCCAGGTTCAGCCCCATCGAGCCGCAGATCATCACCCGGTCGTCTTCGGTGCTCCATGCAGGCACGCCGAGGTCCTCGAACAGTTCGCCGGAACGGATCTTGTCGGTGATGCGGCCCATCTTCGGCGACTCTTCGCGTGTCGTCGTCGGGTAGTAGACGAGCTTGCCCTCGACCATTTCGCCGATCAGCGGATCGTTGACGAGGTTTTCCACCAGTTCGCGGTAAACCCGGTATTGCTGGTCCTCATCGGGGAAACCCGAGGCGGAGAGGAAGAGGTTTTCCGTGCGGAAAAGACCAACGCCCTTGGCGCCGCTGCCGGACAGTTTCTCCTTGTCCTCGACCCCCTCCACATTGACCTGCAGCGGATACTCGAACTTGTCCAGGGTGACGCAGGGCAGCAGCCTCTCGGAATCAAACTGCTCCTCGATGTGACGCTGCTCGGTGGCCAGGCGGCCGTAGCGCTCCAGGGTCTCCTGTTTGGGATTGAGGAAAATCTGGCCCTTGTATCCATCGACCAATACATAATCCCCGAAATCGGCGGCCTCCATGATCCCGTGCACGCCCACCACGCAGGGAATGTTCAGGGAGCGGGCCATGATCGCGCTGTGGCTGGTCCGGCTACCCTGCTCGGTGACGATCCCGATCACTTCCTCCAGGTTCAGCAAGGCGGTTTCGGAAGGGCTCAGGTCGGGGGAAATCAGGATGTGCTGCCCCAGGTCGGAGCGCCCGTGCATCTTGTGGTCCCGGCCGAGGAGATTATAGATCAGCCGCTTGGTGACGTCCCGGATGTCGCTGACGCGCTCCTTGATATACTCGTCGTCAATCTGGTTGAAGGCATCGATGTAGCGATTGGCCACTTCCTGGAAGCAGTACTCGATGTTGAATCCGGTCTCGACGACTTCCTCGATGGTGTCTTCGATCAAGGCCCGGTCCTCCAGCACCAGCTGGTGGGCGTCGAAGATGGAGGCCTCCTCCTCCCCGACTTTTTCCTCGACCTCGGCCCGGATATTGGAAATTTGCCGGCGGGTTTCCATCAGGCCCTGCTCAAAGCGGGCGATTTCCTCTTCCCGCCGCTCGGGGGGGATGGAATACCGGGGAACCTCGACCTCGCCTTGAAAAAAGCTGAACAGGGCGCCACTGACGACTCCCGGGGCTCCCGGGATTCCAGTAAATATCCGCTCTTCCTGTTCCTTGTTTTCCATCCGTATTTGTTAAACAACCAAGGGGATTCGCCGGCCCCCGATATGGCAAGCCCTTATTTCATACGGGTCTCCACCATCCAGTAGTGCTCGCCCCAGGCAGACTGAAGTTCCTGCCGAAGGCATTGTATTACAGAAGAATCCCCGTCATGAAAAGCAAAACAGGCGCTCCCGCTTCCGCTCAGGCGAGCTTCCAGGCCCAGCTTGCGGCGAAGACGTTCCAGGACCACCGCCAGGCTGGGCATCCAGTCCTCCGCCAGCCGTTCAAAATCGTTCCAGCGCGGGGGGAGGACGGAATCGCTGTCTGCCCAGGCTTCAAGGAGCGACGCTCCCTTGCCGGCCCCCGAATAATAGCCACCCGCCGCCAGGCGCCGGTAGGCCTCGCAGGTATTGATGGAAAAGGCCGGCTTGAAGAGAACGACTGGGCGATGGCGGATCCGGCCGGCCAGTCCTTCCGGGAGAAGGCTGATGGTCTCCCCGCGACCCTCCATCAGGACCGGTTGATCGTGGAGGAACAAGGGGCAATCGCTTCCTACCCGGGCAGCCACGGCAGCGAGATCCAGCCCCTGGCATTGCTCCCGAAGGAGGGAACAGGCAGCCCGCAGCACGGCTGTCGCATCGCTGCTGCCTCCGCCAAGTCCGGCGCCGGCCGGAATCAGCTTGCCCAGGGCCAGCGAGAAGGCCCCATGTTTCAATCCGACTGCCTCGCGGAACCGGCGCAGGGCCACATTGACCGAGCTTTCAGCAAGCGGAAGGTCCATTCCCCGGACCTCTGCCCGGTCCTGGTCCGGCTGGCCCCCGGGATCCCAACGGAGTGCCAGTTCATCCCCGAATTCCGTCTGGGCTACGATGCTGTGCAACTGGTGATATCCGTCCTTCCGCCGACCGGTAACGGCGAGGGTAAGGTTGATCTTGGCGGGACATCGGCACTCCAACAGGGGGCTGTCTTGAGGCATCGGTTTGAAGGTTTACTTTCGCTCCGCAACAAGTCAAAGCTATTGAAATGGAGCATGTGGCTATTCTTCTCGCCGGGGGATCCGGATCCCGAATGGGAGGTTCCGTGGAAGATAAGGTCCTGGTCGAGATCGGCGGCAAGCCGGCCTTTGCGCATGTCCTGCAGGCTTTTCAATCCAGCGGAACCCAGGACGGGCTGGTCATCGTGGCGCGGGACGACCGCCAGCGCAAGGAGCTCTCAAGGCTGGTCCGCAAGACCAAGCTGTCGATTCCGGTCTTCTATACCCTGGGCGGCCGGGAACGGCAGGATTCCGTCCGGGCCGGCCTGGATATGATTCCCTCATCGACCCGCTGGATCACCATTCACGATTGCGCCCGGCCCGCGGTCTCCCCGGCGGCCCTGCAGGCGGTCCGCAAGACCCTTTTGACCCTCCAGTGCGCGGTTTCGCTGGCCCACCGGGTGGTGGATACCATCCGGTCCTTTGACCAGCCGCCCGTCGGCTCGGCCCGGCGCGGATGCCTCCTGAACCGCGACCGGC
>CAJXMX010000396.1 GCA_913056355.1 uncultured Opitutales bacterium
GGAGCCGTGACGAGCCGCTCTTCTTCGAGGCCGGAACGGGCGTCGGGAAGAGCCTGGCCTACCTCATCCCGGGCATCCTCCGGGCCGTGGCCAGCGACCGCCCGCTGGTGGTCTCGACCCACACCATCGCCCTGCAGGAGCAAATTGAAAAGAAGGACCTGGTCCTCTGCCGGCAACTGCTGAAGGCCGAACCGGACTTCCGGGAGGCGGCGGGATTCCGCCACGCGGTCCTCCTGGGCCGGGGCAACTACCTTTGCGGGGCCCGCCTGGGCCAGGCCCTCCAGGCCCGGACGGAACTCTTCCCCAGCCGGGAGCAGAAGGAACTGGAACGCATCGCCGCCTGGGCCAAAAGCACCTCCACCGGGCTGGTCCAGGAGCTGGGCCCGGCCCCGCTTCCGGAAGTCTGGGAATGGGTCCATGCCGACGGGCATGCCTGCAATAACCGCAACTGCTCCCCGAAAACCTGCTTCTTCCGCAAGGCCCGGGAGGCCGTGCGCCAGGCCAACGTCATCATCGTCAACCACAGCCTCCTCTTCGCCCTGCTGGCGGCCGGACATTTCCCCACCGGGGACGTCCCGGGCATCCTCTTTCCCGAGGACTTCATGGTCATCGACGAGGCCCACACCCTGCCCGCCGTGGCCACCGAGTACTTCGGGCTGCACCTGAGCGCCTTCGGCCTGCGCCGGCAGTTGATGAAACTGTACGCCCTGCAGAAGGGGAAGGCCCGCGGACTCCTGGCGAAACAGGGCAACCCGGACCTGCGCAACCAGGTCCTGACCCTGACCGAGGGCAGCGATATCTTTTTCAAGGCCCTACATGATGAATACCTTAAATCCGGCCGCCCGGTCCGGCTCCGGCAACCCGGCTGGCAGGAGAATGTCCTCGACCTGCCGCTGCGGGACCTCGTGCACGGCCTGACCCGGCTGGAGGGACGCCTCGAGGAGGGCCCGGCCCGGGATGAACTGGAAGGCGCGCGGCGTTCCCTGCAGGCTTACCGGGAAGGGATCAGCGAGATCATCCAGCTGGCCGATCCCGATTCCGTCTACTGGCTGGAGCCGGCCGGACGCAAGGGCGACAAGGTCCACCTGCGCTCCGCCCCCCTGGATATCGCGGATCCCCTCCGGGCCCGGCTGTTCGACCGCCATACCGGACTGCTCCTGACCAGCGCCACGCTGGCCGAGGGACCGGATATGGATTCCTTCAAGGGCAAGGTCGGGGCCCCCGGGGCGGAGGCTGTCCAGGTGGCCTCGCCTTTCGATTATGCCCTCCAGATGGAGATCCTCATCCACAAGAACGCCCCCATGCCCTCCTCGGAAGACGGCACCCTGAATACCCGGTTCCTCGCCGAAGAGATCGGGCGGCTGGCCCTCGAGGTGGAAGGCGGTACCCTCGTCCTCTTCACCAGCTACCGCGACATGACGGCTGTGCACCGCCTGCTGGAGCCGGTCCTTGCGGAGCGGGAGCGCCCGCTTCTCTGCCAGGGCGCCGGAACCGGCCGCTCGGAGCTGTTGCGCCTGATGCGCGATCGCGGCAATGCCGTGCTCCTGGGGACGGATTCCTTCTGGACCGGGGTCGACCTGCCCGGCCCCTGCCTTTCGCAGCTGATCATTACCCGCCTGCCCTTCGAGAACCCCTCCCATCCGGTCGCGGAGGCCCGGGCCGAGAAATGCCGCCGGGAAGGCCGCAGCCCCTTCGCCGAGCTGACCCTCCCCGCCGCCCTGATCAAGTTCCGCCAGGGCTTTGGCCGCCTGATCCGGAAACAGACCGATGAAGGACGCCTGGTGATCCTCGACTCGAGGATCCTGCACAAGCAGTACGGGTCCCTTTTCCTGGAGGTTCTCCCCCACGGGCATTACCGTAAGATGGTTTAAGATGCGAATGTCCCTCCTTTGCATTTGCCAGATTTAACGTTTCAGGTAAGGTGGGGAGCATGATCAAAGCCTCCTTCGGCCTATCTGAAACCGGTGCCGTCCGCACCGAGAATCAGGACAGCTACCTTGTCGACGAAAGGCACGGTATCCTGGCAATAGCCGATGGCCTGGGAGGTCTCCCAAACGGTGCCCGGGCCAGCAAACTGACCCTGGAACTGATCAAAAAGGCCCTGCTGCAGGATAAGAGGACGCCCCTGCAAGAGCTCCTGATCGAGGTCAACCAGGAGGCCCGCAAGGTCGGCTTCGACCTCGATCCCTCGGGATTCGGGTCCACCCTGACCATGGCCCGCTACGACAAGGACCGCAGCCTGCTGGAGATCGCCCATGTCGGGGATTCCGCCGCCTACCTGGTCCATGCCGGATCATCCAGGCTCCTGACGGTCGAGCACACCGTGGCGGCCCGCATGGTGGCCGACCAGTGGGAGGATGCCTCGGAAGCCATTCCCCTGACCGCGCACCATACCCTGACCCAGTGCATGGGCCAGGACCTCTTCATTGATCCCCAGATTGTCGAGGTGCCGGTCGAGCCGGGAGACCGCTTCTTCCTCTTCACCGACGGCGTCACCAAGACGGTGGCCCAAAGCGCCTTGAACAAGGTCCTGACCGGGGAGGATCCCATTGACCGGATCTGTCATGTCCTGACCTTCCGGGTCGAGGCCTCCGGTTCACCGGACAACTATACCATCGTCGCGGCTGAATTCTAGGAGCGGCGTCCCGCTTCAGTCGGAATCGGCCCCCTCGGCTTCCAGGGCCACCAG
>CAJXMX010000397.1 GCA_913056355.1 uncultured Opitutales bacterium
TTCCACGCGGGCCTCCCACTGGGTTCCCCAGGGCAGGGTGGAGCCGACCCCGAAACGGAAGGAGGCGGTCTCGTCGTCGAGCGGCAGTTCCCTCCAGTCGTCGTGTTCGTAGAGATACTCGGCGGAGATGACCGGGTCGAAGAATCCGGAAGCGGCCCGGACACCCTGGTCGGCGATCTGCGGCTCGAAGCGCTCGATCCGGATGGCGAAGTTCCGGTCCAGCGAGGCCGCGATGGCCTCCTGCATGGAGAGGGTCAACACCTGGGCCGGGAGGGCACTCAGGCCGATCAACAGGACGGTTCCGGTTGCGGTCGCTTGTTTATTCATAACGTAAAGCCTGGGCGGGTTCGGTACGGGCGGCCCGGAAGGCCGGCGGGGCCGCCGAGAGCAGCGAGATTATCGCCACGAAGGAAAAGGAAACCAGGTAGGGGAGCATCGAGTCGGGATCCGTGCCGTAGAAGAAGAGGGTCATCGACTCGCGCAGGCCGGTGGAGAACATGAGCGGGGTCAGGCAGGCGAAGGCGATCAGGAAACCCAGGGCCAGCTGCTTGAAGGCATGCCGGTAGACCAGACGGAAGACCGCCTTGCGGGTGGCTCCGAGGGCCTGTCGGATGCCGAACTCGGTGATGCGCTGGTTGACGGAGAATGTAATGACCCCGTAGATACCGATCGAGGCCAGGAAAGTGGCGATGATCCCGAAGGAGGTGAACACGTTCCCGAAGAAGCGGAACTGGGTCAGCTGCTGGTCGTTCAGTTCCCTCGGCGTCCCGGTCGTGTAAAGCGGCAGGTTGCGGTCCAGGCGGGCCACCTCCTCGCGGATGATGGGGAGCAGATCAACGGGCTCCCCGCGGCCCCGGGCCAGGATGGTGACAAAGTTGGGCATCAGCGCCCCGACTTGCGGCACAAAGCAGGCCGCGCCGTCGTCGTTCGGCTCTGCCAGGACGCCTTTTTCATTCATGTTGCCGGCGATACCGATGACCTCCAGCAAGGGAAATTCATCCTGGTCGGGATTCAAGCCCTGCAACTGGAGGCGGAAGCGCTTGCCCAGCGGGTTTTGCCCGGGCCATTCCCGTTCGGCAAAGGCCTTGTTGATGATGGCGAAGCGCGGTTGCCCGGCCGTGAAGTCCTCCGGGTTGAAATCCCGGCCGGCCAGGACCTGAAGCCGGGTGGTCTTGAAAAAGTCGCTGGAGACCTGCTGGCAGCGGACCCGTTTACGCTGATCGTCCCCGGCATAGGCATCTCCCGGCATCTCATAGGGGATCCAGGGGGTGCCCAGGAAGCCGTAGCGGTTGCTGGTGGAGGCCCATTCCACTGCCGGATTGGCCCGCAGGCGAAGCAGCAGGCTGTTGACGAACGTGGCCCGGCTCTGCTCATCCGGGTAGACTTCCTCAAAGAGACCCATCCGGGCGGTCATGATCCCGTCGGCATCATATTCGTACTGCAGGTTCAAGGCGTTGCGGACGCTGCCGGTGAAGAGCATGACCAGAGTCAGGATGATGGCGGCCAGGCTGATCTGGACCACCACCAGGGACTTGCTGAAGTTTCCCATCCGCATCGAGCTGCCGGTCCGGGTGTCATCCTTGAGGATCTCGCAATCGTTGCAGCGGGAGGCCCGGATGGCCGGTACCAGGCCGGAAGCGACCCCGGTGGCAATGGTCAGGATCGTGACCAACAGCATGACTTTCCAGTCCAGGTGGAAGTCCATCCAGAACGGGGCGTCCATCTCGACGGTCATGCGGATAATTTCGTTGAGCTGGAAATTGGCCAGGAGGACCCCCAGGATCGCGCCAACGACCGAAAGCAGGATGCTTTCCACCAGGAACTGGTAGATGATGCGGTTGCGGGTGGCCCCGAGGGCGGACCGGATGGCAACCTCCTTCTGCCGGCGAACAGACCTTGCCAGGAGCAGGTTGGCCACGTTGGCGGCGGCGATCATCAGGATCAGGAAAGTGATCAGCATCATCACCGAGGACAGGCTGGCCTCGTCCCGGCCCACGTATTCCGCGGTGAAGGGCTGAATATGGACATCCCGGAAACCGCGGTTGGTCTCGGGATGCCGGTCCTCAAGGTTGGCTGCCAGGACCGCCATCGAGGCCTTTGCCTGGTCCATGCCGAGGCCCTTCCGCATCCGCCCGAAGACTTCCAGGGTGATGATGTCCTGGCCCCATGAAATGGTCGAGGGTTTCTGCTGCTGGAACAGCGGGACCCACAGGTCCTCGTTGACCGGGAACCCGAAATCCGGCTCCATGATCCCGACGATGGTGACGGTTCTCCCGTTGAGGATGGCCGATTTGCCGATGATGTCGGGATCGGCCCCGAGATCGTTCTTCCAGATTTTATGGGACAGGACAACGACTCCCGCCGCCTCGGGAAGATCGTCCGCGGGCTCGAGGGGCCGGCCCATGAAGGCCTGGATCCCCAGCTGTTGAAAAGCGTTGGCCGAGATGAAGCAGCCGTCGTAGCGGTTGACCTCGGCGCCCAGGGTCAGGTTGGCGGTCCCCGAGTAATAGGCGGACAACTCCTCGAAGGCATTCTGGTTGCGTTGCCATTCAAGGAACTCATAAATGGGAACCTCCGCGTCGTAGGTCGCACGCTCCAGGTTGATACGCTCC
>CAJXMX010000398.1 GCA_913056355.1 uncultured Opitutales bacterium
CCCTGGCCAGAATTCCTCCGGGGTTTGCCAGATGATTTCCGGCCCTTCCCAGTCCTTGAGGTCCCTGCTGGTGTACTGGCGAACCCCGCCGCGCCAGGCCGAGGCGACCAGGTAGTAGGTCTGTGTCTCGGGGTCCGGAAGGATACAGGCGTCCCGCATCCGGATCTCACTCAGCTGCGCGGCATCAGTCATGGCGGCCAGCAGGAAGGGCAAGAGGAAAAGGAGTGATCGATGAAAGAGGGCAAACATGGATCCACGAAAGTATCCAGCGTGAACGCCAGGTCGCCGAAATTCAAATGC
Organism: uncultured Opitutales bacterium; assembly: GCA_913056355.1. Taxonomy (GTDB): domain Bacteria; phylum Verrucomicrobiota; class Verrucomicrobiia; order Opitutales; family Oceanipulchritudinaceae; genus Oceanipulchritudo. Next base: position 301 of record CAJXMX010000398.1, read on the forward strand.
AAATCCTCGTCCCCTGCTTTCCCGGTTCATAATGACCTGCATGATAAAGGCGCCTGATCTCCTTGAAATCGCTGTAGATCTGCCTGAGGAGCGGACTATAGTTCTGCTGGGTGCGGTTATTGAAGTGCATCCAGCGGACCGGGCATTCCGCGGCCCGCAGTCCCAGCTTCCGGCAGACCAGAAGGCACTCGATGTCGAACATGGCATCGGTTCCGGCATGCCTCCCGCTGCCGTTCCCAAAATGAATGAGCGCCGGCACGATCCGATCCAGGGCCTCCCGGCGGGCCCCCTTGAGGCCGCACTGGGTGTCCCGGAAGGACCAGTCGAAGGTCTGGCGGATGACCGCGGTGAAGAAACAGCTGCTGAGCCAGCGGTGCAGGGGCGCTCCCGGGCGACCCCAGCCGCGGCTGGCCAAGGCGTAGTCATAACCCCGCGACAGGGCGGCATTGAGGGCGGCGGCCTCCACCACGGGAACGGACCAGTCCGCGTCGGACCAGAAGACCCGCGCGCCCCGGGCCCGGGCAAACCCCGCCTGCAGGGCGGCCGCCTTGCCTTGGTGGTCCTGCTGCAGGATCTCGTCCACCCAGGCTCCGGCCAGCCGGACCGTTTCATCCGTGCTGCCGTCATCGACCAGGATGATTTCGCTGCTGCCGAAGGTCTTCCGGATCCAGGCCACAGCCTGGCCGAAATCCGGAACATGCAGCGAGGCGGCTTCGTTGTGGGCGGGTATGATGAAAGTGGCTTCCATCGATTTGAATCTTCCTAATTTGGGGCTTTCTGGCAGAATACGCAGTATACGAGGATGACAACGAAACGCCAAGGCCGCAATCTGCGAATGCAGACCCTCCTGTTTCTCAGCTGGGTTCTCCTCATTGTCCTCTCCCTGTGGGTTCGAGTGGGCGCCCTGGAGGGGCGGTCCATGCACGCCGATGAAGCGGTCCAGGGAATGATTTTCGCCGACTTGCTGGAGAACGGCCACTACGCCTACAACCCCCGGCACTATCATGGACCCAGCCTTTACTACCTGAGCCTTCCCCTGGCCCGGGCCCGCGGGGAAACCAGCGCCGCCTCCCTCGATGAGACCACCTTGCGGATGCTGCCCTTCCTGTTCGGGCTGTTCCTGGCTGCCTCCCCCCTGATGCTTCGCCACGAGCTGAAGTTCCCGGGCGTTCTGGTGGCGGCGGGCTTTCTCCTCCTTTCCCCAGGACTGGTCTATTACAGCGGTTACTACATCCAGGAGATGCTCCTCGTGGCCGGGCTGGGCTGGTTCACGGTCTGCAGCTGGCGCTGGCTGGAGCACGGCAGGACCGGCTGGGCCGTGGCCACCGGCCTGGCCGCCGGACTGATGCTTTCCAGTAAGGAAAACGCCCCCCTGCTGATGCTCCTGGCCTGGGCCGTCCTGCTGCTGGGCCGGCGACTGGCCGCCGGGGCCGGGGAGCGAATGCGCCTGCGGCCCGCCCTTCTCGCCTGGGCGGTGGCGGCGGCCCTGCTGGTCGCCCTGCCCCTCTACAGTTCCTTTGGACAAAATCCCTCCGGGATCCTGGATGCCGTCCGGTCCTGGTTTGTCTATGAGGCCGGCGCCGGCCATGAAAAGCCGTGGTATTACTACCTTTCCATCCTGGCCGGCTGGAGCCGGGGTCCCCTCCGCCTGGGAGGGGAAGCCGGCCTTGCCCTGGCCGGCACGATTTCCCTGGTCATCCTTCTCCTGCCGGGTCCGCGCCATTCCGCCCGGCGGCCCGGCCTGGAATTCCTGTCGATTGGATTCCTGCTGCTGGTCCTTCTCAGCCTCGTCTCCTACAAGACACCATGGCTGATCCTCGGGGTCCTGTGTCCGTTGGCCCTGTCGGCCGGCTGCGGATTCAGCGTGGCATGGGATCGCTGGAAGCGCCTCCCGGCCCGGATAGGAATCCTGGCCCTGCTTGGACTTTGCTGGTTCGGCCTGGCCCGGGAAGACCGGTGGGCCACGCGGATCATGCCGGAAGATGAGCGCAATCCCTATGCCTATGTCCATACCAGCTGGGACATACCCGTCCTGGCCGGACGGATCCACCGGATTGCCGGGGCTGCTGGCGGACCGGAGATCAAGGTCATGGCGGAAGAATACTGGCCGATTCCCTGGTACCTGCGGGACCTGGACAAGGTCGGCTACTGGACCGGAATCCCGGAAAACCCTTACGCGCCGGTAATGATTGTCGGGATTGAACTGGCCGGACAGCTGGATTCCGCCCGGATGCAGGACTATCAGG
>CAJXMX010000399.1 GCA_913056355.1 uncultured Opitutales bacterium
CCGTACCGGTATTCGGATCGGCGATGGTCAGGTTCCGGAAAGGATGGCTTCCGGTGGTCGATGCATAAAGGTTGGCGGGCCCGTTAAGGGTCGGAGCCACGTTGGTCTCCACGACATAGACGGTCACGTACCGGTAGCTCGTGAATTTGCCGTCGGTGGCTGAAATTTTCAGGGTGGCGGTACCCGTCAATCCCGCCGCATCGAACTCGACCGTTCTGGAGGAACCGCTCCCAGTGACGGAGAGGGAGCCCTCCAGAACCAGTTCCGGGTTGAGCGACACCACGCTGAAGCTGACGGAATCCGCCGGGGTGTCGGCATCACTGAAGGAAACCGGAAAGGAGTTGTTGAGGGTACTTCGCACCACGGTCTGGGCTGGCACACTGGCAATGACGGGAGCATATGCGTCAATTGTTCCGCCGTACCCGCTTGCGACCTGCAGATCGTAGAAGGCCAGATACCCGGTACCTTCGGTGTAGGTCCCGTCGGCATTCCGCCGCAGCACCTGGATGGAGGCGCTGGAGAAGGCGCAGGAAAAGCTTTCTGCACCGGCCACCCCTTCCGAAGACCAGGAAACACCGGAAAAATAGGCATCGTTGAAGCTGAACCTGACTGGTACCACGGGGGCCGGATCCGCCGGAAGCTCCATTTCAACTTCAAGGCTGTTGAATGGCTTCCCCTGGGTCACGGCCGCAAAGAAGGTGGGGGAGAGCCCGTCCATCGGCTTGGACATGGACATTTCAGACAGGTTGAGATCACCGATTTCCCGGCTTCCTGAGATAAATACGGAGGAAATCCCTACCCCTGCCCCGAATTGGAAACCGTCGATATCGAACCAGCCGGTCCGGCCAGGCGCGGTGCTCTCCCCGGCGGCAGAGGGGATTCCGGACGGAAATCCATTGAGCCGGCCGTAAATGGCACCCGAAACCTCCGCCACCGGACCCGAGAAAGCCAACAGGCAGACAGCGGCGCGCACCGCTAGCGAGATCAATTGCCCCTTGCTGACCATCCCGAGCTGTAATCCCGAACGGCTACTTTGTGGTCTGGGTGGCCCGATTCCAGGACGCCGATCCGGTCAGGATCTCGCCTCCCTTTTCATCCACCGAGTAGTGCTCAACGGTAATGGTCCTGAAGTTCAGGGAAAGGGATTCGCTTCCATCAAGGCCACCCGAGCTCCAGCTGACGCTGGAGATGTAGACATCCTCGATGATGTACTTGAAAGTGCGGGAACCGAGGCGGAGGACCACCCGCATAACGGGTATGCGCTCCCCTTGGGTAAGGTTGGCAAACAAGGCCGGACTGGTGCTGTCCATCGTTTTGGACAAGGTAATCTCCGTGAGGCTCGGGGTGCCGGACCGGTTTGGCGAGCCGAAGTCAGTGGAAACGGGATTCCCCGCGCCAAACTGGAAGCTGTCCACCTCGATCCAGCCTTCAAATCCCGGCTCGGTGGACTCCCCCTTCAGGCCGCCGTCAAAATTATCGGATTTCAGGAACAGGTCCCCGTTGATGGTCAGGAGGGGGATGGTGTAGAGTCCGGCACAGAGGAGGCCGGTGAGGATGGCTGTCTTTGGTGTGAATTTCATCGGTTGCAGGGATGATAAATGGCCAAGGCTGGCTGAAAAAATCTGCAACGGCAGGCAAAGGCTGTAAAGATGAATCAATCTTATACCCGGGATTCGGGAATCTAATTAGCAGCCCTACTAGTGAAATCCTCAGCGCAACACTTTCCAGAGGTTGCTGAAATCATCGGTCCAGACCATGTTCCGGAAATTCCGGTCACTGGGGAGGGCGGCCTGAATGACGGAATCCTCATGGAATTCACGACCCTTGCTCATCAGGATCCAGGTGGATTGGGCCGGGATGGGAAAGTCGCCGCTGCTGCGGATCACAACCGCCTCCATTCCCATTTCCCGGGCCATGGAGAGGACGGGATCCCGCAGGTCGAGTATCTTGTTGGTGATGTTGACGGCGATGATGGAGCCCTCGTCCCGAAGATGGTCCCGGTAGATGCCAAAAGCTTCGCGGGTGAGCAGATGGAGAGGGACCGAGTCGCTGGAAAAGGCGTCCAGGACGAGAAGGTCGAAAGTGCCCGGCTCGGCGCGGTCCAGTTCCTCCTCCATGGAGAGCCGTGCATCCCCGGGAACGATCTCGACAGTGGCCCGGCACTTGTTCAGGTAGCTGAACCAGGCCTGTGGACCAAATGCGTAGTCCACGACCAGGGGGTTGATCTCATAGAAGCGGAGAAAGTCGCCGGAACCGACATAGGTGGACAGGGCCCCGGTTCCGAGGCCCGTCACCCCGACCCGCAGCGGGGAGTCCTGCCGACGGGATTTCTGGATCCGGAAGGCCTCCCCCACTCCGCTGTCGGCCACGTAGTAGGCGGTTGGAACCAACTCGAGGTCGGGGCTCTGGAACTGGTAGCCGTGAATGATTTTCCCGTGGACGAGGCTCCGCATGACGAAGAGCTCCCCGAAAGGCAGCGGCTCGTCCCTGACCTTGACCACCCCGAAGAAGTTGCGCCCGGAAACCCGCGACTGGGCCATGTTGC
>CAJXMX010000400.1 GCA_913056355.1 uncultured Opitutales bacterium
TCATCCTCGGCGGATGGTCGGCCAATTCCAAATACCCCTTCCTCGGCGGGATCCGTGCCTCCTCCCAGATGCTCTCCTATGAGCTGGCCATGGGCCTGTCCCTGCTGCCGGTCTTCATGTGGTTCGGTGGCACCCTCAACCTGTTCGACATCGTCCAGGGCCAGAGCGACGAGTGGTACGGGATCATTCCCCAGTGGACCATCTTCTACCAGCCCTTGTCGGCCCTGATATTCCTCGTCGCCCTCTTCGCCGAGACCAACCGCCTGCCCTTCGACATGCCGGAATCCGAGACCGACCTCGTGGCCGGCTACAACACGGAGTACGGCTCCTTCAAGTTCGGGCTCTTTTTCGTCGGGGAGTATACCCACGTCATTATCGGCTCCGGCGTCTTCACCCTTTTGTTCCTCGGCGGATGGGACATCCCCTGGCTGGGTTTCCCGGACGGCTACCTGGGGGCTGTCCTCTCCGTTTTCGTTTTTGCCGTCAAGGTCCTGCTGATGGTCTTCTTCTTCATGTGGATCCGCTGGACCCTGCCGCGGTTCCGTTATGACCAGGTGATGAACCTCGGCTGGCAGAAGCTCCTGCCGCTGGCCATCGCCAACCTGGTCCTGTATGCGATCATCATCGCCATCATCGAACAATTCTAATTCAGCCATGGCCATCAAAGTACTTGAAAGAAAACCCTTGAGCCTGGCGGAACGGACTTACCTTCCGCAGATCGCCGGCGGCCTGAGAATTACCATGAAAAATCTCATGAAGCCGCCGGTCACCCTTGAGTATCCGGACGCCCGGCCGGACATTCCCAAGGGGTACCGCGGGGTTCCGACCCTGGTCAAGGATCCGAACGGACGGGAGAAATGTGTCAGCTGCCAGCTGTGCGAGTTTGTCTGCCCCCCGAAGGCGATCCGTATCACCCCGGGATCCATCCCCGAGGAGAGCGAGACCGCCCACGTCGAGAAGGCGCCCGAGGAATTCGAGATCAACATGCTGCGCTGCATCTACTGCGGTTACTGCGAGGAGGTCTGCCCCGAGGAGGCCATTTTCCTGCAGAACATCTTTTCCCTGAACGGGCTCTCCCGCGAGGAACTGGTCTTCAAGAAGAAGAAACTCTACGAGATCGGCGGCACCCTGCCGGACCAGCACTTCAAGTGGGACAAGAAGCGCAAGGCCGAACTCTCCGGGAATCCGCACCACTGATCCAGTCATGACTTTTCCCTTTCAAACAACCTTCGCGATGTTCTAATGAGCGTCCTGTGACCATGAAGGAAATCCTCTTTCACTTTTTCGCCGCGCTGACCCTGTTACCGGCATTCTTTGTGGCCACGAGCCGCAAACCGGTTAACGCGGCCATGAACATGCTGGTCTCCTTTGTCGGCCTTTCGGCCCTCTTCGTCCTGCTGGAGACCTACTTCCTGGCCATTCTCCAGGTGCTGGTTTACGCGGGGGCGATTATCGTCCTCTTTCTGTTCATCATCATGCTCATCGATCCCCACAAGTCGCCGGCCCCGTCGCTGCTGCGCTTCCTGGCCAGCATCGCGGCCTTCGCCCTGATGGTCCTGACCGGGTACTTCCTGGTCTACGGTCCGGAGGCCGGACCCTATGCCCAGCTGGCCGCCGAGGCCCCGGCCAGTCTCTCGCGTTCTTTCGGGGTGGCGCTCTTCACGCGCTACATGCTGCCTTTCCAGATTACCGGCTTCATGCTCCTGATCGCCATGATCGGGGTCATCGTGGTCAGCCGCAAGGACCCTGCAACGGACGGAGGTGAGGCATGAGCATCGGATTGGAAGATTACCTGTTTGTCTCGATTCTGCTCTTTGCCATCGGCTTTCTGGGGGTTCTCCTGCGCAAGAACACGCTGATCGTGTTCATGTGCCTGGAGCTCATGCTGAGCGCCTCGATCCTGGCCCTGATCGCCTTTTCCCGCTACAACTCGACGGCGGCCAACCCCCTCATGGAGGGCAACGTCTTTGTCCTGTTCATTATCGCCATTGCCGCCTGCGAAGTCGCCGTCGGCCTGGCAATCATCGTCGCCCTCTGGCGGCGGATCCAGACTGTCGAGCTGGGTGAAATCAAGGAGCTGAAACACTGATGGACCTCGGAACTGTCTTAAGCATGATCCTCCTGGCCCCGTTGCTGGCGGCGGGCCTGATCTGGATGTTCGCCCGTCAGCGGGCGGTCCTCGCGATGACCCTTTCCCTGGCCGCCGCGGCCACCATCCTCGGCCTCAGCCTGTGGCTCTACTTCCAGCTCTGGGACGGAACCGCCTATGAAGTCTCCATGGAATGGATGCGGCTCGGCCCGCTCCAGCTCTCGGTCGGCTTCCTCCTCAACGACCTGAGTGCGCTGATGCTTTTCGTGGTGGGATTCGTGGGATTCTGGATCCACCTTTTCAGTGTCGGGTACATGAACGATGATCCGGCCCGGGGACGCTTCTTCGGCGGCCTTTCCATTTTCATGTTCTCCATGCTGGGGATCGTCCTCGCGGACAACCTCTTCATGATGTTCATTTTCTGGGAACTGGTCGGTTTCAGTT
>CAJXMX010000401.1 GCA_913056355.1 uncultured Opitutales bacterium
AGGACTGAAAATCCTTGTGTCCCCAGTTCAACTCTGGGTCCGGCCACCACTTCCTCCCTTTATGCGGTCCGGGGGGATTTACCGGGTCTTTACCGGAAGGCCACCATTATTGGTTTGAAACCGGTGCTTACTTGCCTCAGGATTACTGGGAGGAATAAGATGGATCATGCAGGTTTTCTTCGCTTGCTTCTGCTATTTTATTTAATTTCCATATCCGGGATTAATTCTAAACACATTCTACTTAATGAGTAAGCTACTCCCCATATTATTCGTTTCTGCTGCTTTGACCGGAGCTTCCCTTGCCAAGGCCGACCAATTGAACGTATCAATCGACGGCTTCGCAGACCCGACCACATTCCTGATCACTTCGGGTGATGATCTATCCCTCCGGGTTGCCGAGCTCGTTCCGGCCAACGGTACCAATACCAGTACCCACATCCTGATTGAAGGACTCTCCCCCCTGGAGGACGGTTCATCGGTCTATGCCAGCACCTACGCCGGCGTGGATGTCAACAGCGGGGATGAACAGGACTACGGTGTCCTTTATCTCGATATGCCGCCCGGCAGCGACGTTCCCGCCGGAACCGTGATGTCCCCGATTGTCGGGGTCGTGCAACGGGCCGGAACCTGGGCCGACTTCGACCCCACGATCAATGACAACACCCTGAGCGGGTCTACCGGTACCGGCGACTACGCCAACGATTCCATCGCCCTCCAGCTTTCCAACAACAGCGGTTCTTTCAGCGGAAGCGCTGCTTACTCCGTCATCGATACGGACACCCTGATGCTGGATCCCTTCACCCTGACCATGGATGGCGTGACTTCCTATGACATGTCCGCCGCCACCCTGATCCGGGATGGCAGCCGCTTCTACGGAACGCTGACCAACCTCAACGACAGTGCCCCGTATGAGTCGCTGCTCTTTGCCGTTCAGCTGACCAACATTCCCGACCTTGACGGTGACGGCATCCCGGACATTTCCGATGACGCGGTTGAGGCCGGCCTGACCCCGGGGGTCTGGCAGAAGACTGCCCTCGGCTGGGTCTACGGCTTCGACGGCAACTGGGGTTACTCCTTCAGCCTGGGCTTTTTCCACATGCAGCTTCCCTGGATCTACCAGGCCAACCACGGCTGGATGAAGCTCGTTCAGTCGATGGACCTCGGCCCCGAAGGTACCGGTTTCTTCCTGTACAATCCGGATGACGGATTCATGTACGGGGCCAGTCAGCTGGGGGATCGCTTCTACCAGATCGATACCGGCTCCTGGGGCCACTTCTGGATGCAGTAAGGCCCTGCGCCATTCCTTTCCGAACCCCGGGACGGCAAGCCGCCGACCGGGGTTCTCTTTTTCCAGGAATCCAACGAATTCGCTTTACAAGGAGCCTCCGGCCCATTTCCTTGCTCGTTTTTCCCATGATCAAAACACGTAAGTCCATTGCCAAGAAGTTCAAGGTGACCGGCACCGGAAAGGTGATGCGCCGCACTCCCGGCAAGCGCCACTTCCTGCGGAACAAGTCCGTGAAGCAGAAGCGCCGCATGAGCCAGGACAAGGAATGCCCTCCCGGTTTGGCCAAGATCGTCAAGATCGGTTGCCCGAACAAGTTCTAAGCAGAGAGAAACGCGGCTCGTCCGGGTGATCTAAACGGCGACCCGGCAGCCATCAAACACCAGAAAGCATAACATGCCAAAGTCACAAAACATACAAGCGACCCGCAAGCGTCACAAGCGGACCCTCCGCCAGGCCAAGGGTTATTTCGGAAACGCCAGCCGGCTCTACCGCTACGCCAAGCAGGCTACCGACCGGGCCGGACAGTTCGCGTACCGCGACCGCCGGGTCAAGAAGCGTGAGTTCCGCAAGCTGTGGATCGTCCGCATCAACGCCGCCTGCCGGGCCCAGGGTATCGCCTACAGCCGATTTATGGCCGGTTTGAACAAAGCCGGAATCGAGCTGGACCGCAAAGCCCTCTCCGAATTGGCCATCCACGACGAAGCCGCCTTCACGGCCCTGGTCTCCAAGGCCCAGGACGCGCTGGCCAACGCCTGAGCCAGTCATCGGGATCCCGTCGCCTCCGGGCGATCGGCAATTTCACTTTACCAGCTTCCGCTTCCGGATTTTCCGGTGGCGGAATTTTTTTTCATCAATTAGAACTTTCACATGGAAGAGGAACTGAAATCCATCATTGAGACGGTCGAAAAGGAGATCGCTTCGGTGTCAACGGCGGCCGAGTTCGAGCAGTACAAGGCCCGCATCAGCGGACCCAACGGGAGCTTTACCGGCCTGAGCAAGAAAATCGCCACCCTGCCGGTGGAGGAACGTCCCGTCGCCGGCAAGCTGATCAATGTCTACAAGCACCGCCTGCAGGCCATCTGGGACCAGACCCTGGAGCGGCTGGAAGCGGAGGCCCTGGCGGCCAAGATCGGGCCGGCGGTGGACGGCAGCCTGGAAAGCCCGGAGATTCCGTACGGGACGCGTCACCTCCTGACCCAGGTCCGGGAGGAGATCGTCTCGGCCCTGCGCAAGATCGGCTTC
>CAJXMX010000402.1 GCA_913056355.1 uncultured Opitutales bacterium
CCCGCCCACAGGCATTGACGGCCCGGGCCTTGGCCGCATCCGGCTGGGCGGAGTTTTCCTTCAGCTGGCCGCCCCGCTCGACCAGCAGCCTGGCCATCCGCTCATCAAGGGCATAACGGCTGATCCCCAAGGCCGGCTCCGGAAGCTGAAAGGTCCGGACCGGCCGGCCCTGGCGAATCCAGGCCACGCTGCGATGGAGCAGGGCTCCCTCGAAGCAGGGCTTCAGCCCCAGCTTGGCCACCAGGTCGTAGTTGAGCCCGGCCATGAATTCCCCGCAGACCCGGTGCCGCGGGTAGCTGCCGGCCTCGTGCACCGTGACCGGGATGTTGGCCAGGCGCAGGCCGTTGGCCAGCCCCAGCCCGGCCAGGCCTCCGCCGATGATGGTGACCGGCTTGGTCCTCATGCCCGGACCGCCTCCATGCGCACCGCGCCGGGGCCCTTGGTGTAGCGAATATTCCACGACCGGGGGTCCAGTCCGAGTTGCTCGTGGATCTCGCCTTTGCGGAATCCCGCCCGGATGCTGACCCGGGCGTCGTAGAGGGAGACCTTGTGCATCCGGAGCAGCTTGAAGAGGGGAATCATCCACAGGCTGAGCCGGCGACGGGCCGGTTCGTTGACAAGGATCCGCCGGACCTGCGAATGGTCGATCCGCTGACCGATGAAGCGCAGGTCCTCCCGCTCAAACTGATGCAGGATGAGGTTGGCCACCAGGGTTCCATGGGCCGTATCAAAGGGAAAGCGCCGGATGTCGCGCTGCTGCCAGGACCAGCGGATGGGCCACTGGCCCGGGCGCGGAATCAGGTCCAGCCCGAGGCAGGGTTCCTCCCGGTCGACAATGCCATGGTCCCTCAGGTACCGCCCCAGGGAACCGTCCCCGGCTGCCAGCTCAAGGATGCCGTCGAAGCCGTCCTGCTCGGCCAGCCGGCGGGCGAACCAGTTGAAATTGCCCATCAACTGGTTCAGGATCCGGATATCCCGGCGATTGGCCACTGCCGCCGGATCATCCGGGGCCAGACTGTCCAGGATCTCCGGTTCCACGACGCGCTGCTGTAACGGTTGTTGAGCCATGAATGTTAGCGATAAGACCGCTGCCGACCTGTTTCTGCATTCACTGTGGGTCCCTCACCGGTCTTGTCAAATGCCGCCATAGCCATCGGCCTGAAAACATGGCGAACAGGCCCCGAGGAGGATAGGGGAGTAGGGCCGTCCCCGGGGCCAGTGTTACCATTACAACAAACAAGACTGAAAACAGCTTTAGCCGTTTACTTGACCTTATAAGCCTAAAAACCGAAGATAATGGGGTGGCAAGGATAAAATGGCCCTTTGCCGGTTAAAATTTACATATTTCACCCGATTGCCGCTTGTTCTGGAAGTTGACTTCCGCGATTTCCGGAAGGATAATACGCGTTTAACACGAAGGGAGGATGCCGCCATGAAGGCTCGGTTGATGGGTTGGACGCGGTTTAATGCGGAGAAGGGCGCCGCCAGTTTACTGGCAGGGGTCCTTTTGTTTTTTCAAACGTCGGGATTGTCCGGAAACACGGATGTGTCCCGCATTCCGGACTTGGATTATGAATCCTGCATGTCGTGGTTCATGGGTGCCGGGGAAGACGTCCTGGTGGTGCCGCAGCTGGAGGGCGGCCAGATCTGGCAGCTGGCCTACGACGGATGGGAATGGAGCCTTGTCACGTCCTACGATCCCATGGACTGGACGGAGACCAGCCGGATCTATCCCCACTGGGTGTTCCCCGCGGGGAATGAAGTCCTCATCCTGGATGCGGATCCGTCCCGGACGGACTACTTTGTGCCCCAGTTGACGGTCGTGAAAAAGACCGGCGGTACCTACGCGGTGGAGGACCGTATCAGCCTCTCCCCGCTGTTGAATGATTCCGACGTTTTCAGTTTCTCGATCAACGACGTGGTGGCGCTGGAGGACCTGGTCGTCCTCAAGACCCAGGTCAGCATCTACGGGATCGGGGGCGTGTTGCGCATCTTCAGCTTCCTGAAGACGGAGGCGGGATGGATCCCTGGTCCGCCCATAAGCCTGGCCACGGGATACTGGTGGGCGCTGGCCACGGAGCCTGCCGCGGAAGGCCTGGTCCTGTGGGCCTTGGAAATGACGGGTTCCTACAACGACAATCCCTGGCCGTATTCAATTGTTGAATACACCCTGGCCGGAGGCGCATGGACCAGGGGTGCGGAATCGGCCTTCACCCACGGGCGGATCTGGGCCGGGTCCGAGCAGGCGAGGGCCCTCCTTTCCCCGGATGGCCAGTCCCTCCTCATCTACAGTTCCGAGGATATCCCGGTTCCCCCGATCGAGTTGCGGAGAAGCGGCGGCGGCTGGAGCTTCGTCGGCCCGGTCAACGGGGGCGGGCTCGACTTCACCGACCTCTATTTCCAGCAAACCGCCGGAAGCCTGGCCCTGGTACGGCGGGGTGAGAT
>CAJXMX010000403.1 GCA_913056355.1 uncultured Opitutales bacterium
TGGCGGTAGGCTTCATAGGCGGCAATCCCCACCGAGGTGGAGAGGTTGAGGGAGCGCAGCGGCTGGGCGTTGAAGCGGGGAAGGGTGATCCGGTGCTCTTCCCCGATTTCCCGGTGCAGCCACTCGGGGCATCCATGCCCTTCATTTCCGAACAGAAGCGCATCACCCGGCTCAAACTCCGCCTCCCAGTAGGTTCGGGAGGCATGGGTGGTGAAGAGCCAGATCCTCTGGGGGAAGTCCGGGCTCTCCCGGAAGGCCTCCCATGAAGCGTGGCAGCGGACATCCAGGTGCTGCCAGTAATCCATCCCGCTGCGGCGCAGGTAGCGGTCCTCAAGGGAGAAGCCGAGCGGCTCGATGAGGTGCAGGCGGGCCCCGGTATAGGCGCAGAGCCGGCCCACGTTGCCGGTGTTCTGGGGGATCTCGGGAGTGAAGAGGATGATCTGCAGCCGCGGGGACATGGCGCTACAGGTGGTGCTTGACGGTCCTCTGGGTTTCCCGGATGTCGACGGCCTTCTTCAGGTCCTCCCGCTTGTCGAACTGCTTCTTGCCCCGGCAGAGGCCGATCTCGACCTTGACCAGGCCCTGTTTGAAGTACATCCGGAGGGGAACGATGGTCCGGCCGCCACTCTGGATGGCCTGTTCCCATTTGCGGATCTCCTTCTTGTTCAGGAGCAGTTTGCGCGGGCGGTAGGGATTGTGGTTGGTGCTGGTCCCGAAGGCGTACTCGGCTATGTGCGCGTGGTACAGGATCGGCGTCCCCTTGTCGATGCGCACGAAGGACTCGTTGATCTGGACCTGTCCCTGGCGGATGGATTTGACCTCGGTCCCGCGCAGAGCGATCCCGGCCTCCAGGGTTTCATCGACAAAGTAATCCCTCCGGGCGCGCGAATTGCGCACTTCCTTGAAGCGTTCCTTGTCTTTTTTCCGGCTCAGGCCTCTTCCTTCTCAGGGTCAAAGAGTTCGTAGCTGATCTTGCCCTCGATGATTTCCCGCAGGGCGGTGTCCTCGGGGGAAAGCCGCTCCAGGGATTCCACCAACGGGCGCTGGCCGTACTTGAGCTGCTTGACGCGCCGCGACACGACATTGATGAGGATATTGGGATCCGGAATGACCTTCTGGGCTGCTTTAATGTATTCGTCTCTCACGATCAGGGACTCCTGTTTACTGGCGTAAAGTTGAATGAAACGAGCCAAGGTGGGGAGCACCCCTCATGTTGGCAAGGAAAAATATTGAGCCCCATCGATGGGGCCCGGATGGAGATTCCTAGAATACCGAGACCTGGACGTCGACCGCTCCAAAGCCGGGGACGGTCAGGACCAGGATCCCGTTGCCGGGTTCGCCGCCGGTGATGTTGACATTCACCGACCGGGACCCTTCCGGGATGTTGATTTCAGGGATGATCAGGCTGGCCGGGATGTCCGTCTGGGCATCCACGTAGAGGCCGCCGAGGGGAGCCGGGTTGTCCAGTTCGATGATCAGGAAATCGGTGTCGCCGCTGGCGATGGAGAGCGACTGCGGCTGGACCCGGAGGGTGGCCTCGTCGACCTTGAAGTTGCCCGCCACCAGGTCGCCGCCGCCGGTGCGGAGGGTCACCTGGTAGGCCTTGCCGGCCGGCAGGGCCGGGACCGTGAATTCCAGCGAGTTGGCCGAGTGGATGGTGGTGGCCGCCTCAACGCCGCCGACCATGACCACGTCCTGGGAGGAGAAGCCGCTGCCGACAATCGGGATCCGCGAGCCGGCCGGTCCACGGTCGTTGACCAGTTGGATCGGGTAGCGGTTGATCAGGCGGGCATGGTAGACCTTGCCCGTCTCCTGGGTGCTGTAGCGGGCCGCTTCCTTGACGCTGTTGGCACCCTGGTAATCCCAGGAAAGGGTGTAATAATAGCGCGCCTCGGTGATTCCCGGCGGCATCTTGTAGTCGTAGGTGAAGGTCAGGTCGTCGGCGGAGCTCCGCGTCATCGGGTAGGACTTACCGTTGATGGTGATTTCCGCCCGTTCCGATCCCTCGATGCGATTGCCTTTGGGAATGTTGCCGGTGAAACTGAAAGTATAGATGCCGGATGGATTTTCCGGGATGCGTTCGGGCGTGAAATCCTGAAAAACGGAGTTGCAGCCAGTGAACAGGACCAGGATTCCAGCGAACAGAAGTGAGGTGCGAATTGCTTTGATCTTCATTTCAGGAAATTCGGTTAATTAGCGGGACAATTGAATAAACTGCAAGAAAAAGCCGAATCGCTCCAACTGGGGCTCTATCTGCACGTTCCGTTTTGTGCGCGCTCGTGTGATTTCTGCCATTTTTACCAGGAACCGCCGAAGCGATCCGACCTCGATGCCTACCTCTCCGGAATGAAGAAATCCCT
>CAJXMX010000404.1 GCA_913056355.1 uncultured Opitutales bacterium
GAATCGCCGCGACCAAGGGCGTAGCGGATTTCCACATCGGCGGCGAAATTGCCGTCCTTGCCGGCCCCCGGCCCGGTCCCCATGAGGCGGCCGTCGGCGATTCCCTTGACCGAGACCTCGGCCCGGTCCCCGCCGTTATCCGCCGGATCGATGGTGACCGTGGCAAGGGCCGGGGCCGTGTTCGGCGGACCCATGGCATCGTGCGACCAGAAGCCGTACTGGTGGTCGGTCATGCGCGGATTGAGCCCCGTGTGATTAAATCCGGGCGGGTCGCGCTCGAGGTCCGGGGTGCCGTCATCCTTGAGGAAGGTGGCCAGCATTTCCCGGTCCCCGTAGCGGAGCGAAGTCAGGTCCCCGGAGGCCTTGGCCACCCGGGCGGTGACGATCCCGTTGGACAGGATGTATTCATCGGCGGTCTCCCCCAAGGTGACCGGGCCGGCGGCCCGGGCGGTCATGCTGATCAAGGCCAGAGGGGCGATAAGGAGAAGTCGGGCGATTTTCATGGTTGGTTGTCTGTGGGTAGTTCTTGCTGCATCCAATTCAAAATGCGGTTCTGGGTCGCGGTGGTCAGGCGCGTGTAGTCAACCGGCTCATACAATTCAAGATTCTCGCCCGATCCCTTGTCCAGGTACGCCTCGCGGGCTTTGGCCACGGTCCGGCGCACCGCCTCGGGATCCCCTCCGCGACCCATGGCCGGCTGGACCACCAGCAAGGGGCGCGGGGCGATGGCGGCCATCAGGTCGCCGTAGTCGTAGGGGAGACGGTCTTCCTTTCCGATAAAGAGGCCCAGGCGGGGAAGCAGGCTGTGCTGTTGACTGAAGCGCGCCAGGCCGCCCGCTCCGGAACCGGTGTCTCCGGGCCGCATGGGGGTAACGCCGGCCACCGAGACGACGCCGGCAATTCTTTCATCCAGCGCCGCCGCGTGCAGCGCGACCATGCCCCCGAGGGTGTAGCCAAGCAGGGAAATCTGCTGGCTGTCCACCAACTCCAGCTTGTCCAGGGCGTCGATGGCCCGGCTGACGTCATCGACCATCCGTCCCAGCCGGGACCACTCGGGGTAGCGGTCATAGAAGGATCCGTATTCCTCCTGCCGGTAACCAAAACCCGACTGGTCGTAGGCGAAGACGGCAAAGCCGGCCTTGACCAGGGCCAGGACCGGATGCAGGTCGCGCCGGTAGACCCACATGTATCCGAGCGGGTAGCTGTAGCCATGCAGCCAGATGACCGTCGGCAAGGCCCGTCCTTCCGGATGGTCCGCCGGGAAGTACAGGTCGCCGTGCAAGCCATTGCCGAAGCGGACACGCAGGGAGGCCACGTCAGCATTGTCCTCCTTCGTCCAGCCAAACTCCTGTATGCCGCGCCCGATGACCCAGGCCGGGACATCCGGCTCCAGCTGCCCGGGACCATGGCCACGGCCGTTGGTCGGCCCGGGGACGGGGTCGAAGGCGTTGGGATTCCAGAACGGTGGCGGGGTGGGCGGCTGGGCTGGAACGGGGCCCAGGAGCGACTGGATCCTTTCCGCAAGACCGGCGTCGCCGGGCAGATTCATGCCGGAATCCGTGGCCTGCCCCCTTTCCTCGGACCAGGAATTCCAGTCCCAGGCAAAGAGGCGGCGGTTGGGCCATTCCTTGCCGGAAACGCGTCCGAACTGGATGTCCAGCCAGTCGAGGCACTTGTCCGGGGTGATGGAGCCGTGAAAGCCGGGTTCGCAAAGCAGGCCGAGCCGTTCCGGATGGCCGAGGAGGGCGTAGGCCCTCAGGGCCGAGTCATAGCACTGCTCGATGGCCCAGGCGTTGGAGACCTCGTCGTTAAGCCCGTATCGCATGAGGCAGGCCCGCGGGGCGATGGCGGCGACGAGGAGGTTGGCGTCGACCGGGAGGCGGTCCTCGTGCCCGGCGAAAAAGCGCATCCGCGGATGGAACCAGTCCGGGAACATCAGGGTGGTGGACTCGATCCCTTCGCCCATCCCGTATTCCCCGGCCAGTCGCCAGGGGAGGACGCCCCCGACGCCGGTGCTGCCGGCGATGACCGCGGCGATCCGCTCCTCGAAGGCGGCGGCGATGGTCGCCATCTTGCCGTCGCGTGAGTATCCATAAATCGCTACATGGTCCGGATCGATTTCCGGGAGCGTCTGGAGGTAATCCATGACCACCTGCACGGCCCAGGCCCGGCGAGGGATCTTGGCGAAATCATATTCCGGGTACAGTTCCGGCAGGCCGGCCGTGTCGTCCATGAAATCGTTGCCGGCAAAGCCGACGGCGGCATAGCCGCGTGGGATCAGGTGCTCCTTCCAGCCGCCGAGCCGGGGCGTGATGACGGCGG
>CAJXMX010000405.1 GCA_913056355.1 uncultured Opitutales bacterium
CCCGCCATGTTTTTATTGAAGAGCACAATATCTCTGACGTTACCCACCTGCCGGTTGGCGAAGCCCACGATTACTTCGAAACCCTGGCGCTGCCCGGGCGAAAAGGCGAAATCGCCGAGAAAATTCTGAAGGAAGTCCGCCAGAGGCTCCAGTTCCTGGTAAACGTGGGCCTGGAATACCTCACCCTGGAGCGCAGTGCCGACACCCTGTCCGGCGGCGAGGCCCAGCGCATTCGTCTGGCAAGCCAGATCGGCGCGGGGCTGGTAGGCGTTATGTACATTCTGGACGAACCCTCGATCGGGCTGCACCAGCGCGACAACGACCGCCTGTTGGCGACCCTCACCCACCTGCGTGACCTGGGCAACACAGTGATTGTCGTCGAGCATGATGAAGACGCCATTCGCGCAGCGGATCATGTAATCGATATCGGGCCAGGCGCCGGCGTTCATGGCGGCCACATCATCGGCCACGGCACACCTCAACAAATTATCGACAACCCGGAATCACTCACCGGACAGTACCTGAAGGGCACCCGGGAGATAGCCGTGCCCAGCCAGAGAAACAAAGGCGGCGGGAAGTCACTGACACTGGCTGGCGCCACCGGCAACAACCTGAAAGATGTGACCCTGAACCTGCCCCTGGGGATCATGACTTGCATCACCGGCGTCTCCGGGTCCGGCAAATCCACGCTGATCAACAGCACCCTATATCCGGTCGCCGCGGCTAAACTCAACAAGGCCACCAGCCTGAACCACGCGCCCTACCAATCGCTGAAGGGCCTGGATCACCTGGACAAGGTCATCGACATCGACCAGAGCCCCATCGGCCGCACCCCGCGCTCCAACCCGGCCACCTATACCGGCTTGTTTACCCCGATCCGGGAACTCTTCGCCGGAACCCAGGAGGCCCGCTCCCGGGGCTACAAGCCCGGCCGATTCTCCTTCAACGTGAAGGGCGGCCGCTGCGAAGCCTGCCAGGGCGACGGTGTGATCAAGGTAGAGATGCACTTCCTGCCCGACGTCTACGTCCCCTGCGACGTCTGCAAGGGCAAACGCTATAACCGCGAAACCCTGGAAGTCCGCTACAAGGGCAAGAACATCAACGAAGTGCTGGAAATGACTGTTGAGGAAGGCAGGGAGTTCTTCGACGCCGTGCCCTTCATCGCCCGGAAACTCCAGACCCTGATCGATGTGGGCCTGTCCTACATCCGCCTGGGCCAAAGCGCCGTAACCCTCTCCGGTGGCGAAGCCCAGCGAGTGAAACTGGCCAAGGAACTGTCCAAGCGTGACACCGGTAAGACGCTCTACATCCTGGACGAACCCACCACCGGGCTGGATCCCCAGTCCCGCCGGGCACTCTGGGATGTCTGCGAGGTCTTCAAGGCGGAGGGGGGGACGATCCTGCTCACCACCCACTTCATGGACGAGGCGGAGAAGCTGGCCGACCGTGTGGCCATCATGGATGCCGGCGAGATCCTCGTGGAGGGCACCCCCCGGGAGCTGATCGCGACCCTGGGAGGGGCCCACGTCCTGGAGTTCGAGCCCACCGTGCCCCTCGAGGAGGCCCGTCTCGCGGCCCTTCCCGGCGTGCGTCTGGCCCGTGCCCGGAACGGCACCTGGCTTCTGACGGTGGACGAACTGCGGGAGTCGGTCCCCGCCCTCATGGCGCTGCTGGCCAGGGAGGGCGGGGCGCTGGCCTCCCTCCACACCCACCGGGCCACCCTGGACGACGTCTTCCTTGCCCGGACGGGTCGTCAATTGAGGGAGGAGTGATGGGGGTGCGGCGGACCGCGCTGCGGGAGCTGACGCTGACACGACTGCGGGTGATGCTCCGGGAGCCCGAGGTGGTGTTCTGGGTCTTCTTCTTCCCCGTGCTCCTGGCCCTGGGTCTGGGGGTGGCGTTCAGCAATCCTGCGCCGGAGCGGCTGCAGGTGGCCGTCGTCGGGGAAGGCCCCGGACTGCCCGCCCCGGGGCTCCAGGTGGCACCGGGGGGAACCGAGTTGTCCTTCGTCCCCATGGCAGGCCCCGAGTCCGGGGACGCCCTCGCCCGGGGGGAGGTGGCCCTGGTGCTGGAGCCGGTGGCCGATTCCCTGGTCTACCGGTACGACGCCACACGGCCCGAGGGGCGGACCGCCCGTCTGGCCGTGGACGCGCTGGTCCAGGAGGCCGCGTTCACCGGCCTCGGCCGGTACCTCACGCCGGACGAGGTCCGGGCCGTCCTGCAGCACACGGCCGTGCGGGACGGGCAGGGCGGCCCGGGCGGCATGCCGAACTACCAGCCGTACTCGATGGGCGCCGGCTAC
>CAJXMX010000406.1 GCA_913056355.1 uncultured Opitutales bacterium
TATGGACGGCCCTCACGACTCGAGCGTGGCGCTTGGTATTTCCCGCGACGGTAAAACCGCCGTCGGCACCACCCTCGTGGTGGATTTCTACCGCGCCTGGCGGCTCGATATCGACTGGGCCATCGCCACGGATGACGGCGTGCCGCCGCTCTACAACGAACTGCAGGTTCAGGAGGATATCGGCGTGGTTCAGCCGTCACAACCCAGCGCCGCCCTGGCGGCCTCGGACATGACGTATGTCCCCAATTACGACAAAGTGAACCTGATTCTCGACTGGGGCGGATCCCTTCCGGTAGGCACCTATAATGTCGGGCAAGTATCCTACGCCATCGAATGGCTGGTCCCGGTACTGGACCGGGTGGGAGAGGAGTTTGTCGCTGGCACCGACTACCTCGCCATACCCGACTATGGAGGCGGGCTTTCCGAAATGATCGCCACGGACGTGTCGATCGACGGCCAGATCATCGTCGGCACCGGCAACACCACGACGGGTCCGGTCGCATTTTGGTGCGATCTGGCGGTAGTGGATGAGGAAGGCGTGCCCGTTCCGGTGCAGCTGACCATTACGGACACCTTCTACACGGAACAGACACTGCATACCAGTTCGGCGGAGGCTGTTTCGGCGGACGGGACTGTTATCGTCGGTTATGGAGGCACCAAGCAAGGCAACCTGGCCTTTGTCACCACCTTCCTCGGAATCGATGGGACGACTGGAGAGGCCCTCTTGGAAAGCTATGTCCTGCCGGCATTGGACGGCGGCAAATGGTGCGAAGCCTTTGCCCTGGCGGAAACGGACATTGGCATAGTCATTGCCGGTCGCAGTGACAGCCCCAAGGGACCGCAGGCCTGCATCTGGTTCCCGGGCGATGATCCCGAAACCACAGATGTGGTTGAGACTTATGTGGTCAGGGGCATTGGAGGACTCTCCAAGAAGAAGTACGACAGCGTGGCCTCCAGCATCGCCTACCGGCCCGGATCAACGGCCGGCGACCTGATGGTGGTTGGAGCCAGCAGGTCGATCCTCTATGAATCGGAAGCCTTTGTCTGGACCGGCAATCCCGTGCTTGAACCCGATGGTCCTTACACCCTGCCGGATGGCGGGGAAAACGAATACATCGGCTACCTGTACGATCTGGAAAAAATCCTGACCAAGACCGGTGCCGGTGAAGCGTCCCTGTTTGGTTCCTCATGGATCCTGACGGAAGCCACCGGCGTATCCGCTGCGGGCGACCGCATCGTCGGCTATGGGATCAATCCGGAAGGCGGCGAGGAAGCCTGGCTCGTCACGAACTATCCATACGACGACCTGGTGTTCACCCACGAGTGAGGCCGCTTTCAGGAGTTGCCACGAATTCACGCCAGGCTCACGGGAAACTTGAAAAGCCTCTGTTTGCGAGACTGCCCTGAGCGCTTCCATCTGACAAGCCCCGACAATTTGTCGGGGCTTTGCCATATTCGGGTTTCCAGATGGGTTTACTGTCAGGATGACGGGTCTTTTGCCAATCGGGTTATTCAGGGCCTGGGTGGAGGGTGCCCATTCCGTGGATCTGTTCATCCACCCTTGACCGGACCCGCGGAGAGACGTACAGATTGAGGTTCATCCTCTGAGCAAAAATCCTCAGCAAACCTTCAAGGAAACAGACACAATGGAAGATAATGCAACGCACCTTTACCTGCACTCGCCCGAGGCGACGCGCTGGATGGACACGGCCGAACTCAGGGCCAATTTTCACAGCGACCAACTGATGAAGAAACCCGGTCTGGAACTGATCTACTGGGAACAGGACCGGACCGTGGCCGGCTCCGCGATGCCGGCCGGCGAGGAAGTGGTCCTCGGCGGCTGGGACAAGATCCGGGCCGACTATTTCTGCCAGCGCCGCGAGCTGGGCATCCTCAACATCGGGGCCGCCGGCAGCGTCACGGTCGACGGCACCGATTACCCGATGGAACACCTCGACGGCCTCTACGTGCCGCGGGGATCGAAGGAGATCAAGTTCAGCTCCAAGGACGGCAAGGATCCGGCCAAGTTCTACCTGCTGAGCTATCCGGCCCATACGGCTCATCCGCTGAAGCACATCAAGCAGGGAGACATCAAGCCGCTGGAGCTCGGGTCAGGCGACACCTGTAACGAGCGCAAGCTGTACCAGGTCTTCCACCCCGGAACGCTGGAAACCTGCCAGCTGGTCATGGGCTACACGGTCATCGCCAAGGGCAGCACCTGGAACACTTTCCCGCCGCACACCCACGACCGCCGCTCGGAGGTCTACTTCTATTACGGCATGGCTC
>CAJXMX010000407.1 GCA_913056355.1 uncultured Opitutales bacterium
AAGCAGCACGACCAGTAGGCCATCGAGCGCGAGGGGCAGGATCGTATCCGTCATGCGGCCGCCTACATCTTCCGCAGTTTCTGATTGATCTTAACCGCTATATTCCCGTTGCGCTGCCCCATTCCGCCGACAAAGAGAGGAACGTCGCCACAGCGCATGTCGATCGTGGATTTCGGGCTCGCATTCAGAAGCAGCCTGGTCCCGGGCTTCCAGTTGAGCACGTCATTGAGGGACAGCACGACCTGGTCCAGCACGGCCTCAAGCTCGATATCCGTCGCCCAGAGCCGTTCCCGTTCGATCACCGGCAGCACTTCCGAGAGCGCGGGGGAATAACCGCCGGGGAAGATGTAGCGTCGAATCCAGGGATTGGTCACTCCCGGCCCGTCATGCCGGCCGATCGAATGGAGCAGGGCGACGCCGTCCTCTTTCAGCAGCGCGCGGACCTTGCCGAAGAACTCGCCGTAATGACCGACCCCGACATGCTCGAACATGCCGACGGAAACCACGCGTTCGAACTCTTCCTCGAGCAGGCGGTAATCGCGCAGCTCGAACCGGACCCGGTCCTCAAGCCCGGCGGCGCGGGCCCATTCGCAAGCATATTTGTGCTGTTCGACGGACAGGGTGACGCCCAGCACCTCGACATCCGCCATCCGGGCGAGCGCCAGCGCGAGCCCGCCCCAGCCGCAGCCGATATCGAGCACCCGCTGGCCCCGCTCCAGCCGCAGCTTGCGGCAGACCAGCTCCAGCTTGTCCTCCTGGGCCTGGTCCAGGTCGCCGGCTCCGGCCTGCCAATAGGCACATGAGTAGACCATTTGCTCTCCCAGCATGGCCCGGTACAGGGCGTTGCCGATATCGTAATGATGCTCCCCGACCTGGAAGGCGCGCCGCAGGGATTGCAGGTTGACCAGCAGGGAATGCACATAACCGGGCAGAACGACCCGCCATGGCCTCCGGTTGCGCTTGCGGACCACGCGCAGGAGCCGGCAGAGCATTTCATCAATGGCCCGGCAGTCCCACCAGCCGTCCACGTACCCGTCCCCGAGCCCGTTGTTGCCGTAGAGGAAGGCCCGCCGCCAGAGCCGCTCATCATGCACCCGGATGTCCCAGGGACGATCCCCGTTCACCCGGATGTCCGCAGCGTCGAGAAGTTTCTGTAGAGTTTCCTTCATTACACAGGCAGGGGGAAACTTGCTCCAGCCTGAACGGCTCGGCGCTTGCCGTCAAGAACCCGGGGCCCGAACGCGGACCCTCGGGGACGTGGACTGGCAGTGGGAGTCCGGGGAAAGTCGAGTCAGATTCCGCTGATGTACCGTTCCAGGTGCTCGATGCTGGCCTGTTGCTGGGCGATGATGTGCTTCACGATATCACCGATGCTGATCAGGCCCAACAGCTGATCCCCGTCGAGGACGGCGATGTAGCGGAAGCGACGATCCGTGATCAGGCGCATGCACTCGTCCAGGGTGGCCTCGGGACCCACCTTGGGGAAGTCGCGGTTCATGGTATCGAAGACCGGGGTATGCCGGGAAGTCTTCCCGTGAAGGACGATTTTCCGGGCGTATTCCCGTTCCGTGAGGAGCCCCAGCAGGTGGTTCTCCTCCATAACGGCAATGGCCCCGATATCCTTGGCCGCCATCAACTTCAGCGCCTCATAGGTGGACTGGTCGGGGGTGACGGAAACGATCTGGTACTTTCCCTTGGATTCCAGAAGAGTTTGGGCAGTAGTGCTCATAGGGACGTTCCATTTTTGGAAGCCCCGTCGCCTTTGTCAACAGGCGAGTTCCCGCCTAGAAGAAACGGATCGTCTTGGACTGCATCCGGGCGTGCTCCTCATCGGTGCAGGGGGCGTTGGTGGGCACATCCGTGTTGGCCTCGCTGGGCTGGACCAGGTTGTTGGAGAGGAGGTAATTCTCCACTTCCTCGCCACTGACATCAGCCAGCATGATTCCGTCGACCACCACGCATGGGGACAGGGGCTGACCGGAGCGCTGGACCATTTCCGCGTAGATCTCCGGATTGTTGATGATGTCCTTGTCCTCGTAGTCCAAATTGTACTTCTTGAGAATGGCCCGTACGCCATTGCTCCAGCCACAGGTCGGT
Source organism: uncultured Opitutales bacterium (assembly GCA_913056355.1). Lineage (GTDB taxonomy): Bacteria > Verrucomicrobiota > Verrucomicrobiia > Opitutales > Oceanipulchritudinaceae > Oceanipulchritudo. The sequence goes on from CAJXMX010000407.1 coordinate 2,098, forward strand.
TTCAGGTATGCAACGATTTCCATGCGCGTAACCTTATCCTCTTTGCCCGTTTGTCAACCGCCCATAACGAATCCAGAGGATCAGTCCGAGGCCGGCCAGCAAGGTGAAGACCGAATAGAAACTGCCCCGGCTGAGGCCGAGGATCAGGGCCGCG
>CAJXMX010000408.1 GCA_913056355.1 uncultured Opitutales bacterium
GGGGCCGGTGGTCGAGCCCGAGATGGTGCTGCAGCAGCCCCCCCTCGCAGAAGATGCGGCGGACGTCCCCCGCCGGATCCTGTGCCGGGTTTTTCGCTACAGGCCCGTCCATCCAGGCATCGTTGAGGCCGATCATGCGGGCATGATGGACCGGCCACGGCGGCTCCGGCAACGGCAAAAGAGCGCTCAAATTGCGTGTTTTGCATTTGCCAATTCTGGTCCCGGTCCCTGCAATGCGGCCCTATGGTGCCCGATTGGTTGCAAAAGCTCCTCATCCTGCAGGACCGTGATTCCCGCTGTGATACCATTCAGCGACAGCTGGAAGCCATTCCGGGTGAGATCAGCGGCGAGGAAGCCAGCATCAAGGCCCTCCAGGCCGAGGTTGAGGCGGCCGGGCAGACCATCAGGCAACTCGAGGCCCGCCGGATGGATCTCGAGGGAGAGGTCGAGCAGGCCGAGGCGGCCATCGTGAAGTACAAGACCCAGCAGATGCAGGTGAAGAAGAACGAGGAGTACACGGCCCTCGAGCACGAGATCCGCTCCCAGCAGGCGAAGGTTTCCGATCTTGAGGATTCGGAGCTGCTGCTGATGGAGGAAATCGACCGGAAGCGGCTGGCCCAGGAGTCCCTGCGGGAATCCAACGCCTCGCAGCAGAAGACCCTCGAGGCCCATATCGAGCGCCTGAAGCAAAACTACGAGTCCTTTGCCGGGGAGCTGCAGGAAGCCAAGGATGCCGTCAAGGCCTGCGAGGCGGAACTCTCCGGGGAGGTCCTGCAGCAGTACCGCTACGTCAAGGGTCAGGTCAAGCGCCCCCCGGTGGTGGTTCAGCTGGATGACGGGCGCTGCCAGGGATGCCACCTGAAGGTTTCCGGCGAAGTCGAGTCGGAGGCCCGGCGCGGGGACCAGCTGGTCCGCTGCGACAGCTGCGGCCGCATCCTGTATTTCCAGCGCTGAGGCGTGTTGAATCCCCTTGCCATGGGGGCGAATGGCGTCACCTTCTCTGCTTACCGGTTGGCGGGCTCCCGCTGTCCTGTTTCGGCAGGGTAGAGGAAAGTCCGGACACCACAGGGCAAGATTCCCTGCGAAAGCGGGGGCACGGCGGGCGCGAGGCCGCCGTGACGGCCAGTGCCACAGAAAACATACCGTCCCGCATCCGCGGGATAAGGGTGAAAAGGTGAGGTAAGAGCTCACCGCCCGGAGGGCAACCGAAGGGGCAGGGTAAACCCAATCTGGTGCAAGACTAAATAGGGGACCGGGCGGCCCGTCCGATGGTCCCGGGTAAGTCGCACCTCCGCTTCGGCGGGGGATTCCGCGCATGCGGGATAGACAAATGGGGGCCCCCTGGTCCCGCGTTTGCGGGAGCAGGGACAGAATCCGGCTTACAGCCAACCGGTACCTTTACAAATCCCGGTAGAAGACCTGGGAGTTGCGGCCGCTCTTCTCCAGGCTCTCCCGCAGGGCCTTGGGGAGGATGTCCGGCCCGCCGGGCAGGAACCCGCAGGTCTCCCGGAAAAAGGTCGAGGTCTGGGTGGTCAGGGCCACGATCCGGTTCTTCCTGGCGGCGGCTGCCGTTTCCACGGCAAAGTCGACCATGGCCTTGCCGATCCGGCGCCCCTGGTAGGCCGGATGAACGTAGACCGATCCCAGCTCGACGGTCCGGGAGCGGTTGTAGGGCGTGATCCGGAAGCAGCCGATGATGCTGTCGTCGATCTCGTAGACGTAGTAATGCCCGATATCGGCCTCGATGCTGAGCCGGGTCCGCGGCCGCAGGTATTCCTCGCGCACGGCCCCCTTGGTCAGGCCGAACAAGGCCCCGACATCCTTCCGCTTGGCCGGGCGGATCTGGGAATAGGGATTGGAGTGGATCATGGAACCGATGCCGACCTTGGAGAAGACCTCCATGAGCAGTCCGTCGTGGATCCGGCAATCAATGATGTGGGCCCGGGGGGTTCCGCCCTCGATGGTCTTGACCGCATAGGTGGCCTTGGACCGGACCGGCTCGTCGATGGTTTCCGGGCTGGACTCGAGGATCTTCTTCACCTCGTTGACATCGGCGTTGAGCCGCAGCTGGCCCTTGTAGGTCAGGCCGGGGTAGGGCAGGAGGAAAATCAGCTTGGAGGCGCCCAGGGCAATGGCCAGGTCCGAGGCCAGCTGGTCGGAATTGAGGCGCCGTTCAGTGCCGTCGCGGGTAAAGGCCACCG
>CAJXMX010000409.1 GCA_913056355.1 uncultured Opitutales bacterium
ACCCGGGCAATCCCGTCGAGGTCCTCCCAGGCCGGTCCGAGGGCGGCAAAGCTGATGTCCTTGGGGATTTTAAGACCGCTCTCAAGCAGCCACCGGTAATGGTCCTGGTTCGAGCTGTAGACGACCTCCGGATGGTATTTATCGACCCATTTGAGCAGGTCGTCCCGGCTGATCGACTCCTTCAGCAGGGGCGGAATACGATCTCGCTTGGGAATGCCCTGCTGGTACCAGGCCAGGTAGCAGTAATTCAGGTGGTTGGACTGCTCGTCCTCGGCGTTGGTGGTGCAGAACCCGATCCGCTTGAAGCCCTTTTCTGTCAGGGTGGAGATGCCCACGTGCATGGCCTGGTAGAAATGCGGATGAACCTGGTTGAAGCCGAGCTTGGCCGCCACCGCGCAGGTGGCAACGCCCATGAACTCGTCCTGGGGCAGGGAAAAGACGTCCCTCAGGTCCTCCACTGGAAGGACCACCACGCCGCGGATGCCCCGGGTCTCGAGGATCTGGACCATCCGCTCAACCCGCATGCCAGGGGCGTGCAGCCAGAAATCCTCCGTCTTGAAGCCCAGTTCCCGCGCCCGGGTGATGGCCCCTTCACGAATCCGCAGGGCCTCGGCCCCGAATTCCTTGAGGGGACGCCGCTTGCCGTTGAGGAGGGCGATGACCGGTTCCTCCTTGCTGATGTCCCGCTTGCGCAGGTAACCCATCAACTGGGTCAGGTTGGGATCCGGGGTGTAGCCCTGGCGGGCCGCGATCTTTTTGATCCGTTCCCGTGTCTCGGGCGCCACCCGGGGATGGTCGCGCAGGGCCATGGAGACGGTCATCCTGCTGACGCCGGCTTCTTCGGCGATTGTTTTGCAGGAAGGGCGTTTGGAAGGCATTGTCAGAGAAAAGGTTAGGGTAGTGTCTGGTCTTGGTCCGGATAACGGACTTCTCCTAATAAAGCTCCCGCCATGCTTTAGCGTCAAGGGGAAAGCCGCGGTGCCCGATCCGCCGGCTGGAATGCCAATCAGGCTTCCAGGTCGACGGGCCGCCCCTTGAGGTGCGACTCCCGCACAGCCTCCACGGCTTTCGTCCCCTGCAGGGCCAGCTCCGGGGTGACCGGGAAAGGCTCCCCGTCGAGCAGGCAACGGGCAATGTCCCGGTAAATGTCGGCCTCGTCCCCGAAGAGCTTCCCCTCCAGGGGGTAGCTTTCCTCGGTCACCTCCGACGGGTGGTCCGGATCGGCCTGGCGAAGGATGACGCGTTCCGCATCGGCGAGGATGGCCCCCCTGGTCCCCTGGACCAGGAAGGAAGGGAGCGGAAAAAGGGATTCGGTAAACTCGGCCACGCCGCGGACACCGTTGGTGAATTCAAAAAGGGCCAGGAAATTGTCCTCCGCGTCCCCGGGATTGATGGCCTGCAGGAGCTGGCCGTGAGCCCGGGCCAGCGGCGCCCCGGCCAGGTCCAGGATGGGCTGGATGATGTGCATGCCCCAGTTGAGGAGGTAGCCCCCGCCAAAGCGGAGCTCCGTCTGCCAGTCGGTGCGGCGGCGGAAGTCGGTGTAATACCGCCGGATGAGGAAGACCTCGCCGATCCGGTCCCGGTCCATGAGGGAACGGACCCTCCTGTAGTCAGGCGCCCAATACATCGGAATCCAGGGAAAGAGTTGCTTCCCGCTGTCCTCCCGGGCGGCGATCATCCGCCTGGCTTCCCCAGTGTCGAGCGCCCAGGGTTTGGTGACCAGCGTGTTCACCCCGGCACCCAGGCAATCGCAGACGAGGTCCGCGTGGGTGTCGGACCGGGTCACCACACTGACCAGGTCCAGCTCCTCGCTGCGCAGGAGGTCCAAGTGGTTGTCATAGACCCGGCAACCCAGCTCATCCGATGCGCGTTGACGATTGCCTTCCGCCGAATCGCAGGCGGCTACAATCTCAAACTCGGGATTGGCCCGGAGCCCGTAGGCGTGGGAGAGGCGGCCGCTGATGCCGTAGCCGATGATGGCGGCGCGTAGGGGAGTGCGTTTCGTGTTTTCCGTTTGGTTCGGGGAGGGAGACATCTTCAGTCAATTTAGGCGAGTACCTGGGACCGGGGGAGGTTTTGCCTTCTATATCGTAAAGCAGAAAGGCTTGTTCCGGATGGGGAAAAAAGTTCCCCCAAAAGGGTGGACCTCCCCTGAGTGAGAAAGGAGAATCACGAGATGGGAAAAAGAGGACCACAATA
>CAJXMX010000410.1 GCA_913056355.1 uncultured Opitutales bacterium
CGGGCCCAACGCCGAGCCCCTGGTCGACCGCTGCGAACAGGGCTCCGTGCAGTACTTCCGCTGGACCGGTTCCAAGTGGGACCTGCGCCAGCGCTTCTATCCCTTCGGCCGGAACAGCGACAGCATCGCCTCCATGAATTTCATCAAGGGAGAAGTCTCCCTGGCCTTCTCCAGCCTCTCCGGCGACCAAGTGGTCTTCAGCCTGTATCGGTTCCCGGACTCCGGTGAGCGGCTCTACGGCCAGACCAAAACCTTCGAGCCCTTTCCCGGAGGCGCCGATATCTTCGCCCGCAGCATGCGCAACAAGGCCTTCTTCATCGCCAACAGCGAGCGTATTTCCCTGCGCTACTCGACCACCGCGGACATCCGGTGGGAGAAGGAAGTCCATTATCCGCTCCGACACCTGGTCGTAAACGGCAAGTTCGACCGCATCCTGGCCCTTGACGACAACGGCGATCTCCATCTCTACTCCCTCAGCGACCCCCATCCGGAGGCCGGCTTCCGGGCTTTCTTCGCCAGGATCTGGTACGAGGGACAGGATTCCCCGCAGTTCATCTGGCAGTCCTCCGGAGGCTCCTCGGACGATTTCGAGCCCAAGCTGTCCCTCATCCCCCTGATCGTCGGGTCCTTGAAGGGAACCTTTTACGCCCTCCTCTTCGCCCTTCCCATCGCCCTCCTGGCCGCCATCTACACCTCGCAGTTCCTCAGTCCCGAGCTGAAGCGCGTCATCAAGCCCGGCATCGAGATCATGGCTTCCCTGCCCTCGGTGGTCCTCGGCTTCCTGGCCGCGCTCTGGCTGGCCCCCCTGATCGAGGACCGCATCCCCTCGGTCATCCTGATCTGTATCGGCGTTCCCGCTACAGCCGTTCTTTTCGGCTACCTCTGGAACCTCCTTCCGATCCGTTTCCGGATCCTCATCCCCAAAGGCTGGGAATTCATCGTCTTCCTCCCGGTGATGATAATTGTCTGCTACCTCGGCTGGCACCTGGGACCATTATTCGAGCAGGTCGCCTTCCGCCTGCAGGATCCGTCCACCGGGCAAACGGTGGCCGATTTCCGCCTCTGGTGGGAGTCCTTCGCCGGCAGCCAGTTCCAGCAGCGAAATTCCCTCGTGGTCGGCTTCATGATGGGCTTCGCGGTCATTCCCATCATCTATACCATCGCCGACGACGCCCTTTCCGCCGTCCCCAAGGCCTTGACCTCGGCTTCCCTGGCCCTCGGGGCCAGCCGCTGGCAGACGACCGCCCGCATTGTCCTGCCTTCCGCCGCAGCCGGCATTTTTTCCGCTTTCATGATCGGCCTCGGACGCGCCGTGGGGGAAACCATGATCGTGGTCATGGCCACCGGGAATACCCCGATCATGGATATGGACATCTTTTCCGGCATGCGGACCCTTTCCGCCAACATTGCCGTCGAGCTGCCCGAGGCCCCCCAGGACGGCACCCTGTACCGGACCCTGTTCCTGGGCGCTTTTGTCCTCTTTGTCCTGACCTTTACCGTGAACACCGTGGCGGAAGTCCTCCGCCACCGCCTGCGGGAACGCTACAAGGTGGTCGGTTAACATTCCTGAACAATGGCCAAAGATCCGCACAGTCCTCAGAACAACCGGCCCAGGGGGGAAACCCTGGTCTGGCTTTCCTCCGCCGGACTGGCCCTCGGCATCCTCATGGTGGTCGGGCTGCTGAGCCTCATCTTTGTTGAAGGCATCACCGTCTTCTGGCCCAAGGAAGTGGTCCAGCTGACCTTGAAGGAGGATTCCGCGCACAAGATCGGCGACAGCAATACCCTGGCCGGCACCATTGTCAAACGGCAGCAGAACATCCGCCGGCATGTGGAGGAATGGCAGATCTTCACCGGCAACAAGGACGCCTATGGCAACATGTTCAAGTACATCGACGCGGACGATGTAGTGGAAATGACCGTACCGGAATCGATCGTTGTCGCCGAGCGCATGGAATACGGGAATTCCATTTTCTATCCTGTGGCCGTGGTCACCGGCGAAGACCACCGGGTCGAGGCAGGCGATGATGCCTTCTGGTCCGTCTTCGAGCAGTTGCTCGCGGAGGCACGGGACCGGAGGGACCGGATCAACGACCTTGAGAGGAAGGACATCGGCAAGATCAACCGCAAGGTCAATGATCTGACCATCCAGATGCGCCACCTGGACCGCCTGGAAAGTGAGGGAGAAGAGCCGCAAAC
>CAJXMX010000411.1 GCA_913056355.1 uncultured Opitutales bacterium
ACGCTGCCGCCGCCGATGCCGATGACCGTATCCGGAAAGGGCTCTCCGAGCTCCTCGCAGACATGGACAAAGTCCTTCATCCTGGGCTCCGCCGGCTGGCAGTAGACGATCCGCACCTCGATCCCTGCGGAACGGATGGCCCTGGTCATTTCCCCGACCGATTCCTTGAGCACATCCGCCGCGACAACGGCCACGTTGGCGGATCCCCAGTTCTTCAGGGTTTCCGGCAGGGTCGCGCGCTTGCCGGTGCCGAAGATCAGGGCCGGCGGAAACTGGGCCTGGACGGGTTCGGTGGGAAATGAATTCTTCAGGTGGGTCATCGGTCGGATTCCTTGTCGAATTTCTGGCGGATGGTCAGGCGTTCCACGTTCTCGGGTCGATAACCCCCGAAGACCAGGCTGGCCGCGTAGCCGACGCCAAACAGGACCAGATGGGAGAATATGCCGATCAGGATCGGGTTCAGCCCGAAATTGAGGGGCAGGTCCAGGGTCCGGGTCTTGGGCTCGGTCAGGAGCGCCCAGGAGGTGAAGAGGATACAGGCCACAATGCCAATGTAGCAGCCCCGGCGGGTCGCCTTGCGGGTCAGGAAGCCGAGGAAGAAGAGGCCCAGCATCCCGCCGGAAAGAATGGCCGCGATGGTCACCCCGCGCTCCATCACCGAGGCCAGCCCCTCCTCGGGGATCATCAGGATGGCGATGAGGGTGGTCACCACCCCGGCCAGGAGGACCATCAACCGGCCGAAGATCAGCTGGAAGCGGTCGCTGGCTTCAGGACGGAGGTAGTTCAGGTAGTCCCGGGTCAGGACCGTGGCGATGCTGTTGAGGTCGCCGCTGATGGAGGACATGGAGGCGGATAGGATGGCCGCGAGGATCAGTCCGACCACCCCGGCCGGCATGAAATTGACGATGAAATGCGGCACCACGTTGTCGGCCAGCAGGGGCGGATCGAAGGTGCTGAGGTGGTAAAACCCGTACAGGCAGGCCCCGATGAACATGAAGATGAGGTAGATCGGCACACAGAGGAGGGCGTTCATGATGGCTCCCCGGCTGGCTTCGCGGTCGGTGCGGGCGATCAGGTAGCGCTGGACCATGTGCTGGTCGGAGATGTAGCGCCGGCCCCAGTTGGTGGCGTAGGCCAGGATGAAGAGCCACTGGGAGGTGACCAGGGGGTCCGTCAGGGAGCTGAGGGAGAGGTCGAAATTGCCCAGGGAAAACTTGCCCGCCGCCCAGGCATCGGTGACCACCGCGCCGAAGGGCCCGGCCTCGGGGGCAAACAGGAGCCGGGCCACGATCAGGAAGGCCGCGGCGACAAAGATGAAGCCCTGGATCACGCTGGTCCAGACGACGGCCGTGATCCCGCCGATCATGGTGTAGAAGACGGTGAACCCGGCGCTCAGGATGATGACCCAGGTCAGCGGCCAGCCGGTCATCACCTTGAGGGCGATGGCGGTGGTCAGGAGGGTGATCCCGAGGTCGAAGAGCCGGTCCGCGAGGAACCCGAAGGAGGCGTAGAAGCGGCCCCCGAGGCCGAATCGTTCCCCGATGTACTCGTAGGCGCTCATCCCGACCGTGTTGCGGTAGAAGGGGACGATAAACTTGGCCACGAAGAGCAGGACCAGGGGCAGGGTCAGGTTGCCCAGGAGCAGGATCATTCCGGTCTGGTAGACGGTTGCCGGATGCCCGACCACGGTTCCGCTCCCGATGAGGACTGCCATCAGGGTCATGGCCACCGCCCAGCCAGGCATGGACCGGCCGGCGATAAAGTATTCCCGGGTGCTTTTCTGCTTCCTGGAGATGTAGACGCTGAGCGCCAGGATGGAGATTCCATACAAGGCCAGAACCAGGTAATCTAATGCAGACAGGGTCACTTTTGCGGGGAAGGAAAGGCGTTCAAAAAGGAGTCCGGGAGCAGGAGGGAGAGTTTATGGGAGAGGACTAAATTTCATGAAATAATCAATGTCAACCATCTTATTTCATTTTGTCGCATGAGCAAGCCCGGGTGGGTGTTCCCCCTCCGGTGGGTAAAGGTTAAATCAGCCTCCCGGGCTCAGGCCTGGCCCATCGACTCACCCGGCACCAGGTCGGGCTTGATCAGGACCTCGATGTCGGTTTCTTCACCCGGGTGATTGATGCGCCACAGGAGCTGGTCCACGGCACGGTGGCCGATCGTCTCG
>CAJXMX010000412.1 GCA_913056355.1 uncultured Opitutales bacterium
CGTTGACCCCGGCCGGCGCGCTGACCTGGAGGTGCCTGACGGCAACCCGCCGGAGAACCAGGCGTCCCTTGGTGAAGGTGAGCTTCCCGTCGAAATTCAGGTCGCTGATTGAACAGGCCTTGTCCTCCGTGAAGGCCGGCGGACTGGTCGTAATAGTCACCCCAACCGGGCTGAGGCCTTCCCTGGCGGCCTCCAGCCCGGTTGAGGGATTTACCATTGAGAGGCTGTTGCCATCCTCTGTAAGTGAAAAATGGATACCATTGTGTTCCGGGTCGTTCCGCTCGCTCCACTTGAAGCGGACCTGCTGCTGGGGAAAGAATCCCGTCGGCGGGGGGATGAAAAGCATGACCCGGCGCGGATGGAAATGCCCGCGCCGCCAGTCGGGGGTGCGCACATCGACAGTCCGCGGGGAGACGTCCTCGTAGCTGCCGGGAAAACAGGGAACGCCCCCGGGGTTGGCATGCCGCCACGAAACGGTCTGGCCCTGGAAGAGGCTCTCCCCGACCCCCTCCATTCCCGGTTCGGATTCGACCGCGCGCGAGGCCTTGCGGAAATCAACCGTGACCAGGGGATCCTTCCGGAACGGGAAACCGATCCGGGCGGTCATGGCGATTCGCTGGAACCCTTCCTGGAGCTCCGCCTCGGCCACTCCCTGCTCGATATGCCCGATGGCCTCGGCGACCTCCTCGGCGACGGTCAGGGTACCCTTGCGCTGCCGCCAGCCGATGGCGTTGGCCACCTCGTCCCGCTGCCCCTCGACGTGCGGGGAAACCAGCTGGACATCCAGCAGGTCGGCAAAGTACGGGATGAGCCAGTCCTGGCAGGCCAGGGCCTCGGGATCCTCTGGGTTGTCCGGAAAGGTGTCGGCCAGGCGCTGCAGGAGGGTCTGGTGGATCAGGTCCAGCAGCTGCCCGTGGGCGTCGAGGTAACGGGCCTGGTCGCGGTCCGGCATGTCCCGGTTCCGGTAGACCTCCGGCATGAGGGTATAGAGCCGCTTGCCCAGCTCGGATTCGATGAACGGGTACTGGCTCATGGCGCGTATTCCTTCCATTCAATGTCGATCACGGATAGGTCGGGATCGAGGTAGACCACGCCGCGTTCCCCGGATTCAAGGCGCTGGACCGACGAATCGGCATTGAGGATGCAGATCGAGTTTTCGACCCCGGTCACGGCTTCCACGACCCGGTATATTTCACTCAGGAACAGGTCCTGCCCGAGTTTGCGGTTCTGCAGGGAAAAGGTATCCCCGAGGGCGGTTGCGGCCGCGCTCACGACCTCTTCCGGAACAAAGGCGTCGGACTGGATGCGCAACTCCACCGCGACGTTGAAGGGATATGGCTCGTAGGCCAGGACCTCGACATCAACGGTGGGCAGGGCGTGGGCCTGGATGGTGGAAGTGAGGGATTCCTTGAGGTTCTCGATACCGCCGCCCCCGGCCGGCACCACGACAATCTCGACCCGTCCCCTGCCCCGGCGACGGCCCGGCCTCTCAATGGCCACAGCCTGCCAGACGCTGCTTTGCGAGCCGGCCAGGCGGGCGTAATCGCGCAGGGAGACCGCGCGGCCGAGGGTCAGCACGGCGGCCGGGGCGTTTTCCCGCAGGGAGTCCACGTCCTCGAGATCGTTACCCCCGGCGGAGGGCAGCGGCTGGCGGACGGAATCGATGAGATAATGCGGCTTGACCGCCTTGGCCAGGCTGTCGGGAGGAAGGTTGCCGGACAGGCCGTTCCCCTTGCGGTAGGTCACCTTGACATTGCTGGAACCGGTGGGCAGCCGGCGGCCGTTGATTCCGTCGCCGAACTGGATCCGGATAAAGCCGTCCTCGTCGAGGCGGACCGTAAAGTGCGGATCCGCGGGCCCGGAATCATTCAGGGTGGCCACCTGGGTCCATGTCCGGGCGCCGGCCTGGACATCGATATCGGCCCGGTAACCGCTGGGCATGGTGGTGTCCTGGACAAAGGAAATCCCGTCCACCTTGAGTTGGAAGACCTGGTGGGACTGGCTGGCATCCCCGCTGCCGAGAACCTTGGCCGGCTTGGATTCCCCGTGCCCGGCATGGGCCACGTTTCCCCGCACGACCAGATTGCCGCGGGTGAATCCGTCGGCTGAGGCGATGGCCGGATCAATC
>CAJXMX010000413.1 GCA_913056355.1 uncultured Opitutales bacterium
CTCCTTCATCCAGCAGTGCCTCCTGACCAATGAGCCCTTCTACGTCCGGCAGGCCGGCGTTGAGCCGAAAGTCATTCCCCTGCGCGAGTCGGGATTCGATCCCTACCACGGGATCTACTGCCTGACCGCCTTCGCCGAGAGGCATCCGGAAGAGGTGCGCGCCTTTGTCGAGGCCTCGGTCCGGGGCTGGCGGGATTTCATCCTCAACGACCCCTCTCCGGCCCTGGAATTGATCGCCGAAAGGAATCCCCGGATGAACCAGGCCTTCATGGATTATTGCGTGCACACGCTCCGCGAGCGGAACCTGGTCACCGGGGAAGCGCCTGACGGGGCGCAGGTCGGCCGGCTGGATCCGGAACGTCTGGAAGCCATGGCCGGCGAGATGAAGCGCCTCGGCCTGATAGAGGAACCCGCAGACGGGGAACCGCACTGGTACAGCGTCCGCTTTCTCCCTAAGCCCGGGGATGCGCCCGGGAATGCGCTTCCTTGAGCCGCCGCAGGCCGACATGGGTGTAGACCTGGGTGGTGGACAGGCTGGCGTGGCCCAGGAGCTCCTGCACCACCCGCAGGTCGGCCCCGGCATTGAGCAGGTGGGTGGCGAAGGAATGACGGATCTTGTGCGGCGTCAGGTCCTCCGGCAAATCCGCCAGCCTGAGGTAGACCTTCATCCGTTTCTGGATCCAGAAAGGCGTCAGGCGGTGTCCGTCCAGCGTGTGCAGGAGCGGATCGCCGCGACCCTTGGCAATGGCATGATGCTCCCGGAAGGCCTTGAGCAAATCGGCCACATGGCGGCCGACCGGACAGATCCGCTCCTTTTTCCCCTTGCCGAGGACCTTCAGGCAGCGGGAATCCGGATTGTAGTGGCCCCAGTCCGCCTGGACCACCTCGCTGATCCGCAGACCCGCGCCGTAGAAGAGCTCGAAAACAAGGGAATCCCGAAGCGCCGTGAAGGCGTCGATCTTCTCCTCCTGCAGCAGGATCGCCGGCCCTTCCAGAAAACGCTCCATCTCCTTTTCCGTGAAGAACTTGGGCAGGGGCTTGCGGAATTTCGGGACACTGACCCCGGCCACGGGATTATGGTCCACCACTCCCTGTTTGCGCAGGTAGCGGAAGAACGAGCGGAAGGCCGACAGCCTCAGGTGCAGGGTCCTCTTGGAGATTCCGGTCCTCTGCACGTCGATGATGTAGGATCGGATCGACATCGGGCCGATCACTTCGAAAAAATTGTCCACATCGTTGCGGCCGTCGCTGACATAGTGCAGCAAACCCTCCAGGGCCTGGCGGTAGTTGCGGATGGTGTAGCGTGAGTACTGGCGCTCCGACTCGAGAAATTTCAGGAAGCGGTCGATTTGCCCCTGTTCCGTGGCCGGCAAGTCAAAGCTGTTCATGCACCCTTTCTGCTTTCACGCTAAATGCCAACCCTCCATCCTTCGTCCTTCGTCCTTTGTCCTTTGTCCTTCGTCCTTTGTCCTTTGTCCTTCGTCCCTAGTCCAGCCCCAGTATCCGGCGCCCCTCGTCGGAAATCATGTGGGGCGTCCACTGGGGATCCCAGACGATATCGACCCGGGCCGTCTCAACGGCCGGGATGGCCTCGATCTTGGACTGGGCGTCGGCCGCGATGGTGGGTCCCATGCCGCATCCTGTGGCGGTCAGGGTCATCTTGACGCCGACCTGGTAGCGACCCTCCGTTGCCGGTTCCACCTGCAGGTCGTAAATCAGCCCGAGGTCGACAATGTTGACCGGAATTTCCGGGTCGAAGCACTGGCGGAGCGAATCCCAGACCAATTCCTCGCTGAACGGGGCATCCGGGAGCTCTTCCTCGGCCTGCTGACGGATCCGGACCGCCAGTTCCCCTCCCAGGGAATCGATGTCCTCCAGCCCGACCCGGTACAAGCCGCCGGAATCGCGCAAGGTGACGCTGTTGCCAAGGGCCTGGCTGATGACATATTCCTCGCCCGGGCGCAGTTGCACCGATTCCCCGGAGGGGATCCGGGTGGCGCGGCAGGGTTTCTCGAGAGTGATACTGGTTCCTTGCAGGGACATGGCGGTCAATCGGGGTTAACGGATGTTTAAAGTATAGGGCAGAATGGTGTATTGTCCATGGGG
>CAJXMX010000414.1 GCA_913056355.1 uncultured Opitutales bacterium
CCAGTAACCCGCAACCCGCAACCCGCAACCCGCAGCCCTTTACGCTTGAACCGGCGGCTCGTTTAGTCCCATTGTGATCGTTTTACATGAAATGAAGGTGTGCGAACCAGAAGAAACGGAGCCTGACCCTAGTCGCCTTGCGGCTGACCGGGCAAATTACAGACAGACAACAGGAAGGCCGGATAACCGGCCGGGACAACCGGGAGGTGCCTCGTGACGGCACTGGTCGTGGCCATCGTGCTGACCCTGGGCATATCGGCGATCTGCTCCCTGCTGGAGGCCTTCATCCTGAGCACCACCATGGCCGAGGTGGAAAGCCTCAAGAAGCAGCATCCGGCCATGGGAGCCCTGCTGGAGAAGTACAAGGTCGGGATCAACGAGACCAGCTCGGCCATCCTGACCCTGAACACCATCGCCAACACCGCCGGGGCTATCGTTGTAGGCACCATCGGGGCGCAGGTGCTGGGCCAGACCTCGCTCCGCTATCTGCCCATCTTCATGGTGCTGGGCATTCTCTTCTTCTCCGAGATCCTCCCCAAGAACATGGGCGTGGCCTATCGCAAGGTCCTCCAGGTCTACCTCGTTTACCCCCTCTGGCTGGTCCGGGTCCTGATGATCCCGTTTTCATTCATCGCCAACAAGATGCTGACCGTGATCGTCACCCACGAGGAACCGACGGAGGAGGAGCAGGAAGAGGAGATCCGCCTCCTGGCCGAGCGCAGCGCCCAGAGCGGGGCCCTCAGCGACGACGAGCGTGACCTGATCTCCAACGCCCTCAGCCTGGACGACGTCAATGTCGAGGAAATCATGACTCCGCGGACCGTGGTGACCTTTCTCAAGGACAGCCTCACGGTGGAGGAGGTCTGCCGTGACTTTCATAACATTCCCTTCGCCCGCCTGCCGGTCTACGGGGAGACCATCGACGAGATTGTCGGGATCGTCCGCCGCCGGGACATCCTGGAGGCTAACGGGGAGGACAAACAGACCCTGACCATGCGGGAGCTCAAGGGCGACGCGCTTTTCATCCCGGAAACGGCCTCCGGCCTCCAGGCCCTGCAGCAGTTCATGCGCAAGCATCAGCAGATCGCGGTAGTGGTCGATGAATACGGATCCACCGCCGGGGTCATCTCCATGGAGGACATTGTCGAGCACCTGCTCGGCGGGGAGATCTACGAGGAATCCGATATCGCCGTCGACATGCGCGAGCTGGCCAAGAAGCGGGCCGAGCGGCTCCCCAGTGTCACCCCGGATGTGGGGGCGGACGAAGGACTTGGGACGAAGGACTAAGGACGAAAGACGAAAGACTAAGGACCAAAGTTTTGAAGAAGCTGGATTGAAGGATGGAGGAGTGGATCTTTAATGGAGTCAATTCACTGGCTTACTGGGTGCATGACCTGAAGCCGGAGATTATCCAGTTCACCGACAAGCTGGCCGTCCGCTGGTACGGGCTGGCCTACGTCTCCGGCTTCCTGATCGGCTTCGCGCTGCTCGGGCTCTACTGGAAACGGGGGCGCTCCAGCGTCACCCCGAGGATCCAGGAGAACTTTGCCATCGCCCTGATCCTGGGGGTGGTCATCGGGGGCCGGGTGGGCTACTTCCTGATGTATGAATTCGGCAACCTGGTGCGGGACCCGCTGATCCTGTTCCGGGTCTGGGACGGGGGCATGGCCAGTCACGGGGGCTTTCTCGGGGTGGCCGTGGCCATCCTGTGGACCGCCCGCAAGCACCGGCTCAACCCGCTCTTCCTGGGCGACCTGATCGTCTCGGTGACCCCGCCGGGAATCCTTCTCGGGCGCATCGCCAACTTTGTCAATGGCGAGCTCTGGGGCAAAGTCTCCGACGTCTCCTGGGCCGTCATCTTTCCCAAGAGCGCGCCCCCGGGAATGCCGGTTGAGCTGATTGCCCCGCGCCATCCTTCCCAGCTGTACGAGGCATTCCTGGAAGGTTTGCTGCTCCTGGTCTACATGCAGTGGCGGTTCTGGTCGGTGCCCGGCCGCAAGGAGGCTTCCGAGGGCGGACCCGCCCGGGCCTCGGCCCGCCCCGGACACCTGGTGGGGGAGTTCCTGGTCGGCTACAGCCTGGCCCGCTTTGCCGGGGAGGCCT
>CAJXMX010000415.1 GCA_913056355.1 uncultured Opitutales bacterium
CGTACATCTTCGCCCAGCGCATGGCCAACGGGATCGCCAGCTTTCCGCTGCTGGCCATACCCTTTTTCGTCCTTTCCGGGATCCTCATGGGGGAGGGGGGAATGGCCCGGCGCCTGATGGACTTTGCCGGGCACCTCGTGGGAGGCCTGCGCGGCGGCCTCTGCTATGTCAACACCCTGACCTGCATGCTCTTCGGCGCGGTCTCCGGCTCGGCCACGGCGGCGGTTTCCTCCATCGGGGGATTCATGATCCCGGAAATGGAGCGCAAGGGCTACAGCCGCGAATTCAGCGTGGCCCTGACCACGACCTCGGCGACCACCGGTCTGCTCATCCCGCCGAGCAACATCATGATTGTCTATGCGGTGGTGGCCGGGAACGTCTCGGTGGCGGCCCTTTTCATGGCCGGGATCCTGCCGGGACTGGTGATCGGCCTGCTCCTGATGATCACCGCCTACATCATGCAGGGGCGCAAGGGCGCGGCCCAGACCGTTGAGTTCCAATTCTCCATGAAGGCGGTCCTGAAAGGATTTGTCGGGGCCGTGCCCAGCATCCTGTTGATTGTCATCGTCCTCGGGGGAATCCTGAAGGGCATCTTTTCCGCCACCGAGGCCTCCGCGGTGGCGGTCGTCTACGCCCTGTTTATCGGCATGGTGGTCTACCGCGAGGTGAAGGTCAGCCAGTTGCCGGCGATCCTGCTCAAGAGCGCCAAGACCACGTCCGTGGTCATGCTGCTGATCGGGGCCAGCCAGGCCATGAGCTGGGTCCTGGCCTATGAGAACATCCCGCAATCGGTCAGTTCCGCCCTTCTCGGCATCAGCGAGAATCCGCTGGTGGTCCTGCTGGTCATTAATTTCCTTCTCCTGGCGGTCGGTACCTTCATGGACATGACCCCGGCGGTCCTGATTTTCACGCCCATCTTCCTGCCCGTAGTCATGCAGCAGGGCATGCATCCGGTCCAGTTCGGCATCCTCCTCATCGCCAACCTCTGCATCGGCATCTGCACGCCTCCCGTCGGCACCTGCCTGTTCGTCGGTTGCGGGGTCGGCAAGACCACCCTGGCCAAGGTGCTGCCGACGCTGCTCCCCCTCTTTGCGGCGATGATCATCGGACTCCTCCTGATCACCTATGTCGAAGGACTCTCGATGTGGCTTCCCAACCTGCTCGGCCTGTAAATTTGTTTTAACGACTACACCTGAACGACTCCCTAATACACCATGACAACCCTGGAAATTGTATTCTTCGCCATCTTCGTGCTGGCGGTTATCGGTCTCGGCATCTGGATGAGCCGTGGAGAAAAAGGCAGCGAGGATTACTTCCTGGCCGGCCGTGGCCTCTCCTGGTGGCTGATCGGATTCTCGCTCATTGCGGCCAATATCTCGACGGAGCAGTTTGTCGGGATGTCCGGCCAGGCCGCCGATTATGTCGGGCTGGCCATCGCCAGCTATGAATGGATGGCGGCCATCACGCTGGTGGTGGTGGCCTTCATTTTCCTCCCGATGTTCCTGCGGACGGGGATCTACACCATTCCGGAGTTCCTCAAGTACCGTTACAACGAGACCTCCCGGACCATCATGGCGGTCTTCACGATGATCATCTACGTCTTCGTGACCATTACCGCGGTGATCTATTCCGGGGCCCTGGTCATTGATACCAATATTGAGTGGCTGAGCGTCCCCAGTGCCTGCTGGGTGATCGCCATCCTGGCGGCCGCCTACGTCATGTTCGGGGGGCTCAAGGCCTGTGCCTGGACCGACCTCATCTGGGGCTCCCTGCTGATCATCGGCGGGGCCGTCATTACCTTCCTGGCCCTCAAGGCCCTCGGGCAGGCCCCGCTGGCCGAGCTCAGTCATTCCGCCAAGGATGTCTCCGGCCTGACCGACAGTTCCTCGGGAATCAGCAAGTTCTTCGGCCTGAACGGGGACAAGCTGCACATGATCCTGCCCAAGTCGGACAGCATCCTGCCCTGGACCGCCCTGGCCCTCGGTTTGTGGATTCCCAACTTCTATTACTGGGGCCTGAACCAGTACATTACCCAGCGGAACCTCGGCTCGAAGTCGCTGGCCGCGGGGCAGAAGGG
>CAJXMX010000416.1 GCA_913056355.1 uncultured Opitutales bacterium
GGGGCACGCAGCGCGCCTCAACCACGGCCCGGTCGATGGCCTCGCCGGCCTTGTCCGGGTCGATCTCGAAAAAGATCGCCTGGCCGCGCGAGCGCTTGTGCGAGCCAAGGGCGTAGTAATTGCCGAAGTCCTCCGGAGCCAGCATCGAGGCGATGAGCGACTCCGGAATCAGGGACAGGTAGTAGTATATTTTCATCTCGTTTGAGTGAGGGTGTGAGCTGAGTTTGCCGAGCTAGATTCTTAATTAGGCAAACTTAAGTTATTCAAGTCTAAAATTAGAAAGATTAATCCGTGGCTCCACGTTTGCTACGGCTTCGTTTTCCGCAACACTGGCTGGAGATGCTTCGTTTCCCTGATTGCCAAAAGTTGGGTCTGGCCCTGCTCGGGGCCGCTGTTCCGGTTTTCCTGCCGGCTGCCCTGCAAATAGACGGTGGCACGCCGGCCGCCAATTTCCGCTTCGAAAACGATCCCGGCTTTATCGCCGGCGAACAGTTGACCGGGGTGGGGCGCTCCATCGACAAGGTGGAGGGGACCTGGGGCACCCTGATCAGCCCCAATATCGTCCTCTCGGCCAACCATTGGCATCCCAACGTGGGCCACAGCCTGACTTTCCACGCCACCAACGACCCGGCCGGCCCCTCCCTTACCCGCCAGGTCATCGCGGAGGAACGGATCGGGGATTCGGATCTCTGGGTCGGTGTCCTCAACCAGTCCCTGCCGCCGGATTTCCGGGTTTATCCCATGGTCAGCCAGCCCCTGAGCAGCCAGGCAACTTTTGCAGCATTGGCCATATACGGGCAACAGGCCATCATGCTGGGCCGGGCCGAGGACATTACCAGTCTGGTTACCAACCTCGCGGCCGGATACAACCGGGTTGACTACTGGTTTGACTCCTTGCCCGGGGATCCCGCCGCGGACCCCGCCATCGCCGCCATTCAACACCTGCCCGGGGACGACGACTTTGTCCAGTATGAGGCCTACGCCGTCATTTACGACTCCGGGACCCCGCTCCTGATGGAATTGAACGGGATCCTGACCCTGGTCGGCATCACCTGGTTCAACGATGTCCAGGTGGATATCGATTCCCGTCCCGGGCAGGAGGAGCTCCGCAATGTGACCGGCTTCTCCTACGTCGGCAATTACGCTTCCGGGTTGGCGGGAATCATTGACGCTTTCTCCATCGATGCCACCCCCGGATACGTGACCTGGATGGAGGCCGCCTTTTCCGCCGGGGCGGGACTGGCCGTGACCGGACCCGCTATCGACAGCGACCGCGACGGCCGGATCAATTTTGTCGAGTATGCCTACAACCTCGATCCCCTCGATCCCGGCAGCCTGGTCCCGATGTCCACCTCGGTCATCGACGCCGGCAGCGGGTCTCACCTCCAGCTGGCCGGGCAGCTCCGCGATGACCCCGCCCTGCGTTACTTCGTCCTCAGCGGAAATGATCTCAGCGGTTGGAACCGGGTCGACCTGGCCTTCGCCGACGGGGCCTGGTCCAGCGCCGATCCGGCCCGCCTCGTGGTCGACCAGGCCACTGCGCTCGGCGGCGGTCTCTGGAGTCTGGTCCTGCGCGATCCCGCTCCCCTGCAGCCCGGCAGCCCGCGTTTCCTGCTGCCCGGGGCGGAGCCCCTTCCTTATTGACATTACGCTGCCAATATGAGGGCGTGACAGGCGGATGGAAGGAAAATGGAGAGGCGTGCTGGCGGGGCTGTTGGTCCTGGGCGGCCGCGTATCCGGCCAGGGGGATGAGGCGGTGACGGAGCTGTCGCCGTACGAGGTGGAGGCGTGGCATTTCGACGGGCTGGCGATGGAGGTGCCGGCGGGGGTGTTGCGCCTCGAGGGGGACGCGATAGTCAGCAGCGGGGCGGGCAGCGTACCGGAGTTGCTGGAGAAGATGGCGGGGGTGCGGTTCCGGGGCTACACCGGGAACGGCACGGAGGGGCAGCTGGCGATGCGGGGCTTCGGGGACAACAGCGGGCTTCGGGTCCTGGTGCTGGTGGACGGGCAGGCCTACAACGCCCCGGACATGGGGGGGATCAACTGGGCCGGAGTGGACGTG
>CAJXMX010000417.1 GCA_913056355.1 uncultured Opitutales bacterium
AAATACGGTTTGTCGGGAATGAAGCCGCCTTCCCGGTTGTTGACCACGACCCGGACCAGGAGCTGGTTGGTCCCCTTGTTGAGGATGCCCGCGGGAATATCGTAGACGCGGGGCGGATACTCATAGCCGGTCTGCCCGACCAGCTGACCGTTGATGAAGACCTCGTCGGCGTCGACGATGCGTCCCAGCCAGATCCTGGCCGCAAGCGTTCCGGGGTCCTTCTCCAATTCAAACTCCCTGCTCAGCCAGACCACCCCGGGAGCCGCTTCCAGCCCGGAGTCGGAGAAATTGCCCGGCAGGCGGACAGGGGTCCAATCCCCCGGATTCTCATCCGGCAGGGCCAGGGCGGGCTTCCCCTCGCGGCTGCCAAGGTCGGCCTGTTCCAGCTTTTGCTGCCATTCGGAGGCGCGGGCCTCCTCCCGTTCCGTGGTGTTGCGGATGCGTTCCGGATCATTCCATGACTTGGCCTCCGCCAGGTCTTTGGGATACGCCTCGAGCGCTTCCTCACTCATCCAGCTCTCGATGGGCGAGCCGCCGACCGCGGAGTTGACCAGGCCCACAGGAACGCCCTCCCTGGCGGAAATGTATTTGCCGAAGAAGTACCCGACGGCCCCGAAACTCATCAGCGAATCCGGGTCGGCTTCCCGCCAGGACCCGCCGTTAATTTCATTTACCGGCCCGCTGAAATCGTAATCGTCCGGCACCTGGAACTCGCGGATCATCGAATTGGCCGGGGCGCTGAATTCCTCGGGAAACTTGAACCGCAACCGGCTCATCGGGATTTCCATGTTGGACTGTCCGGAACAGATCCAGACATCGCCGACAAACACCTGCTCATACATGATGCCCCCTCCCCCGGCGGCCTCGATGGCCATGGGAAAGGGTCCGCCGGGCCTGAGGCGGCCGAATTCGACTGTCCACTCGCCATCGTCAGACGCGGTTGCGGAGTACTGCCAGCCCTGGAACTCCAGCCGGACCCGGGAACCGGAATCAGCGTGGCCGCGGATCCGGGTTCCCTCACCCCGCTGGAGGACCATGCCGTCCTGGAAGATGGGCGGAAGGGAAAGCGAGGCCCAGAGAGTCGAGAGTCCCAGCACGAGGGCCAGGCCGGTGAGTAGTGATTTTTTCATGGCGGTAGCTATTTGCGGGGACGGGATTGCGCAAGCCCTCGGACGCGGCTCGCCGGCAGGCCGGTAGACCGTGAACGGCTAGATGGTTTCGCGGTAGTGGAAACAGGAGAAGTCCGCCGGACAGCGCATCCCGGTCAGGTCCTGTGCGCAAAGACCGACGTAGGCGCCCGTAAAGCCGAGGTTATGGTAGTCATCGGAGAGGATGGTCCCGTTCAGCTCGGGGCCGACGGGGGTCCACTCATCCGACCCGACGGCCTGGAAAAAGCGCAGGGAGGGTCCGTTGAAGCGGAGTTTCATCCGAATCGCGCCCTCGTCGGGGATGGAAACATCGCTGGACAGGATTTCGCTGCTCTCGCCCGCATCGGTGGCGATGATGTTGAGGGTGCGTCCCAGCTTCTCGTCATGGCTGACCCGCAGATAGAAATGGTTCTGGGTGTCATAGTAGGCCACCAGGCCGGCCATCTGCTGGAAGGAGACGGGATTGAACTCGAAGGCCGTTTCCACCTCGATGTCGAAGGCCTGGACCCGGCGGGCAATGAGGCTTTGCTTGAACAAGCTGACCGTCGGTTCCTGGCCGTAAAGGCGCAGGTAGCCCGGGCGATCGGTCAGGGAAAGCCATTCCCCGGTGATCGGACGGCGCAGGCTCTGGAAATTGATATCCAGCCGGTCGGTGTCGAACAACCCGTTCCATGCTGTCTCCTGGAATGGTTGTGGCTCAATTCCCCTCGGCGCCGGAACGAACTGCGCCGGATGATTGCCGCCCTGTTCGAGGTAAAGCCAGCCGTCGTTTTTCCAGGCGCATTTCTGGATGCTCGTCTCGCGGCCCAGGGTACAGTGCTTGCCGTCGACGGGCCGGCCGCAAAGGTGGGCCAGGTACCACTCCCCGTTCTGCGTTTCCACCAGCGAGGCATGCCCGGCCTTTTGCAGG
>CAJXMX010000418.1 GCA_913056355.1 uncultured Opitutales bacterium
CGTCTCGTCGCCCATGGACGTCAGCAGTGGATTTTCGGGATGGATCTCGTAGGGACCGTCGATGTTCCGTGAACGGGCCAGGGAAGCGGCATGCTCGTATTGCGTTCCGCCCTCCGCGGTGAGGAGGTAGTAGTAGCCGTTGAGCTTGTACACGTGCGGCCCCTCGACCAGCCCCAGATCGGTTCCCCTGAAAATGTTCTTAACCGGACCCACCAGGGCCTTCTTTTCCGCATCATATTCCTGAAGCAGGATTCCGGCAAAGCGGTTGTTCTGCTGGCGGTGGTCCCAGATCATGTTTAGAAGCCACTTGCGGCCGTCGTCGTCATGGAAAAGCGAGGGATCGAAGCCGCTGCCATTGAGAAATACCGGGTCGGACCAGGGTCCCTCGATATCGGTCGCCGTGACCAGATAGTTATAGGCAACCTTGTAGGGCTCCTTGAGCCAGTATTTCACGTCCGTGTAGATCAGGTAAAAAACACCGTCGCAGTAACTCAGGCAGGGTGCCCAGATGCCACCGGAATCGGGATTGCCGATCATGTTGAGCTGGCTCAGGCGGTCCAGGGGACGAGTCAGCAGGCGCCAGTTGACGAGATCCCGTGAATGATGGATCTGCACCCCGGGAAACCATTCGAAGGTGGAGGTCGCGATGTAGTAGTCTTCAGCCACCCGAAGAATGGACGGATCCGGATTGAAGCCCTTGAGGACTGGATTCTGGATCGCGACAGAGGTGGACGCGGTAAGGTTGTTGCTGGAGTTGGACATTGGTAATAGGTCTCAGATTTAACGCTTAACTTGGACTTGGTGGCAAGGTAATCCCTGTTTCGACGACCAGGATTTTCGATTTAGGAAGGCGGTCCGAGGTAGCTGGGCCGTAATCCGCCGGTATCGATCAGGACCCGCTGGAAGAGAACCCCGGGGGTCACATGCCACAGC
This sequence comes from uncultured Opitutales bacterium, assembly GCA_913056355.1. Taxonomy (GTDB): domain Bacteria; phylum Verrucomicrobiota; class Verrucomicrobiia; order Opitutales; family Oceanipulchritudinaceae; genus Oceanipulchritudo. The sequence goes on from CAJXMX010000418.1 coordinate 934, forward strand.
TTCAGGGTATGGGGTCCGGGAGTGGGAACATGCAGCGGAAGGGTCAATTTGCGGACACTGTCCCCGACTGCTTCTTCCCAGGTCTGCAGAGTCTGCCAGGTATCCACCTTGTGGATGGAGGGTTCCTCATCGTCCAGGGACAAGCCGAAGCGAAGGCCCTCGCCCTCCTGAAAATCGAGCGAGGGACCGAGATGCAGTTCGATGACGTAATCCCCCGCCGTGCGGAAATACAAATCGTACTCCAGCCGGGGTCCGAATTCATCTTTTTCCAGGACCGGGGCATCGACTGGAAACAGGGTCACCGATCCAGAGGTGCGTCCCAGATCCGGCAGAATTTTCCAATGAAGCGTGGAGCCGGCGATGGCCCGGGAATAGTCCTCCGCGTCAAAGGCCAGATATCCGTCCAGCTCCACCGGACCATTGAATTCCATAGGGCGCGGATGGGCGGGATTAATGACCGGGACGGAGATTTCCTGAGAGAATCCCGGACCGGAGATGCGGATGCTGGCCGGTTCCGGATCCTGGGGAACGCGGCTCCAGTCCACCGAAACCTCCAGCCGCGCCTGCTCGTCCACGGTTCCGCCGGAGGGCTCCACTTGCAGCCACTCCACGGCGGGTTCGGCCTGAAAAGAGAAGGCGCCGGTACCGCGGTTGAAGACATCGATCCAACGGCTGCCCCGGGTATAGACATCCAGGCCCGGAAGCACCGCCGGCGGCGGGTAAGTGGAGGGCCAGCTTCCCTCGGTCCCCTCGATGGCGATTCCCATCACCGGCCCATCGTGGGGCTGGACCCGGGACACCGCCGGCATGGTCTCGGTCGACGGCTGCTGCCAGATCCGGTAGCCGATGTTGATCTGGTCCATCATGTGGTTCCACTTGCCGCCGTTGAGCTGGTGATAGGTGTTGGCCAGCACCTGGTCGCGGTTAAAGAATTCTTCCACCCGGTCCGCCATGGAATTGGTCGCCGTCCGGCCCTGGGCGGCATACAGCCGGTTCAGACCGGCCGAGACATACATTCCTTGCAGGTTGGCCGAGGCCAGGATGGGATACTTGACCAACTGGAAAAAGGCGTCGTGGTATTCCTCCGGCAGGGCGGCCTCGACCTGCCCGGCCGCGTCCC
>CAJXMX010000419.1 GCA_913056355.1 uncultured Opitutales bacterium
CACATGGGGTGGTAGTTCAGTTGGTTAGAACGCCGGCCTGTCACGCCGGAGGCCGCGGGTTCAAGTCCCGTCCATCCCGCCACTTTAACAAAAAAGCCCCGACTTCGGTCGGGGCTTTTTTTATTACCCGAAGGCTGGGCCAGCTTTTGTTGGCCCGTTTCCTTTCCGGCCCATTATCCGATCAGGACCAGAGCGCTCCTGCCGCCGCTGACCAGTCCTGGATCCATTCGTTTGTCGAGGGTGGCCAGGCGGCCTCCATGGGCGACCGCGAGGGCGAGGAGGTACAGATCGGTCAGCATCTTCGGAGTGATTCCTGTCAGGTCCGGGAAGATATTGGCATCAGCCAGGGAAACGCTGCCGGGGAGGAACACGTGGCTGGGATGAGACCGCGATTTCTGCAGCAGCGGAAGCACGGCTGCCGGCGAGCCCGGACCGCCCGGGTAATCCGGATGTCCCATAATGCGTAACAAGGCGTTCTCCGTCAGCGGGCAGGTTGCCCATCCGGTGTGACCCGTCTTGCGAAACCACGCCCGGGCCCGTCCATGGTGGATGTGATCGGCGTCGCACAGGGCAATCAGCAAATTGACATCGAGCAGATACATCAGCCGCCGGTCTCCTCGTCCAGCCGGTCAATTTCTGCCGAAGTGACCGTCTTTCCACGCCCGGCGAGGTAGGGCAGGCCGTCTTCATCTACCTGAATCAGCCCGGAGGATGCCTTTACGGGCGGAGCAATCTCTTTTCGCAGGGCCTGGGTGAACAGCGTCTTGAGGGTGATCCGGCGCTGCGCGGCTGTGAGCTTGGCCGCCTGGAAGAGGTCTTCCGGAAGCTCAATCGTGGTTTTCATATGGGTAAAAGTATGGGTTTATGGGTTTGCGTCAATACCACGAGTTTGAATACCCCGGACCTGCCTGTGATACTGCTTGCCTGGGAATTATCCGCCCGGCTGAATGCGATAATTTACCTGTCCCAGATCCCCCTCCTGATCCCCCTCTGATCCGCTTTTATCCCCCGACAAATTCTTTGCTTTCATGAAAGGGGCGCCCGCAGGCCTCGTAGCAGGTCTGCGGGCGCGGGAGGCAATCCAATCTCACAGCCAAATGGGCTCTATTGCAGGCTATTCGGGAGATGGCGTGCCTCACTAATCCAGGTCCCTTTCCGTCGGCCCGGCCGAATAATCATCCGGGCCGGGCCTCGGGAAAGGCTGAATCTGTTATTCCACGACGGGCTCGACCGGTGCCGCCACATTGACCTCGAAGACTGGGGGAAGAATGCGACGGAAGATAATGTCGCTGCCTTCCTCGCCCTCATCGAGCCAACTGGCGTAGAAGCGGGAACCATCCGGGGTCATGCGCAACTGGACTTCGCCCTGTTCGGCTTCGCCCTTGGCCATGAAATCCCAGCGGTAGATGGTTTCACCTGCATAGTTGCCGTCGCTGTCCGGATTCACGTCCCACTCCTTGAGGTAGTAGGTCTCGCCTCGGTCCACGGAAACACTCCAGAACAGGTCCTGCGGGACCGGCTCTTCCTGTTCACCGGTGATGGGATCCTTCTTGGGATTGGTCGAGGTCCCGTAGGCGACGTAGAAAACGTCCGGGTTGGCGACGTCCTCCGGGTTTCCTGTGGGGAGCCCCCCTGACTTGATTGTACCGGGAACCGCCACGATTCGCGGCTCGATAACGCTCGACTTGTGATTCGGCAATTGCGAGAGGTTGCGCATCGCCTCGAACGCACCGGCTGCGTAGAAGGTGCACTCCTCGACCTTGGTCCCGGATTGCTCAAGGCCGCTGGGGTAGGTCCAGGTCCGGCAGTGCTCAACCCCTTCTCCGGCCGGATCGGTGATCCAGGTCTTTCCGCCATCGAAAGAACGGCGAATGTAGAAGTTGTAGCAGTCATTCCCGTTACGGGCGGCCGCCCAGTTGGCGGTGTAGCTGAAGCCCATCGTCACGAAGTCGCCGCGGATGGCACCCCGGTGGGCCCGGGCATCGTCGTAGGGATTACCGAGGGTCCCGGTCACATTGCCACTCTCGTCATAGATCCTGGCTCCAGT
>CAJXMX010000420.1 GCA_913056355.1 uncultured Opitutales bacterium
GGGGCTGGTATGGAATCCGGCCGTTGGCCGTCCGTTTCAGCCATCATATTGGGTCTGGCTAAAGGTCGTCCGTTGCAGGCATCATATTGAATCCGGCCCTTGGCCGTCCATTGTGGCCATCGTCATGAAAGTCCGGGTGCGTCGTGACGACGGATGGCGCGGAAGATCCGCTCGTGCTTAAATAATGCCCTCAGGACAAAGCCCATAAACGGTTGTGCCTGCCGGTTCAGCCAATGATCCACAGCACCAGCAGCGGCACCACCACGAAGAAGCTGATCAGAACCTTGTACAGGGCCATTCCGGAATAATGGACGGCGTCGAACTGCTCCCGGTCCAACTTGATCCAGCGGGTATGCATCCGGTAGACCCAGTCGTGGGCGATCACGATTATCAGGTACCACCCGAGCAGCAGAACTGCATTTATGATTAATGCCCACAGCAGTCCTTCACGGACAGTCTCGATTGTCATAGGAACCTCCTTGTCGAATTTCCCCCCACACTATTCCCCGGGAGGAAAACACTCAAGCCGGCAATCACCCCCGGACGGTCAGGAGCCTGGAAACCGGCCGAAGCGCTTCTCCACCGCAGCGACCCGGAAATCGAAGATGGACTTCAGTTGCCTGCGGACCAGGAGGGCATGCACGAGGTCCCCAAGGGGCCCGAAAGGCAGTTTGTAACTGACAATGTCGGTCATCCGGACGCCGCCCTCGACGGGCTCCAGCAGGTGCTCGTGATGCCAAAGGGCGTAGGGCCCCGCCCGCTGCTCGTCGACAAAGTACTTCCCTTCCTCCATGTGGGTAATCTCGGTCACCCAGGTCAGGGGTAATCCCGCCACCGGCCGGACCTTGTAGGCAATGATCAGGCCGGGATACATCACTTCGGGCACCTCGCGGCTGGTGATTTCAAACCCCATGTAGGCGGGCGTGATTTCCCGGAGGTTCTCCGGCCGGCAAATGAAACCCCACACCTCGTCAAGACTGGCGGGTATATCCTGGTGGCGGATCAGTTGATGAAAGCCCATGGCGCGCAAGGTAACCCGTCCATCCGGCAGCGCCAGTCATGCGGTGCGTTTTTGAGCCGCCTCAATCGTGGGCGATGACCAGTTTATGCCGGGCGTCGGTGCACTGGCAGGGATCGAACTCCAGTTCCAGGGTGCAGTGGGCAATGTTGAAGCGTTCCTGGAGCCGCTCCTTGAGCGACTGCTTGAGCGGTTCAAGGTCGGAGATTTCCAGGCCGGGGGTGATCACCACATGGGCTTCAAGGGCCATGTGCTCCTCGTCCAGCTCCCAGACGTGAAGATGGTGCAGGTTGTCGATGCCGTCCAGGCCCTCCGCAGCGGCCTTGATATCCTGCAGTTCCACCCCGGCCGGCGTCCCCTGCATCAGGATGCGGGAGGTCTCCTTGAGCAGGTCGAAGGACATGTAGAGGATATATCCGGCGATGCCGAGGGAGATCAACGGGTCCACCCAGGTCCAGCCAAGCCACAGAACAGCCACCCCGCCGGCCAGGACGGCCACCGAGGCCGCGGCATCGGTCAGGTTGTGGAGAAAGGCCGCCCTCACATTGAGGCTGCCCTTCGACATGGCCCAGAGCAGCCAGGCCGTGGCCACATCGACGACCAGGGCGACGATTGAGGCGGCGATGATCCAGCCGCCAAGGAGCGGCTCGGGCTCGAAGAAGCGCTTGACGGACTCGAAGACCAGGTAGAGGCCGACCAGGACGAGGGCCGTCAGTTGGATCATGGCCCCGATCAGCTCGGCCCGCCGATACCCGAAGGTGTAGCTGTCATCGGCACCGCGGCGGGAAATCTTGCGGGCGATCCATGCAATCAGCAGGGCCGCGGCATCATTGGTATTGTGCAGCGCGTCAGCCAGCAGGGCCACGCTTCCGGCGAACAAACCCGCAGCCGCCTCAAACACCGAAAGACCGACATTGACGATGACGGCCGCCAGCAGCACCCCGTCGTTGACGTTCTCGGTCCCGTGGGAATGCCCATGATGGCCATGGCCGTGACTGTGGTCGTCATGTTCGTGGTCGTGATGCT
>CAJXMX010000421.1 GCA_913056355.1 uncultured Opitutales bacterium
TTGGCCGTGAGATCCCGCATTACTGCTACCATCCGAAGCTGTCCGTGTCCGGCAACTGCCGCATGTGCCTGGTCGAGATGGGCACCCCCGGCCGCGACCGGGCCACCGGCGAGCCGATCCTCAACGACGACGGCACGCCCAAGATCATGTGGGTTCCGAAGCCGGTCATCGGCTGCGCCACCAATGTCTCTCCCGGCATGCATGTGCGGACCAAGTCCGACCTGGTCAAGTCCTGCCAGCAGGGGGTGATGGAATTCCTCCTGGTCAACCATCCCCTGGACTGCCCGATCTGCGACCAGGCCGGCGAGTGCCGCCTGCAGGAGTTTGCCACCGACTATGGCCGGGGCTACAGCCGCTTCATCGAGCACAAGAACGTCAAGCCCAAGCGGACCCGCATCGGCCCCCGGGTGATCCTCGACGACGAACGCTGCATCCTCTGCTCCCGGTGTGTCCGTTTCTGCAAGGAAATTGCCGATGATCCGGTGCTGGGTTTCATCGACCGCGGCTCCTATTCCACCCTGACCACCTTCCCCGGCAAGCAGCTGGAAAACAATTATTCCCTCAACACGGTCGACATCTGCCCGGTGGGCGCCCTGACCTCGACCGATTTCCGTTTCAAGATGCGGGTCTGGTTCCTCAAGGAAACCCCCTCCATCGACACCGAGTCCAGTGTCGGCTGCAACACCCTGGTGGGCAGCCGGGAAGGGAAGATCTACCGCATCACCCCCCGCCGCAACGACGCGGTCAACGACACCTGGATGCCCGACAGCGGCCGGGTGCTCTACAAGATGGTCGACGACGAGAGCCGGCTCACCCAGTACGCCATCGAGGGACGCCCCTCCAAGGCCGCGGAAGCCATCTCGGTGGCGGCCGGACGGTTGCTGGAAGAGGGTGGGGTCGCCATCGTGGCCAGCGGCCGCCTGAGCGTGGAGGAGCAATTCCTGCTGACCCGGATCCGCAAGGAACTGAACGGTCCGGTCCCCACTTACCTGGTGGCCCGCACCGGAGCCGGCGACGGCAAGCTGCTTTCCGCGGACCGCAACCCGAACGTCCGCGGCGCCCTCCTGACCGGACTGGTCCAGCGCCTTCCGGACGAACAGCTGGACGACCTCAAGGGCCTGATCCAGGAAGGCTCGATCAAGACCGTCCTGGCCGTTGGTGAGGACATTATCGAGGCGGGCATCCCGGCCGAGCTGGTCAAGAAGATCAACCTCGTGGTGCTGGCCAGCCACCATTCCGAGAGCACCCAGTATGCGGCCGTTGAGCTGCCCCTGCTGACCGTCTTTGAAAAGAACGGGACCTTCGTCAACCAGCAGTTCCGGGTCCAGAAATTCTCCCAGGCCATTCCCGGCCCGGACGGGGTCCTGCCCGGTGTGGCCACCTTTACCCGCCTGCTGACGGCCCTTAATCCCGCCCTCGAGAAAACGCCTTCGGTCTCCGCGGTCTGGAACGAGATGAGCGAGACCGTTTCCGAATTCTCGGGAATGGCCTTCGAGACCATCCCTTCCACCGGGCAGGTGGTGGAGGATGCCCGCTTTGCCCAGTTCCCCTTCGCCGAGGGGAAGGGGATTCACTTTGAACCGAAAACCGCCTTAGCGGAGGCCTGAAATCATGGACCTGACTCAATTCATCTGGCTGGTGGTCAAGGCCGCGATCATGATCTCGGTGGTCATGGGAGCGGCAACCTACGCCGTGTTGCTGGAACGCAAGGTGGCGGCCGCGATCCAATGGCGACCGGGCCCGAACCGGACCCAGATTCCCATCATAGGCAGTATCCCCGTGATCGGCACCTGGCTGACCCGGATCGGGATCTTCCAGCCGGTGGCCGACGGCCTGAAGTTCCTTTTCAAGGAGGACCCGTTCCCCAAGCACGTGAACGCTTTCTACTACGTGCTGGCCCCGCTGGTGGCCTTCATTCCCGCCATGACCACGATGACGGTCATGCCCTTCGGCTTCTTTACCTCTGACGACGGGTCGGTAACCCCCTTGGTCCTGGCCAACCTCGACATCGGGATCCTTTTCATCCTGGCGGTCTCCTCCCTC
>CAJXMX010000422.1 GCA_913056355.1 uncultured Opitutales bacterium
GGAGGTGTTCCTCGGTGAGGGTGAAGCTGACGGTCCGGCTTTCCCCCGGGGCGAGGTGGATCCGCTGGAAGCCGGCCAGCCGCTGCTCGTAGGTGGTGACGGAGCTGTAGTCGTCACGCAGGTACAGCTGGACCACTTCGTCGCCGGCCCGGTCGCCTGAATTGGTCACGGTCAGGCTGACGGTTACAGCCTGTCCGGTGGAGCCGCGATCGGGGCTGATTTGCAGGTCGCCATAGGCAAAACTGGTGTAGCTGAGCCCGTGGCCGAAGGGGAAGAGGGGGCCCTCGACCTGGCCGTAGTCCCGGGCCTGCGCGCCCGGCTTGCTGGGAAAGTTGAAGGGGACCTGCCCGGCCGACTGGGGAACGGTCACGGGGAGGCGTCCGGCCGGGTTGTATTGGCCGAGCAGGACCTCCGCCAACGCGGTTCCGCCGTCCTCGCCGGGGAACCACATTTCCACGATGGCGGGGATGCGCCGGACGGCAAACTGCGTGCTCAGGGGACGTCCGTTGGACAGGACCAGGACGACCGGCTTGCCGGTGGCCTCCAGGGCCTGCAGCAGCTCCTCCTGGTAGCCGGGCAGGTCGAGGCTGATCCGGCTGATCGATTCCCGGCACTGGGCGTCCGTTTCCCCGAGGCAGGCGATGATCAGGTCGGCATTCGTGGCTGCCTCGACGGCTGCGTCGATGCCCGCCTGGACATCGGGGGAGGGCGGTTCCTTGTAGACGTCACTGAGCGGCCAGGACTCATCCGCGGCCTCCACGCCCTTGAGGTATTCAATCTCGCATTTGCCAGCCAAAGCTGCCTGGAGTCCCTCCAGCGGGGTGATGTAGTCTATCCGCTGGGCCCCGTAGCGGCTCCACCAGGCGCGATTGTCGTCGGCCAGGGGACCGGTCACGAGGATGCGATTAAGATTCCCGGCGAGGGGCAGGAGGTCCCCCTCGTTTTTCAGGAGAACGATTGATTCGCGGGCCACCTGCCTGGCCACGGCCAGGTGTTCCGGGGTGCGCACACGGCTCTCCGCGGCGGCGGGATTATCAAATGGCTGATCGAACAGCCCGAGGCGGAACTTGACCCGCAGGATGTCGCGGACCCGGTCGTCGATGGTGGCCATGTCCAGCTTGCCGTCGCGGACCAGCTGGCGGAGGGGGAGGGCGTACTCCTCCGGTGCGGAAAAGCTGGTCCGGATATTCAGGCCGGCCTCCACGGCCTGCCGGATGGCCTCTTCAGGTGTCCCGGCGACGTGGTGCTTGTCGTGAATGAACTCGACCGCATGGCTGTCGGAAACGATGTAGCCCTCGAAGCCCCATTCATCGCGCAGGATCTCCGTCAGGAAAAGCGGACTGGCTTCGACCGGGACGCCGTCATAGTCGTTGTAGGAGGCCATCACCCCGAGGGCTCCGCCCTTGGTGATGGCCTTGCGGAAGGGCTCAAGGTACATTGTCTGGACCTCCTGCCATGTGGCGTGCGGATCCGTGCGGGCATGCCCGTCGCGTCCGCCCTTGGGGATGCCGTAGACGGCGAAATGCTTTAATGTAGAGGCCACGCCCATTTCCTGGATGCCGAGCACCTGCTGCAGGCCCAGCTCGGAGACGAGAAAGGGATCCTCCCCGTAGGATTCAATGATCCGGCCCCAGCGGGGATCACGAGCCAGGTCCATGACCGGCGAATAGACATTTGAATACCCGAGGGCCCGGGCCTCGGCTCCGGTAATGCGGCCGATTTCCCGCACCAGGGGAGCGTTCCAGGTGCTGGCCACGCCCAGCTCGGCCGGGAAACTGGTGGCCCGGGAGTGGAGCAGGCCGCGGATCCCCTCATTGGTGAAGTCGACCGGGATGCCCATTCGGGTCTCCTCGATGAACCAGCGCTGGATCTCGTTCAGGGCGCGCACATGCAGGGACCAGGGCAGATCGTAGTCGGGATCGGGGAGGTTTTCCGTCCAGCCCTCGTTGCCGTTCATGTGCTCGTCGATGTTGCCGATGCCGTCCTTCCACATGCGGTTTTTCCACTCCGGGGTGGGCAGTTGGTCCTGCAGGATG
>CAJXMX010000423.1 GCA_913056355.1 uncultured Opitutales bacterium
CTGCGGGAGACGCGCTCAGGCAAGCGCGGCCTCGCCCACCGCCTGACCAGCGACCTCGCCACCAACGTCCTCGTCGTTGATCCGGAAGAGCTGCAGGAATAGGTAATATTTGAAACGCCCGTTCCTGATGGCGGGACCCATCGCCCGCATTACCCGGCCCGTTTAATTTTTATGAATTATATTTATTGGCAATTGGGAAGGGGAATCCTAGGGTAGCCCGGAAACTGCCCCCCGCGTGGTCCCCTGCCCCACTTTCCATGTCTTCAAACAAAACCATTCTGCTGCTCTGGCTGGTCCCGGCCGCCGGCTTGAGCGTGTCCACGGTCCATGCCCAGAGCGTGCGCATCAACGAGCTCAGCGCCTTCCCGACCCTGGTCGCCGACACCAGCCCGGGCCCGGAGGACTGGCGTCATCCCGGATTCGACGATTCCACCTGGGGGATCACCACGCTGCCCGTCGGCATGGATACCGGGACGGACTATGACCTGACCGACAACCTCCAGACCGAGCTCTACCTGCGGGCCACCACCCTGTACGCGCGCTCCATCATCGAGGTGGACCCGGGACTGGCGCAGTCCGCCGAACCCCTGAGCCTGGTCATTGATTATGACGACGGCTTTGTCATGTACATCAACGGCCGGGCCGTGGCGCATGGCAACGTCGGATTCAGCGGGGATCCGCTTCCCCACACCTCGGTTGCCGACGGTTCGCACCGGGCCAGCAATGACGCCGGGGACGGGCAGGATCACCGGGAAACCTTCAACCTCGGTCCCGCCTACGGGATCCTCCGGCCGGGCACAAATGTCATTGCCGTTCAACTACTGAACCAGTCCATCAGCAGCAGCGACCTCTTTCTTGATGTCGACCTGCAGGCGGGGACGACCAGTGTCAATCATCCGGCCGACCCCTGGCGCACCTTTGCCGGTGCCGGCGAACCCAGTCCCATCACCGAGGCCACCGGAACCGAGGGCGACTGGATCGAGCTGCACAACTACGGCACCACGGCCGTTGACATGGCCGGCTGGTCCCTGACCGACGATGCCGGCCTTCCCCGGAAGTGGATATTCCCGTCCATGTCCATTCCCGCCAACGGGTACCTGCTGGTCTTCGCGACCGACGTCGACCAGCGCGATCCCTCACGTCCCCTGGAGGTTCCCTTCAAGCTCAGTTCCTCGGGGGAATACCTGGGCCTCTACAATGCCGCCGGCGCCGTGGTCAGCGAGTTTGCGCCGGCCTTCCCTCAACAGGTAACCGGCACTTCCTACGGATGGGATGAAGCCAGCGGCAGCTACCGGATCTTCACCGCGATGACCCCCGGCGCGGCCAACCTGATCCCGGCCTTCGAGGGCGTGGTGGCCGATAGCGTGTTCTCCGTTGACCGGGGCTTTTACGATGTTCCCTTCGGGCTCATCATCAGCACCTCCACGGAAGGAGCGACCATCCGCTACACAACCGATGGCAGCCTGCCGACTGAGGACAACGGGACGACCTACACCGGTCCCATTTCCGTAGCCGGCACCACCGTCTTGCGCGCCTGTGCCTTCAAGGAGGGCTTCAAGCCCACCGATGTCGACACCCAGAGCTACGTCTTTCTTGAGGATGTCATCCGCCAGGACAATTCTCCGGAAGGCTATCCACAGACCTGGAAAAACACCATGGGCCGGGAGGACATGCCGGCCGATTACGAGATGGATCCGGAAGTCACCCAAAGCGCCCGCTACAAGGACCAGCTTCGTCAGGCCCTGCTCTCCCTACCCACCCTTTCCATCGTCACGGCCAGGGAAAACCTCTTCGACCGCTCGACCGGGATCTTCATGAACCCCGAGGAGACCGGCATGGACTGGGAACGGCCGGTTTCGGTGGAGCTGATCTATCCCGACGGGCGCGAGGGCTTCCAGATCGATGCCGGCTTGCGCATGCAGGGCGGACACATGCGGGACCCGGAACGTTCCCCGAAGCGATCCTTCCGGCTGGCTTTCCGCAAGGATTACGGTGACGGCAATCTCAATTTCCCACTCTTTCCCCAGCCC
>CAJXMX010000424.1 GCA_913056355.1 uncultured Opitutales bacterium
CATGATCCCGCCGAAGATGTTGACCAGGATGCCTTCCACGTTGGGATCGCTGAGGATGATCTTGAAGGCCTCCGTGACCGCTTCCTCGCTGGCGCCGCCGCCGACGTCGAGGAAGTTGGCCGGATTGCCGCCGAAATGCTTGATGATGTCCATGGTGGCCATGGCCAGGCCGGCCCCGTTGACCAGGCAGGCAATGTTGCCGTCCAGGGCAATGTAGCTCAGCCCGTGCTTGCTGGCTTCGACTTCCTTCGGGTCCTCCTCGTCGAGGTCCCGCAGGCCCAGGATGTCGGGGTGCCGGTGCAGGGCGTTTTCATCAAAGCCGACCTTGGCGTCGAGGGCGATGATCTGCCCGTCCGGGGTGGTGATGAGCGGGTTGATCTCGACCAGGCTGGCGTCCTTTTCCCAGTACAGCCGGTAAACCCCGGTCAGCAGCTTGTCCATCTGCTTCAGCTGGGCCTTTTCCGTGAACCCGAGGCCGAAGGCGACTTCCCGCTTGTGGTAGGCCTGCAGCCCCTGGGCCGGATCAATAAAGACCTTGGTGATCTTCTCCGGCGTCTCGGCAGCCACGGTCTCGATGTCCACTCCCCCCTCGGTGGAGGCGATGATCACCGGACGGCTGGTCCCCCGGTCCAGGGTGATGGCCAGGTAGTACTCCTTCTGGATCTCACAGGGCTCCGTGAAATACAGGGTCTTGACCACTTTCCCGGCCGGGCCGGTCTGGTGGGTGACCAGGGTGTTGCCCAGCATCTGGCCGGCCACTTCCTCGGCCTTGGCCTTGTCCGGGCAGACGTGTACCCCTCCCTTGAATCCGTTGGTGAAGGTGCCTTTGCCGCGTCCCCCCGCATGGATCTGGGCTTTCACAACCACCCGGCCGTCCGGGAGTTGCTCCAGCGCGTTGGAAATTTCATTCGCCGACTTGACCGCGTGGCCCTTGGGGATCGGAATCCCGAAAGCGGCGAACAGCTCTTTTGCTTGGAACTCGTGTATGTTCATAGCCTGTTCTTCTGTCTGTTTTCAATACCCCGATATCTCTACTGACAAACTTTTTCTTCCCCATCCGATGCGGACTGTCCGCCTCCCCGATGGAATCCGGAGTCCAGGGCGGGGTGCGGACCACTGAAGTCTAATTAAGCGATAAATGGTAAAAATACTATAATATATACAGAGGTAAATACCCTAACAGGCGTAGGGGGAACTATTTACTTGACGAAATTGAATCAAAGCCCTAACTAAAAAATATTCATCTTGGAATCCGTCTTCATCCAAGTTGAAACATTTCGCTGCTGTCATCATGTCTTCACCTAAGAGAAAGGAAGGAAACTCCTTGGGTTCACCCGGAAGGAAGGAGGATCTGGCGTTGCACGTCCTGCACTCGCTGGACCAGCCCATATGCCTTATTGACGCCGATGACAGCTATCTCTTCGTCAATAAGGCCTATGCGCGCCTGTACGGATACGGACCGGAGAGCATGCAGGGGATGTACCTCCGGGAGATGGTGGGGGAAGCGATTTACACGCAGCGGCTGCAGGCCTTGCTGGCCCGTGCGCGGGCGGAGGGCTCGAGTGAATTCCAGGGCTGGGTGGAGTATCCCGAGGATGGGCGGCGGTGCATCCAGGCGGACATCCGGCATTACACTTATCCAGGACTGAGAGACAGGCAGTGTCTGATAATACAGAGCCGGGACATCACCGATCGGGAGGAGCTGGACGAGCGGCGGCGGAAGTCGCTGGAGTTCCAGGAGAGCCTGATGGGTGAGGTCCCGGCAATGGTTTTCCTGAGCGGGGCGGACGGCGTTCCGTACTTCTACAACCAGGCCTGGCTGAACTTCACGGGCTGCACATTGGTGGAGCAGATCCGGGAGGGCTGGCAGGAGATGATCCATCCGGAGGACCGGAAACAGGTCCTGGACCGGGTCCAGTACGCGATCAAGAACCGGGAGCAGCTGCACCAGGAATTCCGCCTGCGGCACCTCATGGGGGCCTGGCGCTGGATCCGCATGGAGGGCAAGCCCTTTAC
>CAJXMX010000425.1 GCA_913056355.1 uncultured Opitutales bacterium
GTTGCTGCGGCTCAAGCCGGTCCAGGCCATGCGCGACCAATGAGATGGCAGATCCTCATCGCCTGGCGCAACCTCTGGCGCAATCCCCGGCGCACCGCTGTCATCCTGGTGGCGGTGGTGGTGGGCATTCTGATGATGGTCCTGACCAGCGCCTACATGTGGGGCATGGTCAACAGCATGCTGGATACCTCGCTGGCCAACCTCACCGGCCACATCGAGATTCATCATCCCGGCTACCTGGATGATCCCGCCATCGAGAACCGGATGGAGGATCCGGAGGAGCTGCATGATTTGCTGGCCCGCATCCTGCCGGAGGGCTCGCTGGTGGCCTGGCGCATCCGCTTCCCGGTGGTGGCCAGCAACGCCCGGCACTCGGGCGGGCTGGTCCTGGTCGGTACTGACTTTTCCAATACGAACCAGATGACCTTCCTCGGCTCGGCCGGCATTGACGGAAGCATGCCGCGGGAAGGGAGGGGCAACGCCATCCTTGTCGGGAAGAAGCTGCTGGAGGACTACGAGACCGAGATCGGCCACAAGCTGATCCTGATGGCCCGCGACACGCTGGGGGAAACAGCCTCGGCGGCCTTCCACATCAGCGGTTCCTTCGACACCTTCCTGGAGTCCAACGAGACGGGCTTCGCTTTCGCCCGGAGGGAGGACGTGGCGGCATTCCTCAGCCTGCAGGGCAGCATCTCGGAGATCTCCATTCACCTTCCGGATATCGAACAGACGGATGCCGTCGCCGAGCGCCTGCGGTCCTTTGTCGACGGCGATCGCTACTCGGTCACCACCTGGCGGGAGCGGCTCCCCATGGTCACCGCTTATCTGGAAATATGGGACTACTTTTCCTACATCTGGGGGTTGGTCATTTTCCTGGCCATGGCCTTCGGACTGGTCAACACGCTGCTCATGGCCGTCTATGACCGGATCCGGGAGTTTGGGCTGACACGGGCCCTCGGCGCCCGGCCGGCCCGGATCATGACAGGAGTGCTGCTGGAGGCGATGCTGATGCTGGTGGTCGGCCTGGTCATCGGCAATGTCCTTTCGATCCTCATCGTTCACTGGTTCGGCCAGCGCGGAATCGACCTCACCACCTTTGCCGCAACCGCGGAAGTGTTCAGCATTTCCCGTTATGTCTATCCCCAAATCAATCCCAAGGACCTGGTCATCTTCAACAGCCTGGTTTTCTGCCTGGGAATCCTGGTCAGCCTTTATCCGGCCATCAAGGCCGCCCGCTTCACTCCCGTGGAGGCCATGACCCACTTCAAATAAGGACCGCCCATGAAACCGATCGTCAGCTGCCACAACCTGCACAAGACCTATCAACAGGGTAAAATCGAAGTCCATGCCCTGCGCGGGGTCGACCTCGAGGTGGCCAACGGGGAATTCATGGCCCTGGCCGGTCCCTCGGGCTCGGGCAAGACAACCCTCCTGAACCTCATCGGGGGGCTGGACAAGTTCGAGCAGGGGGAGGTCCTGGTCAATGACTACAAGCTCTCCGAGTTGAGCGCCCGCGAAGCGACCGACCTCCGCCTGCAGCATGTGGGCTTCATTTTCCAGGCCTACAACCTGATTCCCGTCCTCTCCGCGGAGGAGAACGTGGAGTACGTCATGCTTTTGCAGGGGGTTCCCCACAAGAACCGCCGGAGCCGGGCCCGCAAGATGCTGGACGAAGTGGGGCTGGAGGGCCTCTACAAGCGCCGGCCGCACGAGATGTCGGGCGGCCAGCAGCAAAGGGTGGCCGTGGCCCGGGCCCTGGTCAGCGAACCGGACATCATCCTGGCCGACGAACCGACGGCCAACCTCGACTCCGAGACCGCGCGCAGCCTGCTGGAGATCATGGAGGCCATGAACCAGCGCCACGGCGTGACCTTTATTTTCTCCACCCACGACCGGCGGGTGATGGAGTACGCCCGGCGCGTGGTCACCCTCCGGGACGGGTCCGTACACCGGGATGAGCAGAAGGATTAGGGATAATCGTGGAATTATGTGGAATCGCCGAGCGGGC